>JAUXWB010000276.1 GCA_030684475.1 Reyranella sp. | reverse complement strand
CGACGAGAACGGAAAGACCGAGGCAAGTGCCACCCGTGGCCGGCCGGCCGCGGCCCGGCGCCGGACCACGGCGGCGAGGGCGCGCGCGTCGAGGGGAGCCCCTGCGGCCAGATTCTCGCCGGTGAGTTCCGGGGCTGCTTCCTCGATCTCCTGCCACAGGGTCTGCGATAGCGTGATGGCATTGCCGTTGAGATCGAGTGTCATGGCGGCGATCATCGGCACGTTGACGCTGTCGATTCCGAGGGAGGCTGCAAGCGGCATCGGCGCCAGCATCTGGGCCGCGTCGAGCAATCCGACAGCCACCTTGTCGCGGATGTTCGCCCACGAGACTTCGCGGCGGATCTCGACATCGAGACCGTGGCGTTCGAACAGGCCCAGGATGTCCGCAAACACAATGGGCGCGCAGTCGATCAGCGGGATGAAACCCACCGTTACTTTCGATCGCTCGAGTTGGCTCACGACGCTCAACCTCAAAAAAAAGACGCCCCGTTCAGCCGGCATGAGCCGACCGCACAGGACGTCGATGTCCGCAGGCGAGCCGTCATTGGCCCGCCGATCACTTCACGGGGAATCCATCATTGGCTTCCCCACTGCTGCAGTGCCGCAGGAAGTGTGCCATGGCGGCCGGCGGCGCCAAATTTCTCTTAACCTATTGATATTACGGCAGAAACAATCGAGATCTGAGCGGCTGTCCGCCCAATGCGGCGGGACCTCTAACAGGTGGTGTTGCTCACATATGCAGCATGGTCGTTTTTGAGGCAGTTCCTCAGCTAGAGCTTGAAGGCCTTGGCATAGGTCAGCACGTCCTGCGCCACTTCTCCGATGCGCTTGTTCTGGTCCATGGCGAGCTTGCGCAGGAGCCGGTAGGCCGCCTCCTCGCCGATCCCCTTCTGCTCCATCAACAAGCCCTTGGCCCGGTCGACCGTCTTGCGTTCGACGAGCGACAGGCGCGCGCGATCGAGTTCCTCACGCATCGAGTGATAACGATTGAAGTGAGCGACCGCGACGTCGACGACCGATTGCACACGATCCTGCGCCAGACCCTTCACGACGTAGGCGGAGACGCCCGCCTCCATGGCGGCGGCAATCGTCGCCGGGTCCGACCGGTCGGCGAACAGCGCGATCGGCCGCGGCTGCTTCTCGGTGGTGCGGCGCAGGTCTTCGATGGCGTCGCGGCTGGGACTGTCGATGCTGACGACGATGACGTCTGGCTTCAGCGTGCCGACGCGCGCCAACAGATCGAAGGTGCCCTCCAGACGCTCGAGCAGCACGTAGCCCGCGTCCCGCAACCCCGACTCGACGATTTCGGCGCGGGCAGGATTGTCGTCGATCAAGAGGACGGACAGGGCTTTGGTCACGGAGGTCAATGGGAAACGGTTGCAAGCCTTGGCTGCAACTTTCGCGCCATTGCCCTCAAGGTGTTGAATCGACAAGCTTTCCGTCTTCCCACAAGCCCGCACGCACCTTGCCGTCGGCACCGCTGACCTGGCCGTAGCCCTGTCGCCGGCCGTTGCGAAAACCACCTTCGTAGCGTTCGCGGTCGCCAACTGCCTCGACGCCCGGCCCTTCCAGCCTGTCGGCCTGGAATTCGCCGGACTGTACGACGTTGGGCTCAGTCAGCGTCCGGCGAACACCCAGGCCTTCCAGGCGCCCCGCGACGAAATTGCCTTCGATGCGTTCGATGCCCGGCCTCTCGCGAACACCCAGTCCGGTCGACTGACCGTCCCGCCATTGGCCGGCATAGCGCGTGTCGTCGCCCAGCCTCACGATCCCAAGACCGTTCAGGCGATCGGCGTTCCAATCGCCGGCCTGACGCTCGCCGTTCGCGAGATCGGCGACACCGAGGCCCTGACGCTTGCCGGCTGCCACCTGGCCGATGTAGCTCGCTCCGTCGTCGTACGACAGCCGCTCGGCATTCTCGAGATCGGGGCGCGCCGCGCGGGCAGCCACGATGCGCGCCTCGCCGGCCATCGAGAGGGCCGCCTTGGAGGCTTCATCGGCGCGAACGAGCACGGCACGGGCGTCGCTCGCCGCGCGCTGAGCCTGCTCGATCAGGGTTTTCTGTGCCGACGGCTCCGGCGCGGCCGATGGCACCTGCGGCGCGACAGGCGGCGTTGCCGAAGGAACGGCCGGCGGTGCGGACGGCGAAGACGGCGGTGGAGATGCCGCTGGTGATGCCGGCGGCTGCGTCGCCTCCGAAGACGGCGCGTCTGCGGCAGGACGATCCGGCGGCGAGGCGTCGGCCAGCAGGCCGCGAACTTCCGGCTGGAATCGCCAAAGCGCAGCAGTCGCCACGGCGATCAGAACGACGACGATCCACACGCGTGCTCTCGATCGTGTCGGGCTGGGCGATGGTGCCACCGAAGCGGGCTCGAGAGCTTCGCGACTGACGCCGCCCAGCCGCGGCGCGACGACTGCCCCCGGTGCCCCTCGCAGACGCTGGGTCGGCGCATCGTCGATCTGCGGCAATGCCTCGCCAAACAGCAAACTCCAGTCGGCAACGGTCTGCGGTCTGTCGTCCGGCGCGAAGGCCAGTCCGCTGTCGATCGCCGCAAGCAACGTCTGATCGAAGCGATCGGCCTGTGTCACCGCCAGTGGGCGATATGAATCCACCCCGACACGACTCGCCGCTTCCGGCGGCGGACTGCCGGCGACGGCGTGATGCAGGACGGCCGCCGCGGAATAGATGTCGGTCCACGGGCCTTGCTTGCCGTCGAGGGCATACTGCTCGATCGGGGCGTACTGCGGCGTCAGGATACTGGTGAGCGTACGCGTGCGCCCGCCCATCGCCTGGCGCGCCGCGCCGAAGTCGATGAGGACGGGTACACCGTCGTGCCGGACGATGATGTTCGACGGCTTGATGTCGCGATGTAGAAAGCCCTGGGCGTGAACTGCATGCAATCCGCTCAGCAGTCCCTCGGCGAGGCGCCGCACCTCGTCGGGCTGCAGGCGGCGGCTCGGCGCGCGCAGAAGCTGCGCCACGCTACGGCCGTCCTCGAATTCCATGACCGTGTAGGCCGTACCGTTGGCTTCGAAGTAGCGCAGCACGGGAACGATGTGGGCGTGGCGGAACCGCGCCAGGGCGCGCGCCTCGTCGAGAAAGCGATCTCGGCCCCAGACGAAATCATCGCCGAAGCGCGCGCCGCGCGGCGCAACCTGGCCGTCGGGCCGGCGCATGGCGAACTCGACGGGGAAGTACTCCTTGATGGCGACGAACTTGGCGAGCTGGGTGTCGAAGGCACGGTACGTGATGCCGAACCCGCCATGCCCGATGATCGCATCGAGCCGGTAGTCGCCGAGCCGCGTACCGAGCGGCAGGGCCTGATCGTTTTCGGATGATGTGGGCACGCGCAACCTGGCACCCTAAATGCGCGTTCCCGGGCGGGCGCACAAGCGCCCCAGGAATTAACGCGCGCCGGCCGCCACGGGTGCGGCTACCCGGTTGGAAGTCAGGTCGCGGATGTCGGGCACCAGCTGTATGACCATGATCACCACGCAAAGACCTATAGCGGTCAACATTGTGGCGGGGCGCGTTCGTAAGTGCGGTGTCGGCGCCTGCGCGCGGCGGTCGTCCGGCATGGCGAACCACTCCAAAATTGCTTCATCAAAAAGTAGGGCCGAACAGCCCGAAATATTGGGCTAGGCCGAAGCGAAAGATATCGCACAGTCGTCATGTATTCAATAAAAATGGCTCAATCACAATGAGTTAACGGTCGATCTGACAGTTTCACTCTAATATACAACAGGTCGCGGCATGACACCTGCCTGGCCACCTCTTATGGTCGTCCGACCGCCTCGGCGGCATCGAAGGGCGATCAATATCGGCCACGATATTGACGTCGGGGCAGAGTAGGATCGCCCTTCACCCATTGGGAAAAGAGCCCGCAATGAAGCCCGCGACCCTCTACGACAATACTCGTACCCTGGTGCTGACTGGCGCCAGCCGCGGCATCGGACATGCGACCGTGAAGAAATTCAGCGCCGGCGGCTGGCGGGTGATCACGGTTTCACGCCAGCCCTTCAGCGTGCTCTGCCCCTGGCCGGGCGGCGACAAGAACCACGTGCAGATCGATCTCGCACAGCCGGACGACGTCAGCCGCGGCATCGACGACATCCGCGAGCGCCTGGGCGGCGGACGGCTCGATGCCCTGGTCAACAATGCCGCGATCTCGCCTAAGGACGAAACCGGCGGCCGGCTGGGCGCCATCGACACGCCGTTCGATCTCTGGCAGCGCGTGTTCAACGTCAACTTCTTCGCCCCCGTCGCGCTGGCGCGCGGCTTGATGACGGAACTGGCCGAGGCGCGGGGCTGTGTCGTCAACGTCACCTCGATCGCCGGCAGTCGCGTCCATCCCTTTGCCGGCTCGGCCTACGCCACGTCGAAGGCGGCGCTGGCCGCATTGACTCGCGAGATGGCGCACGATTTCGGACCCCGCGGCATTCGCGTGAATGCCATCGCGCCGGGCGAGATCGACACCGCAATTCTTTCGCCAGGCACCGAGCAGATCGTCGAGGAGCAGATCCCGATGCGCCGCCTCGGCACGCCGGATGAGGTGGCCGATGTGATCCACTTCCTCTGCGAGAAGGGGGCAAGCTACGTTTCCGGCGCCGAGATCCAGATCAACGGCGGCCAACACGTCTAAAGAGGGCACGTTTAGGAGTTCGCGATGGATACCACGATCACCAGCTTCAAAGGCGAGACCGGCCGTGATGCGCGCCGCCGCATCCGCGCCGGCGGCCACCGCTTGCCGACCTCGGGCATGGCGCCGGGCTATGTGCAGGGCAACCTCGCCATATTGCCCAGGGAATTCGCCGCCGATTTCGCCCGCTTCTGCCAGCTCAACCCCAAGCCCTGCCCGTTGCTCGCCTCTTCGGAGCCGGGCGACCCGCGCCTGCCGGCGCTGGGCGAAGATCTCGACATCCGCACCGACATCCCGCTCTACCGCGTCTGGAAGAACGGCGAGCTGGTCGAGGAAGTGACCGACCTCAAGAAGGTGTGGCGCGACGACCTGGTGTCGTTCGTGCTGGGTTGCTCGTTCTCGTTCGAGGAGGCGCTGAGCGAGAACGGCCTCGAGCTGCGCCACCAGACCTGCAACAGCAATGTGCCGATGTACCGGACCAACATCGAGTGCAAGCCAAGCGGCCCGTTCCACGGGCCGATGGTCGTCTCGATGCGCCCGTTCAAGCCCGCCGACGCCATCCGCGCGGTGCAGGTGACGACGCGCTTTCCCTCGGTGCACGGCGCGCCGGTGCATTTCGGCAAGCCCGAACTGATCGGCATCAAGGACATCGCCAAACCCGACTACGGTGATGCCGTGCCGGTGCGCGACGACGAGTTTCCGGTGTTTTGGGCTTGTGGCGTCACCCCGCAATCGGTGGTGGCGACGGTGAAGCCCGCGTTCTGCATCACCCACGCGCCGGGCTACATGCTGGTGACGGACCTGCTGAACTCACAGCTCGCCGTTCTCTGACGATGGCGCGGCTGGAGTTCGACGGCCACGCCAAGGGCGCGGTGGAGAAGGTCACCGTTGACGTCAAGGATCTGGTGATCGCCGGCTGGACTGGCCGCGACGTGGCCGCGCTCAACCATCATATCGAGGAATTGAAGGCGATCGGGGTGCAGCCGCCGTCGCGGGTACCGATCTACTACCGCGCCTCCTCCCAGATGCTGACGCAGGCCGACAGCATCCAGGTCCTGGGCGACGACACTTCCGGCGAAGTCGAGCCCGTGCTGATCGGCGCGGCCGACCGCCTCTGGGTCACGGTTGGCGCCGACCACACCGACCGCAAGGTCGAAAGCTACGGCATCGCCGTTTCCAAGCAGATGTGCGCCAAGCCGATCGGCCGAGTCGCCTGGCGGTTCGAGGAGGTCGAGCCGCACTGGGACAAGCTCCTGCTGCGCAGCTTCATCCAGGAAGGCGGCAAACGCGTCCTCTATCAGCAGGGCCCGCTGGCCACGATCCGCGACCCGCGTGAACTGATCCTAGGCTGGCGGGACGACAAGCGCCTGCCCATGGGGACCGTCATGTTCTGCGGCACCATGCTCGCCATCGGCGCGATCCGGCCGTCACCGCGCTTCGAGATGGAGCTCGACGATCCGGTGCTCGGCCGCAAGATCTCCCACGGCTACGAAATCCAGCCCCTCACTGTCGTCGCCTGACCCGGCAACGAATCCGGCGATCGCCGACACCACGGCCTTGTCGGCCAGCAGGCGATTATGGCCGAGCCCGTGCGTCACCATCAGCTCCGCCGTCGACAGGACATGGGCCGTGCGCGCGGCTTCCATGACCGGAACCTGACGATCGTTCTGATCGTGGATCAGCAGCACGGGCAGATCGACCTTGCCGGCGATGTGCCGAACGTCGAAATCGTCGGCCGGCCGGCCGACATGCTTCTCGACCGACGCGATGAAGGCCGCCGTCCCGCGCCGCGACAGGCCGACCGCGCTGGCAAAGCGCAGCAGTTCGCGCTTGAGCGCGGAAGGGGCGGCGACCAGAACGACCCGCGCTGCGCCGCCTCTGTGGGCAATCGAGGACAGGCTCATCGCACCGCCCATCGAATGGCCGACCACGGCATGCATGGGACCGAGACGCTCCATCGTGCGCTCGATCGCCGCAACAAATTTCACGGCTGTCAGTTCGTGGCCCACCGACTCGCCGTGGGCCGGAATGTCGAGCGCGACCGCCGCGAATCCGCGCGCCAGCAACGCGCCGATCACCGTTCCGAACTGTGCGCGATTGCCTTCGAAGCCGTGAACCAGCAGGACGCGGGGACCTTCTCCCCAACGCCAGGCGACGAGGTCGTCACCGATGTCGAGGCGCTCGTCGGCCACCGGCAAGTCGAGGAGCGGCGGCGGCCGGACATGGCGACGTGGCTTCAGCATCAGCCGACGGAAAAACGGCGCGACCAGCCCGGGCACCACGTAGCTGGCGGCGGCAAGGGCTGCGATCGGCAGCGGAACGGTAGGCATGGCAAGCTCCTGAATAGGTGCATCTACACTTGTCTGAGCGCGCGCGGCCTTTTTCTCAAACGAACTTGTGTGCCGCTTTCCGTGACTTTTCTTCATGCGCGCATGGCTTCCCTGCAGGGCGGGCCTTGCATCGGCGACGGTGGTAAACGTACGTTCAGCCTGCTGGACGCCCCCGGGGGAGGATACCGAGACGATGGTCAAAGGCGCTTACGACGGCATAACCGTCCTCGATTTCACGCAGGGCATCGCGGGGCCACATGCTTCGATGTTGCTTGCCCTGCATGGCGCCGATGTCATCAAGATCGAGCCGCCCGAGGGCGACTGGGGCCGGGCGCTCGGTGAACTGAAGGGCGATCACTGCGCCCATTCCGTCGCCTTCAATCGAGGCAAGCGCAGCATCGCCCTCGACCTCAAGTCGGCCGACGGCATCGCCGTGGTGAAGAAGCTCGCGACCAAGGCCCAGGTGGTGATGGAGAGTTTCCGCCCCGGCGTCATCCAGCGCCTGGGTTTCGGCTACGAGGACGTCAAGAAGGTCAATCCGAACGTCATCTATTGCTCGGTCTCGGGCTTCGGCCAGACCGGGCCCTACAGCAAGCGGCCCACGGTCGACGGCCTCATCCAGGCCTTCAGCGGCATGATGGTGATGAACAGGATGCCCGACGGCACGCCGTGGCGTCAGGGCATGATCGCCGTCGACGTGACGACCGGCCTCTATACGTTCCAGGCGCTCAGCGCCGCTCTCATGCGCCAATTCCGCTATAACGAGGGCTGCTTCATCGATTCGAGCCTGATGCGTTCGGCCGCCGCCTTCCAGGGCGCCAAGCTGATGGAATGGATATTCTCCAAGGGTGCGCCACCGGTCCTCTACATGCCGGCCGGTAGCTACAAGACGGAGAACGGCTACATCATGGTGAGCGCCATGCGGCCCCACCATTTCCGGCTGCTGTTCGAACTGATCGGCCGCCAGGACATCGCCGACGATCCCGAGCTGCAGGGCCACAACGACCGCATCAAGAACGCGCCCAGGATCATCAAGGCGCTGAGCGAGACGATGCCGACCAAGACCACGGAGGAATGGATCGCCATCCTGCAGCCCAAGGACGTGTTCTGCGAAAGGGTGAACAACTACACCGACTACCTCGACCATCCTCATGTGAAGGAGTCGGGCGCAGTCGACTGGATCGAGCAGGACGGCTTCGGCCGCATGCCGGTCGCCAACATCCCTGGCCTGCCGCCCGCCTCGACGCACGAGCCGCAGCAACACGCGCCGCATATCGGCGAAGATGGGCCCGACATCCTCCGCGAGCTGGGGTACGCCGCGTCGGAGATCGACGCGATGTTTTCCAAGGGGGGTGTGCGTCCGCCGATCACGACGGCCAAGGCCGCCGAATAGATCAGTTGACCTGAAACCCGTGCGCGAAGGGATCGCGCTCGTCGACGAAGATCGTGTTGATGCCATGCTGGCGTGCCCAGCCTTGGATCGACGGCACGATTGCGGCGTGATTGCCGACCCGATCAGCTTCCTCGACGCGGCCTTCGAACAGGGAGCCGATGATGCTCTCGTGCACGAATTCGTCGCCGACTTTGAGTTTGCCCCGTGCCGCGAGCTGGGCCATGCGCGCCGAGGTGCCGGTGCCGCAGGGCGAGCGATCGATCGCCTTGTCGCCGTAGAACACCGCGTTGCGTGCGTGTGCGCTGGCGTCGCGCAGCTTGCCTGTCCACATGACGTGACTGACGCCCTTGATGGTCGGATTGTCGGGGTGCACGGGCCGGATCTTGTCGTTCAGCAGCTTGCGCACTACCGGCGAGTAGCGCAGCAGATTGCCGGCCGACATCGATTCGAGACCAGAAAAATTCTTCTGCGGCTCCAGGATGGCGTAGAAATTCCCGCCGTAGGAGATGTCGAAGCTGAGTTCGCCCAGGCCCGGCACGTCGACCGTGACGTCGCTCGCGGCCAGGTATGACGCGACATTGATGATGCGCACGCTTTCGACGAACGGCCCTCCTGGCGATAGCACGCCACGATGCGGCCGGCCGGCGCATCAAGCACCAGCTCGCCGGGTGTCGCCGGCGATACCAGGCCGTTCTCGATCGCCATGGTCACCGTGCCGATCGTGCCGTGACCACACATCGGCAGGCAGCCGCTCCCCTCGATGAACAAGATGCCGATATCACAATCGTCCCGTGTCGGCGGATAGAGGATGGAGCCTGACATGACGTCATGGCCGCGCGGCTCAAACATCAGGGCGCGCCGGATCCAGTCGTGGTGCGCCAGGAAATCCTGACGCCGCTCGCTCATGCTGTTGCCCTTGAGCAGCGGCCCACCGCTCGACACCAGCCGCACAGGATTGCCGCAGGTATGGCCGTCGAGACAGAAGTATGGACCGACATATTCTCTGCTTACGCCGACGTCACGAAGCGCTCAACCTCATGCGTGGTCCGGAGATGCACGACCCGCTTTTCCTTGGCGAGGAATTCACATTCCAGCACGTATTCCTTGCGGTTCCGGCGATGGGTCTTGAGCGCCCACAGCAGGATCGAATCGCGGCTGAAGAAGGCATTGCGCAGCGATTCACGGTTGCCGGTGCCCCATAGCTCTTCCTGCGTCGCAATCCGGCGGATCGTGCGGCGCAGCAAGCGCCACATGACCAGCGGCAGCGGCAAGTCGAGCCAGATCAACGTGTCGGCCGGCTGCCAGACGAGATCTCGGACCTGGCCGTAGTTGCCGACCACGATCCAGCCCTCCTTTTCCGGAGTCGTGCCACCGACCTCACGCTCGACGCGATGGCGGAACAATTCGACGGGCGCAGGCTGCCAATCGCGCCCCCAGAACAGGGCGTCGAGTTCAATGACGCGCAAGCCGGTCTGCTCGGCCAGCCTCATGGCGACCGTGCTCTTCCCCGACCCCGTCGTTCCGAAGACGACGACCCGACGCATCCCGCGGCAATACCCCTCCAACTTTCTCGACTTTACCGCCGAGCGGCTCGCCCTCGCAGGGCCGCTTTTCGTCACACCCTTGCGCGCCCATAGTTGCCGTCGGCCCAGCTATCAAGGAGAGTTCGACAATGCATATCGGACTCATAGGCGGCATCGGCCCGGCCGCGACCGACTTCTACTACCGCGGCCTGATCGACCGCCATGTCGCCGCCGGCATCCCGCTCGACGTTACGATCTGCCATGCCGATGTGCGCGAGATGAGTCGCAACCTCATGGGCAAGAACCCCGGCAGGCAGGCCGAGATTTTCGTGAAGCTGGTCGAACGCATGAAGGCCGCCGGCGCGAAGGCTGCAGCCATCACCTCCATGGGCGGGCATTTCTGCGTCAAGGAACTCGTAGCGATCTCGCCGCTGCCGATCCTCAACGCCATTCCCGAGGTCGACGCCGCTCTTGCACTAAGGAACCTGAAGAAGATCGGCATCATCGGCACGCGCACGGTGATGGAGACGAAGCTCTACGGCGGCATTTCCTCAGTCGAGGTCGTGCTCACCGAAGGCGCGGACCTCGACCAGGTCCATGGCAACTATGTCGAGATGGCCACGGTCGGCCGCGTGACGGAAGCGCAGCGCCGGGTCTTCTTCGAGGCTAGCCACCGGCTGGTCGCGCGCGGCGCCGAGGCGATCATGCTGGGTGGCACCGACCTCTTCCTGGCGTTCACCGGACACGACCCGGGTTTCACCGTGATCGATTGCGCCGAAATCCATGTCGACGCGATCTACGCCAAGTCGGCCGCTTGATGCGGCCGGGAGCAAACACATGGCCGAAGACAACCGCGTGCGCCGCTTTGCCGTCCTGATCGATGCCGACAACACCTCGCCGCGCATCGCCGCGGGCCTGTTCGAAGAGATCGCCAAGTTCGGCGAGGCCAGCGTCCGGAGGATCTATGGCGATTTCTCGAGCCCGCGCCTCAGGTCATGGGCCGACATCCTGCAGAAGTATGCCATCGATCCCTACCAGCAGTTCGCCTACACGTCGGGCAAGAACGCCTCCGACATCGCCCTGGTGATCGACGCCATGGACCTCCTGCACAGCCGTCGCTTCGACGGCTTCTGCCTGGTCTCGTCGGACAGCGATTTCACGCGCCTGGCGTCGCGGCTGCGCGAGGAGGGTGCCGACGTCTACGGGTTCGGCGCGCAGAAGACCCCTGAGAGTTTCCGGCAGGCGTGCCGGCGCTTCATCTACACGGAGAATCTTCTGCCGGAGACCGAGACCTCCACGCCGGAGGAAGGGCCCTCTCCCAAGGCGCGGCAGTCCGCCAGCGCCGCCATTCCCATCCTGACCAAGGCGATCGGCCAAATGGAGACCGAGGACGGCTGGGTGGGACTGGGCGTGGTCGGCCAACGCCTGGCCAACATCGCCTCCGATTTCGATCCCCGTACCTACGGGTTTCGCAAGCTGAGCGATCTGGTCCGCCAAACCGGCGCTTTCGAGATGGATCAGCCGGAAGGCCGGGCGGTGCGGATCAGGATGAAGCCGACGCAGGTGCCGATGCCGCCGGCCAGGGGCCGTGCCAGGACGCCGGCAGCACCCGCCACACGACGGCCACAGTCCGGCTGAAGGTGGCGGATTCTATGCGTTGGGCCACTTCGCTCGTTGCTTTTGTCTCTACTCCCGCCTAAGGGCGAAGAAGCGGCGCGATCCGACGCCGATTCCAGACAGGAAAGTTCACTCGATTGGGAAATAGCCCGGAACCCGTAGGTTCTTCCGCGACTGATGCCCGCACATGGACCCAGGTTCTCGCGCGCTACCGGCAACCCAGCAACGGCCGCAGCATCGTCGAAATCGCCATCACCGTCGTGCCGCTCGCCGCCCTCTGGGCGCTCGCCTGGGCTACGCTCGATATCGGCTATTGGCTGGCCCTGCCGCTCGCCATCGCCGCGGCCGGGTTCCTGGTGCGACTCTTCGCTATCCAGCACGATTGCAGCCATGGCGCCTTCTTCCGCCACCGGCTGGCCAATGACTGGATCGGCCGGGTCGTCAGCGTGGCCACGCTTACGCCGCATGACGTGTGGCGGCGCACGCACGCCACCCACCATGCCTCGACCGGCAACCTCGACCGCCGCGGTCTGGGCGACGTCGATACGCTCACGGTAGAGGAATATCGCGCGCGGGGATTCTGGGGACGGCTGCGCTATCGCGTGTACCGCCACCCGTTGTTCATGTTTGGCGTGGCACCCGCCTATCTTTTCATTCTGCAGCATCGCCTGCCGGTCGGGCTGATGCGCGACGGCTGGCGGCCCTGGATCAGCACCATGGCGACCAACCTGGCGATCGCATTGATCGCTGCCCTGCTGATCTGGCTCGTCGGGATCAAGGCGTTCCTTCTCATCCACCTGCCGATACTGCTGTTGTCGGCCTCGGTCGGCGTGTGGCTGTTCTATGTGCAGCACCAGTTCGAAGACACGATCTGGGCGAACGACGGCGAGTGGAACCTGCATGACGCCGCCCTGCACGGCAGCTCGCACTACGACCTTCCGGCGTTCCTGCGCTGGTTCACCTGCAACATCGGCGTGCACCACGTACACCACCTCTGCAGCCGCATCCCCTACTACCGGCTGCCGCGCGTGCTCGAGGACCACCCCGAGCTCCGCAACGTCGGCCGGCTGACTCTCCTCCAGAGCTTCCGCTGCGTTAATCTCGTGCTGTGGGACGAGACGGAACGCCGCCTCATCTCGTTCCGCGAGGCCCGCGCGTCGCGCTGACGCAAGGCGCAGGTTCAGCGGCTCAGTCGCAGCTCTTCAGCAGGTTGGTCGCGGCCGGATCGCCCGGGAGAAGCGCCAGGCTGTCCTCGAAGTGCCGGCGGGCAGTCTTCGTGTCGAGACGAACGAGAGCCTCGACGCCGGACAGAAGATGGTCCCGTGTCCGTGCCTTGGCCGCCCGCTCGGATGGATCGTTCCGGTTGAAGACTTCGAACAGTGTGACCGGTTGCGTCTTGCCCTTGACGACGACGACGTCGATCGGCCGGATGTCGTAGGCTTTCGGATCGGCGAGATGGTCGTAGGTGTTTTGCGAGATCAGGATGCCGACGTGGTAGACCTTGGTCAGGCTCTCCACTCGCGAGGCAAGATTGACCGCGTCGGAAATGACCGTGCCGTCCATGCGGTGCTTTTCGCCGATGGTGCCCATCATGAGCGACCCGGTGTTGAGCCCGACGCCAATGTTGACCGGCTCGAGGCCGACCGGCAGGCGCTCGGCGTTGAACCGCTCGAGAGTCTCGAACATGGCAAGGCTTGCGCGTAGCGCGTCATCGGCATTCCCGAACAAGGCCATGATGGCGTCGCCGATGTACTTGTCGATGAAGCCGTTGTGGTCGCGGATGACCGGGCCCATGCACTCCAGGTAGGAATTGATGAAGGCGAAATTGTCGTCGGGTGTCATCTGCTCCGACAGGGTGGTGAAATTCCTGATGTCGGAGAACAGTACCGTCATTTCCTGGCGCATGTTGTCGCCCAGGTTGACCGAGACGATGGACGGCTTGCCGATCATGGCCAGAAAGGCGCGCGGTACGAACCGCTCGATCGACAGGTTCGTCTCCTTGAGGTCGACGATGGTGTTACGAACGGCGCTGCGCATCGCGTCAAAGCTGCGGGCAAGATGCCCGATCTCGTCGCCCCGGTCGGTGTTGGCAATGCTGTGCTCGAGGTCCCCCTCGGCAATAGCGCCGGCCTCCCCGCGCAGATTGAACAACGGATCCAGGATCTGCCGCTGAAGAAGGCGAGAGGCAATCCAGAACACGATCGGCAGCATGAGGGCGAGCACGACCATGGAACTGATGAAGACATGGAGAACCGCTTCACGCGCCAGGCCGGTGTCGTACGTGATCTGCCAAATCACGAGCTTGTGCGAAATGGGATCGTCCTTCCCCAATCCACCGGCCGGAGCGTAGCGGCTGTAGATCGTGACATGCCGTCCATCCGCGTCCGCGACTTCGTCGCGACCGGCCTGGGCGATGTGTTCGACGAGGTCCGGGGCGAGCTTTTTCCCGACATGCAGCAGGGACCACGCGCCTGCGGGCGTGATCAGGTAGATATCGACGTCCTTCACATACTCATTCGAACGAATGGCGTCGGTGAAGAGGTCCTGGAAGAAATACTTTCCCATCCAGCCGAAATCACCCTGGCTGAGACTCTTGCGAATTTCTGTCGAAGTCTCGACGATGAAGTTCTTGTTCTGGGGACCGTAGTAGCTGTAGGTCCGCAACGTCCCGGTCACAGAAGACATGTCGATGCCATCGCTCATGACCTTGCCGCCCTCGAACACCGTGTCGAGAAACTTGGTGAAGGGACTCTCCGGAAAGACGAGGTTCATGTCGCCCGGCAGATTGGTCTGGAACACCTTGTGCGACCGGTCGATGAAGTAGATGTGCTCGACATCGTATTTCGCGGTGAGAGCGTTGAGCTCGCCGGCGGACAGGCTGGCGGGGTCGCGTCCGAGGCTCGCGAGTTCGGCCGCGATCTCTGGCAGAACCTTCTCCATGTGAGCCTTGATCCGGCCATGCTGGCTGCGCAGCAGGGCTTCGAAGATCGCGAAGCGGTCGGTGAGGCTGGCCTCGAGGCTGCGAATCTCCTGGGCCTGCTTGTCGGCCACCAGGCGATACATCGCGAGCGACACCACCACGGTCGCACCCAAGGTGACGGCCATCATCACCAGCAGAAGAAACAGCCCAACCTTGCGCTTCACGGAGAGGCCTCGCTGGTAGTGTCTAGTTGTTCTGCCAAAGGCGTGTGGTGTAGGCGCCCTCGACACTGGCGTCGATTTGGGCCGCGACGTCGTCGCCCGCCCCGACGCGCGGCGCGATGATCTTGCCGAATGACACGCGGCCGGGTGCCGGCCAGGCCTTGGGATCCCACAACTTGGCCCGGACGATCGAGCGGGCGCAGTGGAAGTAGCAATGCTCGATCCGCACCCGGGTGGCCAGCAGCGCCGGCTTGCCGAGCGAGGAAAGCGACGCCACCAGGTCGGCATCGTCGTAGATCTTCGCCGTGCCGGAGATACGCAGCGTCTCGCCGGTCGCCGGCACCAGGCAGATCATGCCGATCCTGCCGTTGGTGATCATGTTGGTGAGGCCGAAGGCCAGGTTGTTACCGATGCGCTCGGGGATCAGCAGCGTCTTGGGATTCTCGACGCGAATGAACCCCGGCTCGTCACCCTTGGGCGAGACCTCGAGCGTCCCGTCGGCCGAGACCGTGCCGACCAGGGCGAACGGACAGCGCTTGAGGAACTCGATCGACTGCTCGTCGAGCGCATCGAGGATCTTGGACCTGGTCGTCGCCCGCGGCTCGGCGATGACGCGGCGCAGGTCGTCGAGCGATTTCAGTTGGGCCATCGGAACGCCTCCTAGCTCTTTCGTAAGCCATCCATATTGTCGAAGAGCCGGCGCAATGCTGTCTTCAACACCGTGGCTTCAGCCTTGCTGAAGCCTTCGAGTGCCACTTTTTCGTAGCGCTCGGCAATCGGCAAGATTATTCGCGTCATCCGCCGGCCGGCCGGCGCGGCATGAAGGGTGACCGCACGGGCGTCAGCGGCGTCGCGGCGACGGCTCACCAGTCCCCTGCTCTCCATGTTGTCGACCAGGCGCGTAAGCGTCGAAGCCTCGATGGACGTCGTCTCCGACAGATCGCCCATGCGTCGGCCGTCGTGTTCGTGCAGCGCCGCCAGCACCCGCCAGATCTGCAAGGTGGCGCCGAGCGGCCGTACTTCCTCGCTGAACGCCGTGGCGATGCGCATGCCGGCGCGATTGAGCAGGTAAGGCAGATAACCGTCGAGCGGGCCCATGTCGTCAGGCCGCAAAGTGCGGCGCCACCTCGCGCATGAAGCGCTCCATCTGTTCCTTCACCAGCGCATGCGGGATCTGCCCGTAGTTGAAATAAAGGATCACCTCGGCGATGCCGGCGGCCTCGACCTGCTTCAGCGTATCGACGATGTGCTGCGGGCTGCCGCACAGGATCGATTTGTCGGTGAGCTTTTCCGGCCGCATGTCGCGCAGGATGTTCACGATGTCGACGAAGTACTTGTAGGTCGGCGGCACGTTCTCGCCCGAGGAGGACGGAAAGGCGGCGATCAGCGCGTCCTGGAAATATCGAACCAGCGCCTGCTTGCCATACTGCTCCTCCTCCGGCGTCGAGGCGATGTGCACGAAGTAGGAGCACATGGCCCGCCGCATCGGCCGCTTGAACGTTGTTTCACACGTCTCGCGATAGACGCGCACGGCATCGGCCAGCGAACCGTAGACCATGGCGGCGGCGAATGGCGCGTAGATGACATTCCAGTCGTTCTTGGCCGCGAGTTCCATCGACGGTCGCGAAAAGCACGCGACATAGGGCCGGAGCGGCTTCTGGGCCGGCCGCGGCCGCACTTCGACATCCTCGAATTGGTAGAACTTGCCCTTGTGCGACCACCTCCCGGGTTCGGTCCAGGCGCGCCACACGATCTCCAGCCCTTCGGCGAACAGTTCGGCCGACTCGCCAAACGGTGCCTGGAACGGCTCGTACTCCTTGCGGTCATAGCCGCGGCCGGCGGCGAAATCGACACGGCCGCCGGACAGGAGATCGAGCGTCGCCCACTCCTCGGCGACATGCAGCGGATGGTGCACCGGCAGCAGGGTGACGGCGGGCGCGAGCCTGAGCTTGGTCGTTGCACCCGCGAGCTGCGCCAGGATCGCGAGCGGCGAGGCGTTGACGCCCAAAAGATTGAAATGATGCTCGCCGATCCAGGCCGAGTTCAGCCCGACCTTCTCGGCCCACAGCGCCTCGGCGAAGATGTCCTTGATGAACTGTTCGGGCTCGCGCGGGTTGTTGGGGTAGCGGTTGTCGCTCAGCGTGAAGTAACCGAACTGCATGGCCCACCTCCCAAGGGCTTCAGTATCGGTCAGTCTCAATTATTTGCAAATACAAATAATAAGGTCACAACTTCCCGAGCGCCGGCGCGGCTTCGGCCGATGAAAGTCCGGTCCTGGACCAGATTCTTATCGGCGAACTCCCAGTTGATCAGCTTGTCGAGCAGTGCGTCGACATAGTCGGCGCGGCGGTTCTGGTAGTCGAGATAGTACGCATGCTCCCACACATCGATCGTGAGCAACGGCGTGCGGCCGGCCACCGTGGCCGGTGTTTCGGCATTGGGCGTTCGCACGCAGGCAAGCTTGCCGTTCTCGATCACCAGCCGGCCCCAACCCGACGCAAATTGGCCGACCGCCATCGCCTTCATGGTTTCGCGGAACTTGTCGTAGCCACCGAAGTCAGTATCGAGGCGCGCGGCAATCCTGCTGCCGGCCGGCGGCTTGCCGCCAGTCCCGGGCTTCAGGCTGTTCCAGTAGAAAGTATGGTTCCAGGTCTGGGCGGCGGCATTGAACAACGCCGCACGCTCCGGCTTGCCTGCCGTTGCCTTCATCAGGTCGAGCAGCGACAGGCCGGCAAGATCCTTGGCCGGGCCTGCGAGCGCGGCATTCATCGCGTCGAGATAGCCTTTGTGATGCTTGCCGTAGTGGAAGCCGATCGTGTTGGCGGAAATGACCGGCGCGAGCGCGTTGTCGGCGTAAGGCAGCGGCGGCAACGCGAACGGGGCCTGGGCGCGCGCCACACGCCAACGGCCGCGACACCCGCAATAGCGACGAACGCCCGAAAGACGTCTCTTCGTCCACTCTTCCGGCTTTCTCAGGTCGCTTAGCATGGTTGCTCATGGAAAACTCCTGGGCTGGCTCCGGTGCTGGCAAATCCGACCTTCTTGACGCTACACGCCCTCTAGGCTGCCGCCACTGTCGTTCTGTCCTCGGCGAGCGTCATCAGCCAGTCGCGGAAGGCCTTGATCTTGCGACGCCGGATCGCTTCGGCCGGATAGACCAGGTAGTAGGCGTATTCACTTGGCATCTTGAAGTCGAAGGGGGCAACGAGGCGGCCCGCCTTGAGATCGGGCGTGACCAGAGGATTGCGGCCGAGTGCTACTCCCATGCCATCCATCGCCGCCTGATAGGCCACGATCGCGTTGTCGAACCTGACGCCGCGCGACGCATCGATGCCCTTGACGCCGGCCGCGGTCAGCCAGACCTGCCAGTCATCGGGGAAGGTACCGATATGCAGCAAGGTGAATCGCTTGATGTCGGCCGGCTTCTTCAGGGCATTGGGCCCCTTGATCAGCGCGGGCGCGCAGACCGGCAACACATCCTCGCCGACGATGCGCTCGGCCACCAGATTGGGCCACTGGCCGCGGCCGTAACGGATACCGATATCGACGTCCTCGCGCCCGAAATCGATCAGTCCGGTGCCGGTGCTGACGCGCACGTCGATCTCGGGATTGGCGCGCTGGAAACCGCCCAGCCGCGGCACAAGCCATTTGGTGGCGAACGAGGCGGTGGTCGTGACGGTGAGATGGCCGCCGCGGTCCTTCTGCAGGAGTTTCTCGGTGGCCTCGTTCAACTGGTCGAACGCGCCGCGCACCGCGGGAAGATAGGCCTGGCCCGCCTCGGAGAGCAGCAGCGAGCGGTTCCGGCGCACGAACAATTTTAATCCGAGGCGCTGTTCGAGGCCGCGCACCTGATGGCTGATCGCGGCCTGGGTGACGCTCAACTCCTCGGCGGCATCGGTAAAGCTCATGTGCCGTGCAGCGGCTTCGAAGGCACGCAAGCCGTTGAGCGGTGGCAGGGTTCGCTTCATGGGCAATCCTTCACATGAGTTATTCTTATCAAATAAGGACAAACCGTCATTTGTAAAGGGCCCTCCCGAAACGCAAATGCAGATCACACAAGACGCAACCCCTTCAGGAGAAGTCCGATGGCAGACATCTCGCTCCACTACCGCGCCGAAGTTCCGGTGATGGCCACGGTTTCGGCCGTCGGTCAGCTTTTCGCGATCTGGCGCCGCCGCGCCCGGGAGCGTCATCAATTGGCCGAGCTCGACCCTCGCGCCATGCGCGACATCGGTCTCAGCCCGGGCGAAATCCAGTTCGAGGCCAACAAGCCGTTCTGGCGCGACTGACCTTCAACTCCGGAGCGGGCCCGTTTCCCCTACCCTGCGCGGGCCCATCCCCTCCGGACCCTGGCCGGCGGTCGATCCTCAGCCTCCCTGTCGACCGCCGGCTTTTTCTTTGCGCCCGCCGGCCGCTCTGCTAGAGCCCGCGCGTGGCACTCTCCGACCAAAAAATCCAATCGCTCGGCCGCGACGGCCTGCAGCTGGCGGCTCGAGGCGATTTCGCCGGCGCTGAAGTCCTGTTTGCGCAGGCCACCGAGGCACGGCCAAACTCGGGGCAGCTGCTTCATCTCCTGGGCCAGGTCCGCCTGAAGCTCGGCCGCTTTGCCGAGGCCCGCGAGCCGCTGGAACGCGCCGCCTCGTTCCTGCCGCGGGATGCCGCGGCACAAATCAATCTCGCGGGATGCCTCGGGCAACTCGGCCAGCATGACGCTGCCCTTTCGACACTCGAACGTGCAGCGCAGCTCAAGCCTGGCGATGCCGCTATCACCTACAACAGAGGCCGCGCCCTCGAGGCGCTTGGCCGGATCGACGAAGCCGAGCACGCCTACGACGAGGCGCTGTCGATTGACCATCGCCTGATCCCGGCGCTCAGCGCACGGGCCGGCCTGCTGGCGGCGCGCGGCGATTGGGTCGGCGCCCTCGGCGATCTCGACAGGGCACTCGCCACCCGACCCGACGAGCACGCCCTGAAGCTGCGGCGTGGCGAGCTGTTGCTGCAGCAGGGTGACTGGTCACGTGGGCTGGTCGACTACGAGGCGCGCCTCGACATCGCGGCAGACCGCTACGCGCCCGCGCTGCCACGCTGGCACGGTGAACCGCTCGACGGCCCCCTGCTGATCTACCCCGAGCAGAACGACATCGACTGCGACGAAGCCGTCCGCGATACGCTGATGCTGGCGCGCGGCGTCGATGCCGTGGTGCAGTGTGCCGCCTGGATCGCAGAGCTGGTCGAGGCGCCGACCGTTCGGCGCGCCGCGCCGCTAGAAGGCTTCGCGGCGGCGGCCCCGCTGCGCAGCCTGCCGCATCTGCTGGGCTGGACCCTGGACTCGCTGCCCCCGCCCGTCGCGCTTCGACCGAAGGCGCAGCCATCGACCCGCGTCGGCTGGTTTGCCCGCACCGCGCCACCTAGCGGTACAATTGTCGAAAGCGATCCTTCCCAAGTCGCGGCCTGCGGCTCCGTCGTCGGCAACGACACCCCCGCCACGCATATCGCGGCTTTGCTGGGCATTCCCACGCTTATGCTGGTGCCCTCTTCTGCAGACTGGCTGTGGGGACCGCGGCGCGGACCTTCACCCTGGTATCCGAGCCTGGAAGTCGCGGGCGAGGACGAGTCCGAGAAGCTGGCGGTGTGGCTGGGAAGGTGAGTGTCGCCTACCGACGCCGCAGGCACGACGTCGTTACGTAGTAGGGTGCGTTCGAGTCTTTTCCATTGAGGGCTTTTGCCCAATCCTGGCCCAACTTGGTGCGCGCCTCTCCGCACAGTTGCTCCGTTGCAAAATCAACCTGGTGCACGAGAACGGGCGCCAAGGGCGTATTGTTCACTGTCAGGCCGATGTAGGCGAAGATCAAAAGTGTCCAGTCCATACGGCCTCTCCCCGATGATTGCCGACGTCGTTACCCGGTACGATGGCAGGCCGGCAAGCGGCGCGCTATGCTTTGGCCTGAACAAAATCAACGTGGTTGTGCGGTGCTGGTATCCGCCTCCGCGGAGGAACGCCGAATGGGCAAGACGCTTTTCGACAAGATCTGGGATAGCCACGTCATCACCGATCTCGGCAACGGCTTCGTCCTGCTGCACATCGACAGGCTGCTGCTGCACGACATGTCCGGCGGCAAGGCGCTGAAGGAAGCCATCGAGAAAGGCTATCCGCCGGCGCAGCCGCGGCTGACCTACGGCACGCCCGACCACACCATGTCGACCCAGCCCGGCCGGACCGAGAAGACCCACCCGCCGGGTGAGCCGCTGATTCTGTCGATGCGCGAGACGACACGCGCCTACGGCATCAAGCTATTCGACCTCGGCCAGGACGGACAGGGCATCGTGCACGTCATGGGCCCCGAGCAGGGGCTGACCTTGCCCGGCACCACCCTCGTCTGCGGCGACAGCCACACCTCCACTCATGGTGGCATTGGGGCGCTCGCTTTCGGCATCGGCTCGTCCGAATTGGTGCATGTGATCGCGACGCAAACCATGGTGCAACGAAAGCCCAAGCGCCTGCGCGCCAGCTTCGAAGGCAAGCTGATGCCGGGCGTCACGGCCAAGGACATGATCCTGCATCTGATCGGCGAACTCGGCACCGCCGCCGGCACGGGCTTTTCGGTCGAGTACGCAGGCTCGGCGGTGCGCGCGCTCCCGGTCGAGGCGCGCCTCACGCTCTGCAATCTCACGATCGAGATGGGCGCCCGCGCCGGCATGGTGGCACCCGACGACACGACCTACGAATACCTCGACGGCCGCGACTATGCGCCCAAGGGCGCGATGTGGGATCGCGCCGTCGCCCACTGGCGCACGCTGCCGACCGATCCCGACGCCGAGTTCGACCGCGAGTACACGGTCGACATGAAGAACGTGGCACCGCAGATCACCTGGGGCACCAGCCCCGAACACGTCATCGCCGTCGACCGCGCCATCCCCGATCCGAGTACCGGCCCGGAGGAGAAGCGCGGCGCCTGGGAAGCCGCCCTCAAATACCAGGGCCTCGAACCGGGCAAGCCGATCGAGGGCACCAAGGTCGACTGGGTGTTCATCGGCTCCTGCACCAACTCCCGCCTCTCCGACCTGCGCGCCGCCGCCACCATCGTGAAGGGGCGGCACAAGGCCGAACACGTGACCGCTTGGGTCGTGCCCGGCTCGGTGCGCATAAAGCAGGAGGCCGAGGCCGAGGGACTCGACCGCGTGTTCCTCGAGGCCGGCTTCGAATGGCGCGAGCCCGGCTGCTCGATGTGCCTCGCCTCCAATGGCGAGCGCGTGCCACCCGGCAAGCGCAGCGTCTCGACCTCCAATCGCAACTTCGTCGGCCGCCAGGGTCCCGGCGCACGCACCCATCTCGCGAGCCCGGCCATGGCCGCGGCCGCGGCGATCAAGGGCGCCATTGCCGACGTCCGCAAGATCTAGGAGCGCACCATGGACAAGTTCACCAAAGTGACCGGCGTGGCGACGCCGCTGATGCGCCAGAACGTCGACACCGACCTGATCATCCGCATCGAGCGGCTGGTCGACAACGTGACCCGCGATGGTCTCGGGCCCTATTGCTTCGAGCAGATCCGCTTCAAGGCCGACGGCAGCGAGGACCCGGACTGCGTTTTTAACCAGGAGCCCTATCGCGGCGCGCCGATCATCCTCAGCCGGGAGAATTTCGGCTGCGGCTCCAGCCGCGAGGGCGCGGTGTGGGCGCTCAAGGGCATGGGCATCAAGACGGTGATCGCGCCCTACTTCGGCGACATCTTCAACAACAACTGCTTCCAGAACGGCATCCTGCCCGTGCCACTGCCGATCGGGGAGATCGAACAGCTCGCCGACGAGATGAAGGCCTCGCCCGGCAACGCCCGGGTCACGGTCGACCTGGAGAACTGCACCGTCGTGTCGCCCACGGGGCGCGTCATTCCCTTCCAGATCGATGCCCGGCGCCAGCACGCCATGCTCAATGGGCTGGACGACATCGCCCAGACCATGAGCCACAAGGGCGAAATCGAGGCCTGGCAGGCCGGCGACAAGACTGCCCGTCCCTGGATTTGGCTGTGACGGTCTGGCTGTGACCTTGTGAGGCCCCTCCACGCTGCGGCGGCGCTTCTCATCGTGGCGATGTGGGGTCTCAACTTCACCGTCATCCGCTTCGGTCTCGACGAATTCACCCCCTTCACCTTTGCGACCTGGCGCTTCCTGCTCGGGGCGCTGCCCGTGCTGTTTGTTCCGAAGCCCGCCGTCTCCTGGGCGACGCTGGCCGGCATCGGCGGCTTCATGTTCGCCGGCCAGTTCATCTTCCTGTTCTTCGCCATGCAGGCCGGCCTGCCGCCGGGCCTCACCTCGGTTTTGGTCCAGTTGCAGGGGCCGCTCACGGTCGTGCTGGCCGCCCTGTTCCTGCGCGAGCACGCGACGCGCGGCCAGTGGGCCGGGCTCGCCATGGCCACGGTCGGCGTCGTGGTGATCGCCCAGACCGTCGAAGGCACGGCGAGCCTGCTCGCCATCGGGCTGGCGCTGCTCTCGGCGCTCACCTGGGCCACCGGCAATCTCTTCTTCCGCACGGCGCGCGGCGTGTCGATGTTCGCGGTCACCGTTTGGGCGAGCGTCCTGCCGCCGATCCCGCTGGCGCTCGCCGCACTCGCGCTCGATGGCCCCGCCGCCTTGCTGGCCCCGATCCTCGCGCCCACGTGGAGCGGCTGGTTCGTGCTTTTCTATACGGTCGTGCCGGTGATGTGGCTGGGCTACCTCATCTGGGGCACGCTGCTGCGCACCTATCCCGCCGCCAAGGTCGGGCCGATCTCGCTGCTGGTACCCTGCGTGGCACTTCTCTTCGCCTCCTTCCTGGTCGACGAGCCGATCGGCGGCCTGCGCCTGCTGGGGGTCGTCGTCGTGCTGGGCGGCGTGGCGATCGGCGTGTTCGCGTCAGGCCGGCGGCTGCGCTGAGCCGCCATGAAAGTGGACCATTTCGTGCCCCGCCTGAACGCGGTGTTTGTGTCCACCAACGTGTCGCCTAACCGCGGCCAAGCCCTTGATTCGCCGACATAACCGAAGTGGACACGGAACCCCGGGTGGCACGCGATGGAGTGTCCACCAATCACCGCTGGAATGGACCATTCGTGGACCAGTCCCGGGCCATGAAAAACGCCCGCCGGACTTCTCCGCGGACGTTTCCCATCGTGGCAGAAATATTAGCAGAAACCTGCTGAACCTGCAACTTTCAGATTGCAGGCACTGCCAGCACGTCACGCCTTCTGCAGGCCGCACCATTCGGCGATGAACAGCGCGGTGGCCTGGGTGATCTTGCGCACCGATTCGAGATGCACCCGTTCGTCGAAACCGTGGATGTCGTCGGACTCGGGGCCGTAGACCAGCGCCGGGATGCCGGCATAGAGGCCGAAGAAGCGGTTGTCGGCGGTGCCGGTCGAGGTCTTGTCCTCGAGCTTGCTCCCGAACACCGTCTTGTGGGCCTTGGCCAGCACGACCCGCACCTGCTCGTGGTTTTTCAGCACGAAGGGCACGGCCAGGAAGCCCACCCAGGTCACGCAGGGCGGATAGTTGCCCAGGAAGGGATCGCTGGCCGCGGCCTGGCGCACCAGATCCTCGATCTCCTGCCGACATTCCTTGAGGGTCTGCGACGGCAGCACGCCCACGCGCATGTCGAAGGTGCACCAGGACGGCACCGAGCTCGCCCAGTCGCCGCCCGCGATCTTGCCGACGTTGAAGTTCACCGGGTGATGGTGGTCGCAGAAATGCCTGTCGTGCGCCTTCTTGGCATTCCACTTCTTCTCGAGCTCGCGCAGCTGCTGGATCAGACGGAAAGCGGACTCGATGGCATTGGAGCCGGCATCGGCTTTGTAAACGTGCACGGGGTGGCCGGTGACCTTGACCTGGAACCACATGACGCCGACCTGGGCCACGGTGAGCACGCCCGACGACGGTTCCGGGATGAGGGCGGCCTCGGCGCGGTAGCCGCGCTGCAGGCAGGCGAGCGCGCCGTTGCCCGTGCATTCCTCCTCGACCACGGACTGCTGGTAGACGTCGGCCGCGGGCTGCCAGCCGAGAGCCCGCAAGGCGCGCAACGCGAAGACGTTGAGGATCAGTCCGGCCTTCATGTCGCCCGCGCCGCGACCGTACATCCAGCCGTCCTTGACGGCGGGCTCGAAAGGATTGCGGCTCCACATCTCGTGCGGCCCCTCGGGCACCACGTCGATATGGCCGTTGAGAATGAGCGTGCGGCCTTTCGGGTTGCTCGGGCGCCAGGCACCCACCACGTTCCAGGCATCGTCATAGTCCTGGCTGTGCGGCGAGTAGCCCGGCAGGTGCTTCAGGTCGTCGATCTTGATCTGCCAGCGGTCGACGCCGAAACCATCCTCCTTGAACAGGCGGGCCATCATGTCCTGCGCCGGCGCCTCCTGAAAACGCGTCGAGGGGATCTTCACCAGGTCGGCCAGGACCTTGGTCTGGTCATCGAACCGGCGGTCGACTTCGCTCATGATTTTGGTCTTTGCGGCGGCTTCGAGCATGGGCGGCATTCCTATGAGTGTTGGGTTTGGCCGACAGTGGCCGACGCGAAATGACTCGTCAAAGCAGGGCCAGCCTTCTATTTCACGCCGCAATGCCGACACTGCGCACCTTGCAGGAACTGGACCGCGAAGGGCTTCTGAGTCCCGATCCGCGGCTGGCGACGGCTGCCCAATCGATGGCCATCGCGATCACGCCGGAGATGCTGGCGCTGATCGACCATGGCGACCTCGCGCACGATCCGATCGCCCGCCAGTTCGTGCCTTCGCCCGCCGAGACCGAGGTGTCGGCCGACGAACTCGCCGACCCGATCGGCGACGAGGCGCGCTCGCCGGTAAAGGGGCTGGTGCACCGCTATCCCGACCGCGTGCTGCTGAAGCCGCTCCACGTCTGCCCGGTCTACTGCCGCTTCTGCTTCCGGCGCGAAAAGGTCGGCCCCGGCGGCGAGGCCCTGTCGGCCGCCGAACTCGAGGCGGCGCTCGCCTATATCCGCGCCCATCCTGAAATCTGGGAAGTGATCCTGACCGGCGGCGATCCGCTGATGCTGGCGGCGCGCCGGTTGGGCGAGCTGATCGCGGCCCTCGATGCGATCCCGCATGTCGCGGTGATTCGCGTTCACTCCCGCGTGCCGGTCGTCGATCCGGGACGGGTGATGGAGGAATTGGTCGCCTCGCTCAAGCCGCGGCGCGCCAGCCTCTGGCTCGGCATCCACTGCAACCATGCCCGCGAACTCACTCCGGCGGCACGGTCAGCGCTGGCGCGCCTGGCCGATGCCGGCATTCCCCTGATGGGTCAGACCGTCCTGCTGCACGGCGTGAACGACGATGTCGAGACCCTGGAGGCGCTGATGCGCGCCCTCGTGACGTGTCGCGTAAAACCCTACTACCTGCACCATCCTGATCTGGTGCGCGGCACCGGCCATTTCCGCGTCTCGATCGAGCACGGCCAGGCGCTGATGAAGGCCTTGCGCGGCCGTCTCTCGGGGCTTGCCCAGCCGACGTATGTCCTCGACGTGCCCGGCGGCCACGGCAAGGTCCCGATCGGACCCGCCTATCTTGGTGACGATCCCGACGCGATGGTGGTCGAGGACGCCTTCGGCGCACGCCATCGCTATCCCGGCTGAGGCGTCCGAAACTCAGATTGCCTTCTCGCCGACAGGGCCTGGCGCCGCGACGGCGCATTCGATGTCGAGGTTGCCCGCAGTCTCGAAAGTCAGCGTGATGGCGATGCGCCCGCCCTCTTCCAACGGCCGCTTGAGGCCGATCAGCAGCAGGTGGTAGCCACGTGGCTTGAGTGTGAGCGTGGTACCCGGCGAAAGGGCGAGGCCGTTCTCGCGTTGGCGCATGCGGATGCCGCTGCCTACGACCGTGATCGCGTGGATCTCGACTCGTTCCGCATCGGGGCTGGTGGCGGCAACCAGCCGATTTGGGACCGCCCCCTTGTTGGCGAGCACGAAGAAGCCGCCGCCCTCGCCGGCCTCGGACGATGAGGCGCGCGCCCAGGGGCTGGAGATCTCGATGCCCCCCAGCGTGTAGTTGTGGGACGCGGCGGCTGGTGGGCCGACGGGGGTGTCGCGTGAGCGGCGGAACCAATTCATGGGCGCTCTTCTAGCCCACTGCCAAGAATGAGGTCTCGCGCTTTTTTATCGCCACGCCTCCTCCTGCCTTAGTTTTTTTCGTGGACCGGTCAGCGCCGCCCGGTCGCGGCAAGAGCTGCTCGACCGGAGCGCGTCTGTGGGGCGCTGAGTTCCTCGACCAGCCATTCCTCGAAGGCACGCGTCTTGGGCCGACTGACCGAGGCCGGCGGACACACGAACCACCACGCCTTGCCGCTGTCCACGATCTGCGGGAAGGGCTGGAACAGCCGGCCCGACGCCAGTTCCTCGCGGAAGAGCTGCGGCGGCCCGAGGGCGACGCCCGCACCCTCCATCGCCGCTTCCACCGCGATCATCGTCGAATCGAACGTAAGCACACGCTTGGGCTTGAAATCGCCCATGCCGACGGCGCGCAGCCAGATCGCCCATTCGGGATCGTAGGTCATGTCGATGAAGGGCACGCGCTTGAGATCGTCGAGCGTCTTCAGCTTGTCGCGGTAGCGCCGGCCGCACAGCGGCGTCAGCACGTCGCTGAACAGGCGCGTAGCGTGCACGTCGGCCTCAGGCTGCACGGTGAAGCGGATGGCGCAGTCGAAATCCTCGCGCGCAAAGTCGACCCGCCGCTGGGTCGTCGTCATGCGGACCTCGATCTCGGGGTGCTTGGCCTGGAAGCGATGCAGCCGCGGCGCAAGCCAGCCCAGCGCGAAGGTCGTCACCAGACTGACGTTCAGCGTGCCGGAATTAGCCTTGCGGCCGACGCGCTCCAGCGCATTGGTCATGCGGTCGAAGGAGTCGCGCAGATCGGGCAGCAACGCCGCGCCTTCGCTGGTGATCTCGAGCCCGCGCGGGCGGCGCACGAACAGCGCCACGCCAAGCCTTTCCTCGAGCGCCTTCACCTGATGGCTTACCGCAGCTTGGGTGACGTGCAGCTCCTCGGCGGCATGCGTGAAGCTTGCGTGACGGGCGGCGGCCTCGAAGGCGCGAAGGGCGTTGAGCGGCAGCTGAGAGCGGCTCATTTAAGGCGCACGCACATAAATTTTCTATGCCTCCCCCGAGGTTTCATCCTTTGAAACCAGAGGCATTGTAACGCATATATGCTGAAGAAACGAGGCACAAAGAGGCTCTCCCGAGCTCTCAACGCCTCAAACGGAGCTAAGTCATGTCGACCCTGTCCAGCGTGCGGTCTTTCGCCCGTGCCGATGCCCCCTCCTTCTCCCTCGGCCGCACTGTTGGGCTGTTGGCCGGTGCGGTTGTCGTTGGAATCGAGGCCGTCATGACCCGAGCGGAACTTGCCCGCTCGCGACGCCAACTGGGCCAGCTCGACGAGCGGCTGTTGCGCGACATCGGGCTCGACCGGGCCACGGCGCGCAACGAGGCCACCAAAGGCTTCTGGGCCTAAGCGGGAATTGCCGGCGGCAGCCGGATAGAGCAGGTTCGGTCATGGTGCTTTGATGGCGCCATGACCCAACACCCTCTCTCGCTTCCCACCTTGGCTCTCGCCACCGCCACCTTTCCCGATCCGGACACGAGCTGGCAGGCCCTCCTGCGGCGCGACCGGACGTTCAACGGCCGGTTCTGGTTCTCGGTCAAGTCGACCGGGGTCTATTGCCTGCCGTCCTGCGCCGCCCGGACGCCGTTGCGCCGCAACGTGGACTTCCACGCCTCGCCCGATGCCGCCGAGGCGGCGGGCTTCCGCGCCTGCAAGCGCTGCAAGCCCCGTGACTGGCCCAATGGACCTGGGGCCGATCTCGGCCTCAGCCAGTCCGTGGCCCGGGCCTGTGCCCTTTTCGACTCGGCCCTCGCCGACACGCCGCCCTCGCTCGCGGCCGTGGCACGCCAGGTCGGGCTGTCGAGCGGGGCGCTCAGCAAGCGCTTCATCACCGAACTGGGCGTCAACCCCCGCGACTGGCTGGCGGCGCGCAAGCGCCTGCGCTTCCGCAAGGCGCTGCGCAGCGGCGAGACGGTGGCCGACGCGCTCTATGGCGCCGGATACGGCTCGCCCAGCCGCGTCTATGAAAGCAGCAACAAGACGCTGGGCATGACACCGGCGACCTACGCCCGGGGCGGCGCCGGAGCCCACATCGACTACACGACGGTCGATTCGGACTATGGCCGCGTCCTGGTGGCAACGACGCCCAAAGGCATCGCGGCGGTGTTCCTGGGCGACGACGACCGGGCGCTCGAGAAGTCCCTGCAGAACGACTTCCCGGCGGCCGAGATCGCACGCAACGACCGCACGCTCGGCCCGCGCGTGAAAAGCGTGCTGGCCCGGCTTTATGGCCGCAAGCCGACCGCGCTCGACGCGCCCGACGTGCCGCTCGACATCGTGGGCACGGCCTTCCAGTGGAAGGTGTGGAAAGCGCTGACCGAAATCCCGGCCGGCCAGACCCGAACCTATGGCGAAATCGCCCGGAGAATCGGCGAGCCCAAGGCAGCGCGCGCCGTCGGCCGGGCTTGCGCCACCAATCAGGCGGCGATCGTCATTCCCTGCCATCGCGCCGTCGGCGCCGACGGGTCGCTCACCGGCTACCGCTGGGGCGTGACGCGCAAGGAACGGCTCCTCGCCGAGGAACGCCGGCGCAGCAGCACGTAGAAGGCGCCACTGCCGCCATGGTGCGGGTGCGCGGGGCGGACACCGCGCACCAGGGCGCGATTGTCGGCCCGGTTGAGCCAACCGATGAACTCGGCGCGGATACGGCCACCCACCAGGCGGCCGCCATCCTCGCGCAGGCCCTTGCCGGTAACGATCAGGACGATCCGGAAATCCCGCTCGGTCGCTCGTTCGAGAAAGCTGCCGACGGCGCGTTCGGCGGCGGCCAGGGTCATACCGTGCAGATCGAGCGTTGCCTCGGGGGCGAGCTTGCCGCGCGACAGGGCGCGCGCAACGTCGCGGTCGAAGCTCTTGTCGTCGGCGCGGAGCTCCGGCTCGACCGGCGCAACCGGCAGCCGCTTCACCGGCGGCGGCTTGGCCGCCGCCGGCGCGGCCCCGGCCGCAGCGGGGCGTGCAAGGCGGCGCCGGCCGTCGAGCGGCTTCACATCGGCCATCGCCGCCGAGAACAATCCCGCGTCCTTGACCATGGCGTTTGGTGTAGCCTTGGCCGTGGAGCGGGTCTACACAGCGCCCCATGGCCCTGCCTTCCTCCACTCCGGTGCCCCAGCCCGATCCGGATCTCCAGACTGGCCTGCAATATCTGCGCGCCAGTTGGTTCGACCGCGCCGAGCCGCTGTTCCGCGCCGCCCTCGGCCGCTACGGCGAACGCCCGGACATCCTGCACTACCTCGCGGTCTGCCTGTCGCAACGCGGTGCGCTCGATGAGGCCGAGACGCTATGGCGCAAGGCGCTGGCCAAGGACCCGAACGAGCCGATGCTGTCCTACAATCTCGGCCTGGTGGCGCGCCGGCAGGGCCGCCTCGACGAGGCGGCCCGACGTTTTCGCGACACGATCCGCCGGACGCCGGCCCACGTCGAGGCGCGGCTGGGACTCGCCTCCATCTATTTGGACATGGGCCGATTCGCCGCCGCCGAACGCGAGCTGGTCGAGTTCATCAGCAACGTCGACCGGGCGATCCACGAGCGCGACGGCGAGGCGCTGAAGCCGCTCCAGGCCCGGGCCCGCAACATGCTCGGCTACGCGCTCTACCGCCTGGGGCATTTTTCCTCGGCGCTCGAAGTCCTCGACATGGCCATGGTCGATGTCGGCGACGACACCGCCCGCCGCGGCCAGATACTGGGCGACCGGGCGCTCGTCCTGGGCGGCCTCGGCCATTTCGACGAGGCCATTGCCGAGGCCGGCCGCGCCCTCGAATTCGCGCCCGAGAGCGCCTCCCTCAATCACGTCATGGGCTTCGTGCTTTACCATGCGGGGCGGCCCACCGACGCGGTCGCGCCGATCCGGCGGGCGCTCGAACTCGACCCCGCCTTCTCGGCGGCGCTCAAGACCCTTGCCCTGGCGCAGACCGCTGCCGGCAACGGCGACGAAGCCGTGGACCTGCTGCATCAGGCGCTACGCGCAAATCCGAGCGACCGCGACGCAGCCCTGCTGCTTTCCAATCTGCACATCGAGCACCAAAGGTTCGCCGAGGCCCTGGAAACCCTCGAACCCCGTCTGAAGGCCGCTCCCGATGACGTGCAGGCGCTGAACAACCAGGGCCTCGCGCTCCGGGGCCTCAAGCGCTTCGAAGAGGCGCGACGCGCGCTGAAGCGGGCGTCGCGCCTGGCGAGTGACGACCCGCTGGTGCTGACCAATCTCGGCCGCGTGCTGGTCGACCTCGGCCGGGCCGCCGAAGCGCGGCCGCTGCACGAACATGCGTTGCGCGGACTGCCGGGCGATTCGCGGTTGCTGGCCCACTACGGCGCCTGCCTCGTGGTGCTGGGGGAACGCGACAAGGCACGCGAGACCCTGGATGCCGCCCTGGCGGCCAACCCCGACAACGCCGAGGCCCTCGCGGCACGAACCGGCCTGGACACATGAGGGACGGGGTCATGAGCACGGGCGCCGACCGGCTGGCCGAAGTTCGCGGGCGAGTCGATGCCGCCGCGCGAAGCGCCGGCCGCGGTCCGACCGACGTCACCCTGGTGGCCGTCTCCAAGACCCATGGCGCCGACCGCGTCCGCGAGATGCTCGAGGCCGGCCACCGCGTGTTCGGCGAGAACCGCGTCCAGGAAGCGCAGGAGAAGTTTCCCGCGCTCAAGTCCGCCTATCCCGACCTCGAACTGCACCTGATCGGACCGTTGCAGACCAACAAGGCCCGGGACGCGGTGATGCTGTTCGATGTCATCCAGTCGGTCGATCGCGAGAGGATCGCAGCGGCCCTCGCCAAGGAAATGGCCCATGTCGGCCGCCGGCCGGCCTGCTTCATCCAGGTCAATACCGGCGAGGAGCCGCAGAAGGCGGGCGTGGCGCCGGCCGACGTCGATGCCTTCGTCGCCGCCTGCCGCGATGTCCATAAGCTGCCGGTCGTCGGATTGATGTGCATCCCGCCGGTCGATGAGGAGCCGGCCCTGCACTTTGCCCTGCTGGCCAAGATCGCCGCGCGCAACGGCTTGCCCAGGATCAGCATGGGCATGAGCGCCGACTATGAAATGGCGGTGAAGCTGGGCGCCACCCATGTCCGGGTCGGCAGCGCGCTGTTCGGCGCCCGCCCGCCGCTGGAGACCCCGTCGCCGGAGACCCCGTCGCCGGAGACTCATGCCTGAACTGCCTGAGGTCGAGACCGTCCGGCGCGGCCTCGTCCCTCGGCTGGTCGGGCGGCGCATCGTCCGCCTGCTGCAACACCGCCGCGATCTGCGTGTCCCGCTGCCGGCGCAATTCGCCAAACGGGTCGAGGGTCGCACGGTCCGCTCCATCGACCGGCGGGCGAAGTACCTGCTGATCCGCCTGGATGACGGCAAGACCCTGATCGCCCATCTCGGCATGTCCGGCCGCATGACGCTGCACGATGCCGCGAGCGCCGCCGAGCACCCCTTCGACCGGCATGACCATGTCGTCTTCGAGACCGACGAGGGCTGGCAGGTCCGTTTCAACGATGCCCGCCGCTTCGGGTTGATGCTGCTGGCCACCGACGAGGCGGTGCCCAAGCACAAGCTCTTCAAGGGACTGGGGCCGGAGCCTCTTGGAGACGACTTCGACGGCGCGGCCCTGGCCATGCGACTCAAGGGGCGCCGCACGCCTATAAAGGCAGCACTTCTCGACCAGAAGACGCTGGTCGGTGTCGGCAACATCTACGCCTGCGAAGCGCTGTTCCTGGCCGGCATCTCGCCGCGCCGCTCGTCTCATACGGTGCAGGGCGAGCGCGCCGAACGTCTGGTGGCCGCAATCAAGAAGGTCCTCCACCGATCGATCGAGGACGGTGGCTCGACGCTACGCGACCATGTCCAGCCGGGCGGCGAACTCGGATATTTTCAGACGCGTTTCAATGTCTACGACCGCGCCGGCATCGCCTGCCCGACCCGCGGCTGCGGCCGGACGGTGCGGCGGCTCGTGCAGGCCGGGCGCTCGACCTTCTATTGCGCCCATTGCCAGCGCTAGCTAAGAGCGGCGCCATACCCGGGAGGACGCAGTGGCTGCCGCATACGAAAACATCCTGACCGAAACCAAGGGCCGCGTCGGAATCATCCGGCTCAACCGGCCCAAGGCACTGAACGCGTTGTGCGCCGACCTGGTCCGCGAACTGGGTCAGGCGCTCGACGGCTTCGAGGCCGATCCCGGCATAGGGTGTCTAATATTGACCGGCAGCGACAAAGCCTTCGCAGCCGGCGCCGACATCAAGGAGATGAAGGACAAGTCCTACCAGGACGTCTTCCTCCAGGATTTCATCACGGTCGGCTGGGAGAAGGTAAGCCAGGTGCGCAAGCCGATCGTGGCCGCGGTCGCGGGCTATGCATTGGGCGGCGGCTGCGAGATGGCCATGATGTGTGACTTCATCATCGCTGCGGACAATGCGAAGTTCGGCCAGCCCGAGATCACGCTCGGGACCATTCCCGGTGCCGGCGGCACCCAGCGACTGCCGCGTTTCGTCGGCAAGTCGAAGGCCATGGACCTCGTGCTGACCGGTCGCATGATGGACGCCGCGGAGGCCGAGCGCTGCGGGCTGGTCAGCCGGGTCGTGCCACTGGCCGAGTTGATGAACGATGCGCTCGCCACGGCCGAGAAGATCGCGGGCCTGTCGCTGCCCGCCACCATGGTCGCCAAGGAGGCCGTCAATCGCGCCTTCGAGACGACCCTGGCCGAGGGCGTTCGCTTCGAACGTCGCACCTTCCATGCCACCTTCGCCTTCGACGACCGGGCGGAGGGTATGGCGGCCTTCGCCGAGAAGCGCAAAGCAGGCTGGAAACATCGCTGATTGGGTGGTTTTGGCGCGCTTGACCGGTCCCCATGCGGCCCGTATAAGCCCGCCCTTCGAGCAACGAGGACTAAATGGCTAATCACAAGTCGGCCCAGAAGCGCGCCCGCCAGACCGAGACCCGCACCGCCGTGAATACGGCGCGGCGCAGCCGCATCCGCGGCTCGGTCAAGAAGGTCGAGGAGGCGATCGCCACCGGTGACAAGAAGGCCGCCCAGGAAGCGCTGCGCGCGGCGCAGCCGGAGATCCAGCGCGGCGCGATCAAGCGCATCGTGACCAAGAATGCCGCCGCGCGGCGCGTGTCGCGCCTCTCGGCGCGCATCAAGGCGATGGCCTGATCCGCTCTGCCGTCTTCAGTGGACATGAACGCCGCTCCAACGAGCGGCGTTTTCTTTTTGCCGACGCCTTGTCTCGCGACGGAACAGTAAAAAAATCTCGCGCATTCGACGAAGAACATTTGGTCGCCAATTGGGCGAACGACATACGATTCGCGTTTATCGCATCGCATGAGCGCACGGGCGCTAGATATTGAGCGCGGCGGTACGCATCGTGCGGCAGAAAATCGAATCGTTCGCGTTGTCAATCGAGTCGCGCGAGGAACTGTCTGAATAGCGTGCGGCGTTCTCCGCTGAATCGTTTGCGCTCGTCATCGGGTCTGCTAAGAGTCCGCTCATCGCGACGGGGCGTGGGGCGCTGGAACGCGAGCCAAGGCGGAGACGGGGGGCTTCCTCTTCGCCAAAGACGAACGAGGGAGAGAGCCGCAGCGTTTTTGCATCAGCGATGATCGAAAGATGAAGCGTCCCGACAACGACGCTCACTGGAATTCTTCGTCGCTCATGCCGCGCTGTTTGTCTTCCCGTCGATCGTTGGCTCGAGGTTCGACGCCCCGCCTCGACAAATGAAAAGCGGGGGCCATGTCGAAAGACAATAAGATTGCCGGCACGTACAAAGTGTCCCCCGCAGCCGGTTATGCCGGTGACGTGGTACCGGCGACCGCCTGGAAAATCCTCAGCGAACACAAGGATGCGATGCTGGTCGACGTACGCACGCGGCCCGAATGGAATTTCATCGGCCTGCCCGACCTCGAACCGCTGGCGAAGAAGCCGGCGCTGATCGAGTGGCAGGTCTTCCCGAGCATGCAGCTCAATCCGGACTTCGTGACGGCGCTTTCGGGCGCACTCGCGGACAAGGACACGCCGCTGCTTTTCCTGTGCAGGAGTGGGGCCCGATCGGCCGCGGCGGCGAAAGCCATGACCGCGGCCGGCTACAGTACATGTCTCAATGTAGCGGACGGCTTCGAAGGGCCCCTGAATGCTGAGGCCAAGCGCGGCTCGGCAGGGGGATGGAAGGCAGCGGGACTTCCGTGGAGACAAACGTGAACCGAATCCAATCGCCGATTTCAGGCAATAATGATGCAGCGTACGACAAGAAGAGCGTGGCGGGGACCGAAATGGATGAAATTGCGGGCCGCAAGGAGCTGGAGGCGCATTGGGTGCGCGTCTGCGATCGGCTTCGCAAGGAAATCGGCGACAAGGCCTTCAAGACCTGGTTCGGCGAGGTCGAGCTGGGCGAACTGAAGGCCGGCAAGCTTCGTCTCTATGCCCCCACGCGATTCGTCCGTGATTGGGTCGGCCGCCACTATGGCGACCGCGTGCTCGCCTATTGGCAGGCCGTGGCGCCGGACGTGAAGAGCGTCGAGGTGAACCTCGTGCCGCCGCCGGCGCCGCGCCGGCCCAACGAGATCATCGCCGTGCCGCCGGTGCCGTCGTCGCAGAACTACCAGCCGCCGATGCCGCGCATGGGGCCGTCGATCGGCCGCGGCGGCGACGAGGCCTTCTCCGGCCCGGAGGCGCGCTACACCTTCGCCAACTTCGTGGTCGGCAAGCCCAACGAATTCGCCTATGCCGCCGCCCGCAACATCGCCGAGCAGGACCGGCCGCTGCCGGAACGCAACCCGCTCTATATTTTCGGCGGTGTCGGCCTCGGCAAGACCCACTTGATGCATGCCGTCTGGCACGCCATCCGCGAGCGCGACCCCAAGACCCGCGTGCTCTACCTGACGGCCGAGAGCTTCGTGAACCGCTTCATCCAGGCGCTGCGCACCAAGAACACCGGCCAGTTCAAGGAGCTGTTCCGCAACGTCGACGTCCTGATGGTCGACGACGTGCAGTTCATCTGCGGCAAGGAAGCCAGCCAGGACGAGTTCTTCTTCACCTTCAATTCGCTGGTCGAGCAGAACAAGCAGATCGTGCTCAGCTCGGAGAAGCCGCCGAGCGAGCTGCAGGACATCGAGGAGCGCATGCGCTCGCGGTTGGGCAGCGGGCTGGTGGCCGACATCCATTCGTCAACCTATGAACTCAGGTTGAGCATCCTGCAGACCAAGGCCGAGAACGCCCGCGTGCCGGTGCCGACCGCGGTGCTCGAGTTTCTCGCGCACAAGATCAGCACCAACCTCCGCGAGCTCGAGGGCGCGCTCAACCGGGTGGTGGCGCACGGCCAGCTGATCGGCCGCGAGATCACCGTCGAAATGGCACAGGACGTGCT
>JAUXWB010000272.1 GCA_030684475.1 Reyranella sp. | reverse complement strand
CCCATGAGCACACCCTTCGCCGTCCAGAAGATCGGACATGCCGTCGTCTATGTGAGCGACCTCGAGCGTTCGAAGCGCTTCTACACCGAGGTGCTGGGCTTCAAGGTGTCGGACGTCTATCCCGGCTCCATGATGCCGGGCGGCATGGTGTTCCTGCGCTGCAACGGCGACCACCACTGCCTCGCCCTGGTCGGCGACCGCGCGCCCGATGCCGGGCCGGACAAGAGCCTGCACCATCTCGCCTTCGAGCTCGCCACGCTCGACGAGGTTTTCCGCGCCCGCGATCACCTGAAGGCGCACGGCGCCAAGCTCACCTATGAAGGCCGCCGCCGCGCCGGCTGCCAGGTCTCGGTCGAGTTCCTCGATCCCGACGGCCATCACCTCGAACTCTATTGGGGCGTCGACCAGATCGGCACCGACGGCCGGTCGCGGCCGTGGGAGGAGTGGCGCCAGACCATGAGCCTGGAAGACGCCGTGCGCATCGCGCCAGTGGGCCAGGATACGACCCTGCACGACGCGGCGCTCAGGGCGCGCCTCGAAGCCGGAACCGACCGGCCCTAGGAGGAGCCCATGCCAGCAAGTGTGATGTTCCACGACGGCAACCGCCGCCTGCAGGACGACTTCGACAGCCGTCGCATCGCCGATCGCCTCGAAGAGAAGCTGACGCGCTTTGCCTTCACCGACCAGGATCGCGCCTTCATCGAGGGCGCGATGTTCTTCTTCCTGGCCACGGCCGACGCTGAGGGCCGGCCGGACTGCTCCTTCAAGGGCGGCACGCCGGGCTTCGTGCGGATCGTCGGCACCGACGAGCTCGCCTTTCCCGACTACGACGGCAACGGCATGTTCAAGAGCCTGGGCAACGTGCTGGTTAATCCGGCGGTCGGCTTGCTGTTCATCGACATGGGCGAGAAGCCCCGGCGACTGCGCGTGAACGGCGAGGCCCGCGTCAGCCGCGACGATCCGCTGATGCAGCGCTTTGCCGGCGCCCAGCTCCTGGTCCGGGTCAAGGTGCGGGCGATCTTCCCCAACTGCCCGCGCTACATCGTGACGCCCGGCGCCACGGATCCGTCGACCTACGCGCCGCGGC
>JAUXWB010000271.1 GCA_030684475.1 Reyranella sp. | reverse complement strand
GATCAGCTCGGCCTGCTCGACCTCGGCGCATTGCATCGGCAATGCCGTGGAGTGCATCCAGCTCGGCAAGGCCGACCGCATGTTCGCGGGCGGCGGCGAGGAGCTCGACTGGACGCTCTCGGTGCTGTTCGACGCCATGGGCGCGCTGTCCTCCAAGTACAACGACACGCCCCAGCGCGCGAGCCGGGCCTACGATCGTGACCGCGACGGCTTCGTGATCGCCGGCGGCGGCGGCATCGTCGTGCTGGAGGATCTCGAGGTCGCCAAGGCGCGCGGCGCCAGGATCTACGCCGAGGTGATCGGCTATGGCGCCACCGCCGACGGCGCCGACATGGTGGCGCCGTCCGGCGAAGGCGCGATCCGCTGCATGAAGCTCGCGCTGGACGGCTTCCCGGGCGGCACGCGCGGCAACCGGCCGGTCGACTACATCAACACCCACGGCACCTCGACGCCGGTCGGCGATCTCACCGAACTGGATGCGATCCGCACCGCCTTCGACGGCAAGGAGCTGCCCACCGTCAGCTCGACCAAGTCGCTGACCGGCCACAGCCAGGGCGCCACGGGCGCCCATGAGGCGATCTATTCGCTGTTGATGCTGAAGGAAGATTTCATCGCGGCCTCGGCCAATATCGAGAACGTCGATCCCGGCGTCGGCGACTACCCGATCGTGCGGCAGCGGATCGACAAGGCCGGCCTCGAGACCGTGATGTCGAACAGCTTCGGGTTCGGCGGCACCAACGCCTGCCTGCTGTTCTCGCGCTGCAATCACTGAGAGGGACAAATGCCCGACGATCGTCGTCCCCTCTCCGCGGCGTCCGACCATGCCGTGTCCAAGGCGGTCCCTCTGCCGTCGGTGCCCAAGCTGATGGCCGGCAAGCGCGGCCTGATCATGGGCGTGGCCAACGACCGCTCGATCGCCTGGGGCATCGCCCAGGCGCTGCACCAGGCCGGCGCCGAGCTCGCCTTCACCTACCAGGGCGGGCCGTTCGGCAAGCGCGTGCTGCCGATGGTCGGGAAGATCGGGGCGAAGATCGTCGAGGAGGCCGATGTCGAGAACGAGGAGAGCCTCGACCGGCTGTTCGCCCGCCTGAAGAAGGATTGGGGCCGGCTCGATTTCGTGGTCCACGCCATCGCCTTCTCCGACAAGGAGGAACTGAAAGGCCGCTACGTCGACACCACCAAGGCCAACTTCCTGAGAAGCCTCGCCATCTCCTGCTACTCCTTCACGGAGATCGCCCGCCGCGCGCTGCCGCTGATGACCGAAGGCGGCAGCCTGATCACGCTGACCTACGAGGGTGCGACCCGGGTAATGCCGTCCTACAACGTCATGGGCATTGCCAAGGCCGCCCTCGAAGCCAGCGTCCGCTACCTCGCGGCCGACCTCGGCCCGCAGGGCGTGCGCGTGAACGCCCTCTCGCCCGGCCCGATGCGGACGCTCGCGGGCGCCGTCATCGGCAGCGCCCGCTACGTCTACCGTGTCTCGCGCGAGGCCTCGCCGCTTCGCCGCAACATCGAGCTCACCGACGTGGGCGGCGCCGCACTCTACTACCTCTCCGACCTGAGCGCGGGCGTCACCGGCACCGTCCACTATGTCGATGCCGGCTACCACGCCGTCGGCATGCCGCCGCAGGGCTCGGGCGAGCCGAACGGCGAGTAGAACCACTCCGCCTCACGACGGCGGATGCACCCAGAAATAGTCGGGCGCAGACGCTGGCCTCTCTCGCGGTCCTGGCCGACACTGACGCCGGAGCATGATCCCACTGAGCAGCCTCCACCCCGCTGCTCATGCTCTTCCGGCCCGCTCCGTCCAACCCCGGAGCGGGCCTTCTGCAGATCGTCGAGACAGTCCTCGGATGCCGAGGCTTTTTACCGACGCCCCGGTGTCGGGAAAATCCTGTCGGAAAATTCAGGGCATTGATCGGCAAGGCTTTTCGCCGGCCGTTTTCCGACACCCGCGTGTCGAAGAATGCGAGCCGTGTCGGAAAACCTCCTCACGCCGTCCACCCACCTGCCCGGGGCGCGCCGGGCGGGGCATGGTCAAAGAAAAGGCCGGCGCAATCCAAGCGTCAGCGTATCAGAAATATGGGCACAATCCTGCTGAACTTGCAACTTTTTTCCGTTCACTTCTTGTTACAGGCCGTTTCAGTACGGGCCGTTTCTGCCGATCACGAGCTCGCAGCCTGTCGGGGCGCTCTTGTTCGGTCGCCACCGAGCCTTCGGCCACGCGGCGTACTGTAAGTCACGCCGTATGACACGCGGATCACCTGCAGATCGCCGGGGGAGACGAACATGAGCGAGGTCGTCTGGAAGAGTTTCAAGGTGAGGCCCCAGGAAGGCGATTGGGAACCCGCCAGCTACAACGTCAAAGGACCGGACGGCCGGGAGTATGGAAGGTGGCGGCGGGTGCTGCGCCGACACAGCCATGGCCTCACCGTGATCTCGCGCTACACGGCCCCTCCCGGCAAGGCGTGGAAGATCGTCGGCAAGGCGTCGAAGCTCGGCGAGGAGGTCTACATCATGGAAGGGGCCTACTATAATACCGCCGGCAAGATCGTGGCGGGCCCGGGTGCCTTCATGTTCAACGCGCCGGGCGCGGTCCATGGCGGCATATCCTGCGATCTCACCCTCTACATTCATTGCTGCAGCGGTGAGCCGGACGAACTCCTGTCGGTGACGCTGATCGACTTTGAACCCAAGGAAGAGATACAGCCGGTCAGTGTCGCGACAGGCGTCTAGAGCGTGTCTCGCTGTGATAGACGCAGGCGCGCGCCCCCAGCAAGACATGACGAGGCGAATATCTCAGCCTGTGACAACCAATCGGGATGTGCTCTAGCCTAGCCGATCACGATATCCATCGACGTCGCCAACGCGCCCGCCTCGATCCCGGGCGCCGGCTCGAGCTTCATCTCGATGCGCTCGCGCTGGCCAGGCTGGCGCGGATGGTCGTGGAGCCGCTACTTATCAGTCGCGTGTTTTTCGGAAGAGGCGAAGTCGTTCGCGATGTCCGTCCGGATGCGTTCCTTCTCCTCACGCGTGACTGGCGTCATCTCGACCAAAGCCAGCAATGTCTCCCGGCTGACAAGCCCGCGCCGCACGAGTTCGCTCGTGAAGACCCGGTCCTTGTCGCGGCGCGCTGCATACTTGGCGATCGCAAGGTCGTGCGGTTCCAGGCACAGACCCTTGACGCCGCCCGTATCGCCGGCCGGCAGATTTACCAGCCGGCCCTTCCATCCCCTTGGCAACGTCGCCGTCCCTTCATCGATCGGATCGGCATAGAATCCGTGAGTCACGTGAAAGGGCGAATCGACACCGATCTCATTCAATAGGTCCGTGGTGTCCGGCTGCTTCGGCGCGAAGAGGTCGACCTCTGCCGACATCACGATCTCATCGGGAAGGTCCGGATACTTGCCATGCAGTGCCTGGCTACCGACGATCACGAACTGTTTCTGGCCGGTAATGTTCCCCGCCGCCCGCAGGATGTGATCAAGCTGATGCTTCTTCATGCAGGCGCCTGACCTCCGATTGCGGCAACAGGCCAACGAACGGCATCGACTCGCGCAATCGCGTCGCGTTGTCGTCGCGCCCCAGCATCGCCGCGAAAAGCTCGCCATCGTCACCGCGTACGGCAATCTCGTGCCATTCGTCATAGGCCGACACCCAGGCATCCTGCTTTCGCCAGCGATACAGATTGGCGAGGATCTGGGCGCGGATCTGCGCGGGTGCAAAATCCCGCACGACGGCGAGCGCAATCGACCGCTTCAGTTCGTCCAGCTTCCACGGGGCCAAGCCGCCCTTTCTGGAAGGGCGCAAACCGTTGTCGGTTACTTCCAGTTGGTCACCCTCGCCCACGCCCCAGGACTTGAGGACTGGTCTGGGAAGAATGACACCCAAGGAGTTGCCGATTGGACGAATGCCGACTTTCATAGCGACGTTATAACGCGTTATAACTCCATCTGCAAACTGAAGCCACGTCAGCCGATCACGATGTCCATCTCGGTCGCAAGCGCGCCCGCCTCGATTCCGGGCGCCGGCTCGAGCTTCATCTCGATGCGCTCGCGCTGGCCGGGCTGGCTCACGGCGCGGCGGAAGATGCCGTCGCGCTCGTTCTGCGGCTCACCCGCGACATAGAACTGGCTGGTGAGCCGGCGGCCGTCGCCGGTGGCGACCTTGAGGTGGATGTGCGGCGTGCGGCCGGCATAGGCGACGGGTTTTAGCGTACGAAAGCGGTAAAGCCCCTCGGCATCGGTCCTCATGCGGCCGTAGCCCTGGAACGCCTGATCGCGGCGGTCGCGGCCGGACTGGCGCGGATGATCGTAGATGCCCTGGGCGTCGCACTGCCAGATCTCGACAAGGGTGCCGGGACGCACGCGGCCGTCGATGCCGATCACGCGGCCCTGAAGATGCAGCACCTCGCCCATCGCCCGCGCCGCCTGGCCGCGCACCTGCACGAGGTCGTTGTCCGTGTCGGCCGGCAGGCCGGCCGGGTAGAAAGGCCCTTCGGTCTGCGCCGGCGTCGGCACGAGCCCGGCGGCGAAAGCGGGCGACAGGGGGATCAGGCCGACACCGGCACCGGCCAGCATCAGGCGGCGGGAGAGGATCGAGGGCTTCGTCATCCCGCACATTCTGCAAACAAAAGCGGCGGTCCTGAGGCTGCCGTTCAAGTTACCATTCGGTGATTTACTCGCCGCCGCGATGCCAGCGAAGTTGCTACGTCATCCCGTCTAAGCCGCAGCAGCCAGCTCAAAATCGACGTGAATGCGTGCAAACGGACAGGCAATCCCGCCTTCTTCACGCTCGAACAGGCCAAGCTCCGTCAGGACAGATACGTCCTCGTGGACGCGCTTCACGTCCCGCTCGACCCGCCGCGCCAGCTCCCTGATGGACAGGGCGCCCTTGCCCTGGAGCATGCGGATGAGCTCCCACCGACGTTCCGTCAGTTTCCCAAAGAAGACGGCCGGGGTCTCGAATGCGAGTTCTTCGCCCTGGTAGGACTTCGCCTGCGACTTGAGGGCGGTCGCCCTGAGCCCGCTCTTCCAGTCCGGCATCAATCGAATGGTCAGCGTCCTCTTCCTCATCTTCGCCTCCTGATGGTGTCGACCTCGGCGATGAAGTCCTCGATCATCGTCTCGACGGTGGAGAAGGCATAGGCGCTCTCCCGGCCCCTGATGTGCTTGTGGTCGCCTTTGCCGCGCTCATTGTCGAACCCGACGATCCGCTTGCCACTGACGATGTAGACCGCCCGATACTTGTAGAAGTGCCGGCTCGGATCCACCGGGCTCGGCACTCGCCAGACCACGAACTCGATGATGTCACCTTCGGCGGTGACTTCCTTGAAGCGAGTGATCAGCGTCGCCGTCATTCTGATGGCAAGAATGCCAACAGCCCGATCCGTTGTCAACTATGCCAACACTCGGCGACCTCCGCCACCTCAACCCTCATGCTCTGTTGGACCGCACGCATCCTGCGCGCTCGGGCGAGTTCACATGCACCTTGAGCGAGCCGGAGGCTCGCGGTTCGGAAGATCAGGAGGCCATCTCCAACAAAAGCGGCGGCCGTGGGGCGGCCTACTTGATGTATGCCCGGCTCCAAGATCACGGCTCTGATGGCGGGCATCCTAACGGCACGCGCTGGCCACTTGCGGTGCAATAAGCCTGGCAAATTTAAGAGAGCCGGCCGGGAGAAAGTGGCCATTGTCCCGGAAGTCGCTCGGCGAGAAGTCTGCACTTGAGACGTTGATGTAGACGTCACCCAGTTGGTCCGTCTCAATACGCAGCAAATCGTTGAAGCGTTCCAAGAGAGGCAATACATCCTTGTTTCTAACCAGAGGTATCCATCCATCCAGGCCGTCGTTGGCATAAAGTGCCGAGTTCAATACCTGACTGATCCAGATGCTCTTTATGCCACGCGACCGGTTGATCGCCGAAATGGCGCGCACATTGCTGACAAAAATCTTCTCGAGTGCCGGGGCGCCTCCGGCCTGTGGCTCGATGTTCAATTCGCGCGGAGGCTTGATTGTATCGAGTTCCAAACTGGCAAGACGGCCGATGATCGTCAGCAATGGCGAGATGCTGGTGTAGGAAGGGCCAACCCGACGAACCTTGAGACCGTCCACTTGCGACGGCAAATGGAAGTCTGCGTAGCCTGGATCCAGCCTCGGAACATGTGCATTCCGAATATCGTTCCAGCCAATGTAATAGACGGCACAATGTGGCGCGACGCCGAATTTGACCTGATAGAAAGCTGTCTGAATCAGATGTTCAGCTGTCGTGTAGCCGAGCACGCCATGATTGATGACCGCATGCTTTTCAGCTCCCAGTAGCTCCTCGAGGCGGCTTGACCAGGTTTCGTCATCACTAACACTGACGTCGTAAGTGGTGGAGCCGCCAAATGTCGCTATCACGATTTTCTTGGCAAGGTCATCGCTATCGTAATCGCGCCCGCGAGTACGCTCTGAACTGTGACTGACTTTGAGATGGACGACATTTCTCTGAATGGATGGAATAGGAGTAGCCTGAAGGAGAGGGTGCCATTCGAAGCGTGGTGGATCGTCGTATTTGCCGGGGAGGACGGAACTCTTGGCGAGGCCAACTTCTTCCATGGCGAAAGAACCCAGCCCAAGGGAGAAGTCGATGGTTGCCAGCGACAGCACACAGGCAGTGAGCCGTGGATATCTTGGAAGCAACACTCCCAAAAGGATGAGAAGTCCCAAGTAGACAAAATATTGTTCTCGCGGAGAACCACTGTTCAGCTCATCGAAAAAGATCAGAGCTCCGACCGCCACAAGAACGAAAGCGGCCAGTGTTGCCGCCCAGGCCAGGATAAGTACCCTTTCAAAGGCAAATGGCCGTTCAAGGCCGGCGTATCTTTGCAGCCACTGCAACATGCAGCGAGTTGATCTCGGTATGTCGTCGCGCACGTCGGTTCTCACAGCTGAATTCTGAGCACCATGACTCAATGGTGCTCCCCGTTTGCCATTAGTCCGTACCGGGTGAAAGGTACAAAGGGCGCATAGACGAGGGCTGCCGGGTCAATTTCGAGCGCGCCTCCCGATGATCAGCGCGGCGCCCGCCAGGCCAGTCCTCGGCGACCTACGCTGCCGCAACCTCATGCTCAGTTGGACCGCGAGCCTCCGGCTCGCTCCGGCGCATTCACAGGCACCTTGAGCGCGCGGGACGCGCGTGGTCCGGAAGACCAAACAAAAGCGGCGGCCCGTCGGCCACCGTCTTCGTTTGCGATGTGAGACGTCTTGTCCGAGCGACGCGCCAGAGCGACGACGTCAGCGGGTCCGCGGCGTTTCGGCCAGGTGCTGGCCGCGATCCCCGGCGCAACGCTTCAGCGTGGCGACCGCCGGGCCGCCGCGCCACGCCTGCAGCTCGACCACTGCGCTCCCGTCGAACGCCGGCGTCTGGCCAGTTTGTTCCTGGAGGAGATCGAAGCGCAGCTCGAGCTGCCGGCCGCGCTGGAGCGCCCTGACCAGCCCGTCGGAGAGCAAGGGCATGTCCCCATCGGCCGAATCGGCCACGATGATGAAGTCGTCGGCGAACAGGAGCCGGGCCTCGTGGCTCACGCCATCGATCGCGACCTCGACCCGGGGATCGTCTTTCGGCATGCCGGCCGAAAGCGCCGCCAATGGTCCCGGGCCCGAGAGATCGATCCTGAGCTGCAGGCCGTGCCGCTCAGGACCCTGCTCGCACGACAGCACGACGGTGTCGATGTTGACGTCGGCGCGGCTCGGCTCGGCGAAGGCGTAGGTCGGCATGTCGACGTCCTTCTCCAGCTCCCAGCCGCCGACCGGCACGCCGGCGCCGACAGGTCCCGCCAGGGCGAGGACTACGAGAAGACCACCGAGAAACTCGAATACCGACCTGCTGAACGCCATGGCTCCCTCCGCACGAGCCTCCTATACGGCCGTGCGGTATCGTCGCCGTATTGCGGCCGGCGCGGATTGTATTGTCTGTATCGCGGCGCAAACAAAAACGGCGGCCCCGAGGCCGCCGTTTCCGTATCGGATGAGGCGACTACTCGCCGGCCGGTGCGGGCTCTTCCTGCTTCTGGGAGATATCCTCGCCCGTCTGCTGGTCGACCGCCTTGATGCTGAGGCGGACCTTGCCGCGATCGTCGACGCCCAGGACCTTGACCTTGACCTGGTCGCCTTCCTTGACGACGTCATTGACCTTGGCGACGCGGCGCGGCGCCAGTTCGGAGATGTGCACGAGACCGTCGCGCGATCCCAGGAAGTTCACGAAGGCGCCGAACTCGACGCACTTCACGACCTTGCCGGTGTAGATCACGCCGATTTCCGGTTCGGCCACGATGCCCTTGATCCAGTCGATGGCCTTCTGGCCGGCGACGGCATCGACCGCCGCGACCTTGAT
>JAUXWB010000259.1 GCA_030684475.1 Reyranella sp. | reverse complement strand
TCGTGCGGCAGGCCCATCGCCTTCACCAGCTCGATGCAGGCGATCGAGGCGGCGCCGGCCCCGTTCACCACCATCTTTATGTCTTTCAGGTTGCGGCCGGTGAGGTGCAGCGCGTTGATCAGGCCCGCGGCCGAGACAATCGCCGTGCCGTGCTGATCGTCGTGGAAGATCGGGATGTCCATCAGCTCGCGCAGGCGCTGCTCGATGATGAAGCACTCCGGCGCCTTGATGTCTTCCAGGTTGATGCCGCCGAAGGTCGGCCCCAGATAGCGTACGGCGTTGACGAACTGGTCGACGTCCTTGGTGTCGACCTCGATGTCGATGCAATCGACGTCGGCGAAGCGTTTGAAGAGCACGGCCTTGCCCTCCATCACCGGCTTGCTGGCAAGTGCCCCGATGTCGCCCAGGCCCAGCACGGCGGTGCCGTTGGAGATCACGGCGACGAGGTTGCCCCTGACGGTGTAGTCGTAGGCGGTCGAGGGATCCTTGGCGATTTCGAGGCAGGGCGCGGCGACCCCTGGCGAATAGGCCAGCGCGAGGTCGCGCTGGGTCACCAGCGGCTTGGTGGCAACGATCTCGATTTTTCCCGGTCGTCCGGTGCGATGCATGATCAGCGAATCGCCGTCGAGATCGCCCATCTCGTTGCTGACCATCGCTTCCGAGCCTTTGCTCGCCATCGTTTCACTCCCGGTTGAGGGGGCATATTGGCGGCAATCCCCAGCCGGAGCCAGCAGGCCATGCCGCGCTGCAACGTGGCTGTGAAATCCATGCGCGCAGAGCCACATGCGATGCCGGGGCGTTCGACTGCGAGGGTGGTGATGTCAAGCCGCTTCGCGACCCGGCCGGCGAGACCTCCGCGCTCTGTGCTCGGCGCCCCGGGCGACGCCTTGCAGGGGCTAGTTGGGCGGCAGCTTGTTGATCCTCACGCCGGTCTTGGGGGTGAGCCAGGTACCCGAGCTGTCGCACGTCGCGCGATTGTCGAGACAGGCCGAGTTGCAATTCTGCTGCATTTTGGCCCCCTTGGTGGCCAGGCACTGGGTGGAGCAGCCTTTGTAGAACGAAGCACAGCTTTCACCGGGCTTGGCGGGACGGACGGTGTTTGCCGAGGCGGTCGTGGAGATCGCCGCCAACGCCAGGACGAGGATCGATACTTTCAGCATCTCCTTCCTCCCATGACTGGAGTGTTCGAATATGGACGTGTGAAAGGCAGAGTGGCAAGCGCCTCCCCGCATTTCCCCAATCGGTCCCCAATGCCGGGCACCGAGCCCGTGCTAGACGGGAGCCCAGCCGTGTGACATCCGTGCCCGACATCTCGCCGTTCACCATTCCGCCCGACGCCACGCCCATGATGCGCCAGTACCTGGCCATCAAGGCGGCGCATCCCGATCATCTGGTGTTCTACCGGATGGGGGATTTCTACGAGCTGTTCTTCGACGATGCGGTGAAGGCCTCGGCGGCGCTCGACATCGCACTGACCAAACGCGGCCAGCATCTCGGCGACGACATCAAGATGTGCGGCGTGCCGGTGCACAGCCACGAGGCCTATCTCTCGCGGCTGATCCGCCAGGGCTTCAAGGTCGCGGTCTGCGAACAGGTCGAGGATCCGGCCGAGGCCAAGAAGCGCGGCGCGAAATCCGTCGTCGAACGCGCCGTGGTCCGGGTCATCACACCCGGCACCTTGACCGAGGATTCGCTGCTCGACGCGCGCAGCCACAACTACCTCGCGGCCGTTGCCGAGGCCCAGGGCGAGCTGGCGCTGGCCTGGCTCGATCTCTCGACCGCCGATTTCGCCACCCAGCCGGTGCTGCCGTCTCAATTGGCCGCGGCGCTGGCGCGGCTGGCGCCGGGTGAATTGCTGCTGCCCGACCGGCTGCTGGCCCGCGAGCCGCTGAAGGCGGCGCTCGAGGACTGGTCTTCCGTGCTGACGCCGCTGCCCTCAGCGCGTTTTGACAGCGACAATGCCCGCAAGCGCCTGCAGGCGGCCTTCAATGTCGCCGCACTCGAAAGCTTCGGCGCATTCTCGCGGGCCGAGGTCGCGGCTTGCGGTGCGCTGCTCGACTATGTCGAACTGACGCAGGCCGGCAAGCGGCCGGCGCTGGCGCCGCCGCGCCGCGAACGCGCCGACGGCACCATGGAGATCGACCCCGCGACGCGGCGCAACCTGGAACTGGTGCGGAGCCTCGACGGAAGGCGCGACGGCACCCTGCTCGCCACCATCGACCGCACGCTGACCGGCCCCGGCGCGCGTCTGCTGGCCGAACGCCTCGCCGCCCCGCTCACCGATCGCGCGGAGATCGAACGCCGGCTCGACCTGGTGCAGCTCTTCGTCGAACGGCCGGCCGTGCGCGAGCGGGTGCGCGAGGCCCTGAAGCGCACGCCCGACATCGAGCGCGCGCTGATCCGCCTCAGCGTCGGCCGCGGCGGCCCGCGCGATCTGGCAGCACTTCGCGACGGCCTCGACTCGGGCGAAGCGCTGGCGGCCATGCTCGGCGCCGAACCCGAGGCGCTGGCCCCACCGCCGGCGCCGCTGGGAGAGATCGTGGCGGCATGTTCGAACCACCGCCCGCTGATCGAGGCGCTGGCGGCAGCGCTGGCTGACGAGCCGCCGCTGTTTGCGCGGGATGGCGGCTTCATCCGTACCGGCTATCGCGCCGAGCTCGACGAGCAGCGCACGCTGCGCGACGACAGCCGCAAGACCGTGGCGGCCCTCGAGGCGAAGTACCGCGCCTCGACGGGCGTCGCGACCCTGAAGATCCGGCACAACAACATGATCGGCTATCACATCGAGGTGTCGGCGACGCATGCCGACAAGCTCGACCTGGTGGCGCTGGGCTTTGCGCGCCGCCAATCGATGTCGAATGCCACGCGCTTCAACACGCCCGAACTGGCCGATCTCGAAACCCGCATCGGTCGTGCCGCGGACCAGGCGCTGGCGCTGGAGCTGGCGATGTTCGACCAGCTGGCATCGGGCGTGCTGGCCGTGTCGGCGGCTGTCGCCGCCGCCGGCCGCGCGCTTGCCGCCCTCGACGTGGCAGCGGCGCTGGCCGAACTCGCGACCAGCGGCCGCTACACGAGGCCGGTGCTGGCGGATGACCCCGCCTTCGTTCTCAAGGGCGGCCGCCATCCCGTGGTCGAGGCGGCACTGTTGCGGCAAGGGGGGGTGGGCTTCGTGCCCAACGATTGCGACCTCGGGCCCGAGCGCCGGTTGTGGCTGCTGACCGGCCCCAACATGGCTGGCAAGTCGACCTTCCTGCGCCAGAACGCGCTGATCGCGGTGATGGCGCAGGCCGGCTCCTTCGTGCCGGCCGAGGCCGCCACCATCGGCATCGTTGATCGCCTGTTCAGCCGCGTCGGCGCCGCCGACGATCTGGCGCGCGGGCGATCGACCTTCATGGTCGAGATGGTCGAGACCGCGGCCATCCTCAACCAGGCGACGGCGCGCAGCCTCGTCATTCTCGACGAGATCGGCCGCGGCACCGCCACCTTCGACGGTCTTTCAATTGCCTGGGCGACGCTCGAGCACCTGCACGACGTCAATAAATGTCGCGCGCTGTTCGCCACCCACTTCCACGAGCTGGGCGCGCTCAAGGAGCGCCTGGCTGCGCTGGCGCCGCACACCATGCGCGTCAAGGAATGGCAGAGCGAGGTCGTGTTCCTGCACGAGGTGGCGCCGGGGGCCGCCGACCGCTCCTACGGCATCCACGTGGCCCAGCTCGCCGGCCTGCCGGCTGCCGTCGTGGCGCGGGCCGAGCAGGTGCTGGCGGCGCTGGAGAAGGGCGAGCAGTCGGGTGCGGTGAGCAGACTTGCCGACGACCTGCCGCTGTTTGCAGCAGCCCCGGCGCGTCTGGCCAGCGGCACGGCCAAGGCCGCGGAGTCGGAGATCGAAAAGGCGCTGGCGTCGGTCAATCCCGACGAACTCACGCCCAAGCAGGCGCTGGACCTACTCTACGCCTTGCGTCAGCGCCTCCGCAGCAAGGACGTTCCTTAGCCGAAGGCCTTGCGCGCCAGTGCGGCTCCCTCGGCCAGCGCGCGTAGTTTTCCATAGGCGACGCCCAGGGTCATCGGCGCCATGCCGCAGTTGGTGCAGGCCTGAATTCTTTCAGGGTCCACGAACCTGGCCGCAAGCTTCAGGGTCGCGGCCACATCCTCCGGCGTCTCGATCTTATCGGACGCGACATTGATGGCGCCGACCAGCACGGTCTTGGTCTTGAGCAGCTTCATGAGCTCGGGCGGCACGTGGCTGTCGCGGACTTCGAGCGAAACCTGCTGGATCTTGCTGCGGTCGAGCGCCGGGAAGGTCTGCTCATACTGACGCCAGCTTTCGCCCAGCGCTTCCTTCCACTTGTTGTTGGCCTCGATGCCGTAGCCGTAGCAGATGTGAACGGCGGTCGTGCATTTCAGGCCCTCGGCCGCCTTCTCCAGCGCCGGCACGCCCCAGTCGACCGTCTCGTTGAGGTAGACGTTGAAGGCCGGCTCGTCGAACTGGATCACGTCGACGCCGAGCTTCTCGAGATCCTTGGCTTCCTGGTTCAGGAGCTCGGCGAAAGCGAAGGCCATTTTCACGCGGTCGCCATAAAAACCGTCGGCCAGTGTGTCAATCAGCGTCATCGGGCCGGGCAAGGTGAACTTGAGCTTGCGCGAGGTGGCGGCACGGGCAATGCGTGCCTCGCGCTCGTGCACGAACTTGCGGCGCTTCAGCGGGCCGGTGACCGTCGGGCAGTCGGCATCGTAGCGGTTGTTGCGGATGCCCATGCGGACCTTCTTGTCGAAGTCGACGCCGTCGACCTCGGCCAGGAAGCCATGCACGAAATGCTGCCGCGCCTGCTCGCCGTCGCTCACGATGTCGAGGCCGGCCTCTTCCTGGCGGCGGATGGCGAGAAACGTCGCGTCGTCCTTGGCTTCGAACAGCGGCGCGCCGGAAAGCGTCCACGGCGCCCAAAGGACGTTGGGCGTGGCCAGCCACGCGGGCTTGGGCAGGCTGCCTGCCAGGGTCGTCTCGAACATCTAGGCCCCCGTCGGAGAAGGAAGCGCAGGCGCAGGCTGCGCCTCGGGCGGCAGGATATGGCCATAGCTGCCGGGCGCGCGCCACTGCAGCGTGCCGAAGGCGCCGCAGCTCTCGCAGACCGAGCGCCAGCTCTCGTGGTGGGCGCCGCAGGCGGTGCAGGACCACGAGCGATCGGCCGGCGCCACGGCGGCGCGCGCCAGCCAGTCGTGGACCTTGGCCGGGTCGGCGTTGGCGCGCTCCTCGACCTCGGCCATCAGGCGGCAGACGCGGACCGGCGGCGAGGTCCCGCCCGCCGTCTCGAGGTGGCGTCGCGCCTCGCCCCACAGGCCGGCGTCGAGCGAGGCCCGGGCCAGCGCCAGGTGGCTTTCGATGTCGTCGGCGTTGTGGGCCGTCAGGCGGCGCACGATGGCGATGCGCTTCAGGGGATCGGACTCGCCCGAGGCCCTGAGATAGATCTCGACCAGATCGGGATGCGGTGCCACCGCCCAGCCGCGTTCCAGCGTCTTGAGCGCGCGCTTGCCGTCGCCCGCCTTGATCTGCAGCTCGGCCAGTCGCCCGGTCGCCGCGATGCGCTCCGGCGCCAGGCCGAAGGCCTCGCGCGCCAGCGCCTGGGCGTCGGTATCGCGACCAGCGCGTTCGGCGTCGCAGCTGCGCTCGACCAGCAGCAGCGCCTTCAGTGTGCGGCCCCTGTCGGCGGCGACCACCTTGCGTCGGATGCCCTGGTCCAGCGTGGCCTGCGCCGCCTTCCATTGGCCGGCCTGGGCCTGCATGTCGAACAGCGAATGCACGACCCACGGCGTCTGCGGCCGGAGCGTGAAGGCGCGCTCGGCGAAGCCCAGCGCCTTGGTCTGGTCGCCGTCGCGCAGCGCCTGGCCGATCAGCCCGCGCAGGCCGAGGAAGGCCATCTGTTCGTCCTTGAGCATGGCGTCGAATGCCCGCTTGGCGCCGTCGCGATCGCCGGTGAGCTGGGCGGCCTGAGCCGACAGCAGCAGGGTGAGCGATGGTTCGGCCAGAAGCTGCTCGGCTTTGCGGGCATGTTTCTGGGCCTCGGCACCGTCGCCGGCGGCGACGGCGGCCAATCCCCGGGTGAGTTCGCGGTAGCCGCGTTGGCGCCGGCTTTCGCCCCAGCCCTCGAGTAGGGCGCCCGGGGCGCCGACGATCCAGCGGTAGAGCAGCCACGCCGCCACGCCGAACAGGATCAGCGCCACGACGACGATCAGCACCACGCCGACATTGGTGTCGAGCCGCCAGCCCTGCCACTCGGCGGTGAGCGTGCCCGGCCGCTCGGCCAGCCACACCGCGCCCAGCATCGCGGCAGCGGCGATCGCGAACCAGATCAGGATGCGCAGCGTGGTCATCGGCGGCCTACCGCGCCGCGCCGAGCAGGGTGACCGCGTAGGACGCGAGTTGGTCGACCGCGCGCTTGGCCGCCAGATGGGCCTCGGCGCGCGCCAACCAGGCCGACGTCGCCTTGGCGGTCTGCGGTGGCAGCGATTTCATGAGATCGACCGCCTTGGCGACGTCACCGGCTTCGAGGGCGGCTTCGGCACGCGCCAGTTTGGCATCGACGGCATCGCCCGGGACGTCGGCGCCGACACGGCGCAGCGACACCAGCCCCTTGATCTTGCCGAGCAGCCGCTCGCCGAAGGAATCGTCGGCGAGATCGTCGGCTAGTGCTGCCTTGGCGACGGCGGGGAAACTTGCGGACAGGGCCACGCGTGAGGCGACGCCGGCCGCTGCATGGGGCTGCAGGGAGGTGATGATCTCGCCCAGCTTGGCGTCGCCTTCTGCCAATGGCGCCAGCAGGCCGAGTTCCGAGGCGTAGGGCGCGCCCGCTTCGAGCGCCGAGCTGAGGCGCGCGGCCACGCCGATCACCGCCGAGGCGCGCGCGGCGCCCAGCGCCTTTTTCTCGCCCGCGCCCATCGCACTCGCTTCGGCGCGTGCCTTGTCGACGGCGTCGGCCAGCGCCTTGCCATGCTCGCGCTGGCGGGCCGTCTCGTCCTTCTGTCCCGACATCGCCTGGTCGAGCGTCTGCAGGGCCGAGCGCAGGGTCGCGATCTCCAGACGCAGGGCGGCGATATCCTTGTCGGTATCGCCACTCGCGGCCGGTGCGGCCTGTGGCGCAGCCGGTGCCGGACCCGAAGCCGCTGGCGCGGCCGGCCGGTTCTCCAGGGCGGTGATCTTGCCGCGCAGTTCGGCGATGGCCGGATCAGGCGTCGCCGCCGGCCGTTCCGCCGCGGCTGCGGTGGCGGCTCCCACGCGCTTGTCGAGCTCGTCGAGGCGGGCGGTGAGATCGCGCCGGGCGGCGTCGACGGCGGCATTGGCCACGATCGTGGCATCGGCGCGCACGGCCTGCAGGTCGATGGGGGGCGCGGGCGCGGGGGCGCTGGCCTCGCCGCGCCACAGCACGCGGATCTCCTCGGGCCAGAACGGCAGGGAAATCACCGCGCCTGCCAGCACGAGGACGGCGGCGAAGACGCCGGTGACGAAGGCGCCGAACACGCCGAGACCGCGCCGGATCGCGACCTGGGGAGGTGACGGGGGCGGCGACGCGGGGGGCGTCGATGCCCACGGCGATGACTCGGGCGCAGGAGAAGGTGTGTCGCTCATGGTCTGCGCTCCTTGTACGCCGGCTTCGGCCAGCCGGTCGATCTCGTCCAGCACGGCCTGTCGGGTGGGCCGCGCCGCCGCGACGGTCGCCTTGAAGGGCAATGCCGAGAGCGGCTCGAGGGCTGCGGGGCTGATGGCAACGGCAGTCACGTCTCGCACGGCATCGGCCAGACCGGCTTCGCCGGCCAGCTTGGCAAAAATGGTCGCCGCGCGCGACGAAAAGAACGTCGCGGCATCGAGCGCGCGGGCGGCCAAGGCGGCGCGCGCCGACTCGGGCAGCGCGCCTTCCTCGCGGGCGTCGTAGAGCACGAAGCGATGCACCTCGAAACCGTCAGGCGCGAGCGTTTGGGCGAGATCGAGCGCGACATCGACGCCCGAGATGTGGATCAGTGCTCCCTTCTTGGGGTCGAGGCCGCGGCGTACCAGCGCGGCCAACGCTTCGCCGTCGCCGGCCGCCGAAACGACGGCGGCGAATCCCAGGCCCTCGGCCGTCGAGGCGGTGGTGTCGCCGACCGCGAGGATCGGCTTGCCACGCTGCTCGTTCGCTTCGGCCAGCGCGCGCGCGCCGTTGGCGCTGGTCAGCAGCACGGTCTGGCAAGATGCCAGCGCCGCGGCGAAGTCGGGCGGCGGCCGCAGGATTTCCAGCCGGAACAACGGCGCGATGACCGGCGTGTGGCCACGCTCGATCAGCGCCGTGGCCAGCGCCGTCGCCTCGCGTTCGGGCCGGGTGATCAGCACGCGCATGCGCTCTCCGTAGCCGGGGCTCCAGCCGGACGCAACGTCCGGCGCAGCGACAGGTTGGCTACGGAAGGACCACACCTTCGAGCGCCAGAAGCTGGCGCTTGGTCGGCAGGCCGCGGCCGCCGGAGTAGCCGCCTTCCTTGCCGCCGCTGGCCAGCACGCGGTGGCACGGCACGATGATGGGAAGGGGGTTGCGACCGCAAGCCATGCCGACGGCGCGTGGCCCCGAGCCCAGTGCCATGGCCATGCCGCCGTAGGTCGCGGTCTCGCCGAACGGGATGTCGCGCATCATCGCCCAGACCCGTTTCTGGTGGTCGGTGCCATGAGCCGCGAGCGGCAGGTCGAAACGACGCAGCTTGCGACCAAAGTAGCGGTCGAGCTGGCGGGTGGCCTCCTTCAGGATCGGATCGGCCTTCCCGGCCCCTGTCATCGAAGAGGTGGCCCGTTCGCCTGGGCTCGCCCAGCGCACCCCGGTCACGCAATCGTCATCGGCTTCGAGCGCGAGGCGGCCGACCGGGCTTTCGATGTAACAAATGGACATGCGGGAAACGTAGCGTCGCCGCCCGGCATTTGCCAACATGGCCCCGATGTCCGGGGGAGAGAAAATGAAGGGCTTGGGGCCCGGAAGACGCGCGTTGCTTGGCGGTGCTGCTGCACTGTGGCCGGCGCTGGCGTTTGCCCAGCAGTCGGGCCCGCGGCGCCCGCCGCCGGCTGAGCCGGGGCTGCCGCCGATCGTGTTCGTTCATGGCAACGGCGATTCGAGCGCGCTGTGGATCAACAACCTGTGGCGCTTCGAGGCCAACGGCTATCGCCGCAATCAGCTGTTCGCCATCGACTTCACCTATCCCAGCGCGCGTCGTGACGATGGCAAGCCCCAGCCGTTCCGGTCCTCGACCGAGGATCAGATGAAGGAACTGGCGGCCTTCGTGGCTCAGGTGCGCACGGCCACGCGCCGCCGCCGGGTGGCGCTGGTCGCCTCGTCGCGCGGCGGCAACGCGGTGCGCAACTATCTCAAGAACGGCGGCGGCGTCGAGTTCGCGAGCCACGCGGTGCTGTGCGGCACGCCGAACAAGGGCATCGTGATCTCCGACACATTGCTGCCCGGCAGCGAATTCAACGGCGCCGCTCCGTTCCTCAAGGGCCTCAATGCCGGCGCCGACGACCTGATCGCGGGCGTCGAGATGATGGCGATCCGCTCCGACAAACTCGACAAATATGCCCAGCCCGACGGCCGCTTCGTCGGAGCACCTGGCAAGCCGACCGGCGTCGGCTTCGATGCCACCGAGCTGCGCGGCGCCAGGAACGTGATCCTCGAGGGGCTCGATCACCGAGAGGTGGCGTTCCACAAGCTCGCCTTCGCCGCCATGTATGAGCACATCGCGGGCAAGCCTCCGGCCAGCATGTTCATCGCCCACGAGCCGCTGCCGGTGCTGAACGGGCGGGTCACCGGCGTCGCCGAGGGCGTCTACACCAACATCGCGGTCGCCGGCGCCGAGGTCGAGATCTTCGAGGTCGACGCCAAGACCGGAGAACGCAAGAGCGCCGTGGCCGTGCATCGCAAGACGACGGGCGACGACGGCGTCTGGGGGCCCTATATCGCGCGCTCCGACATGAACTACGAGTTCGTGCTCAGGATGTCGGCACAACCGGTGACCCACACCTATCGTTCGCCGTTCCTGCGCTCGAGCGACGTGATCCACCTGCGCCCGGCGCAGTTCGCCAAGGGCGACGAGGGTGCCGGCGCGATCGTGACCATGAGCCGTCCGCGCGGCTATTTCGGCGTCGGCCGCGACAAGTTCTCGCTCGACGGCAAGGTGCCGCCTGGCATCAACGACGGCGTGCCCGGCGCCTCGACCGGCAAGCTCATCTTCGATACCCAGCCGCGCACGGTGATGGCGGTGCTGAACAACGAGACCATCCCGACCCGGACCTGGCCGGCCAAGGACAATCACATTGTGCTGGCTGAGTTCCTGAACTGACAGGCGGAAGAAAAATCCTTCCGGGAACTCCGGGCAGAAGAAGAAATCTTGCTCTCCTAGTTCTAGGCTCTCGCCATCGTGCCCAGCGCGGGCCATGGAGGAGATTCGATGAAATTTTCCCGTATCGCGAGCGCCGTCGTCACAGCCGCTGCGAGTTTGTTCTGGCTGTCGGGCGCGCAGGCGTCCGATGCCCTCGTCGGCACCGACTGGCTGGAGAAGAACCTCACCAATCCGCAGGTGCGGGTGATCGAGGTCAGCGTCAACCCGGGCGTGTTCGAACGCGGCCACATCCCCGGCGCCACCAACCTGGTGTGGCACACCGACCTTGCCGACCGCGTGCGCCGCGACATCGTCTCGAAGGGTGATCTCGAGCGCCTGCTGCGCCAGGCCGGCGTCAATCGCGACAGCACCGTGGTGCTCTACGGCGACACCAACAACTGGTTCGCCGCCTGGGGCGCCTGGGTCCTCGACATCTACGGCGTCTCCAACGTCAAGCTGCTCGATGGCGGCCGCAAGAAATGGGAGGCCGAGAAGCGCCCGCTCGCCTCCCAGGTCGCGGCGCCCAAGCCCGGCACGATCGCGCTCGCCGATGCCAATCCGGCATTGCGGGCACGCCTTGTCGACGTGCTGGCCGCGGCGGAGAAGAAGTCGGACGCCAAGCTGGTCGACATCCGTTCGCCCGACGAATTCAACGGCAAGATCATCGCGCCCGCCGGCATCCAGGAACTCGCCATCCGTGCCGGTCACGTGCCGGGCGCGGTGAACGCGCCGTGGGGCGAGGCCGTCGCCGCCGACGGCACCTTCAAGCCGGCGGCCGAACTGAAGGCGCTCTATGCCGCCAAGGGCATCGACGGCTCGACGCCGGTGATCACCTATTGCCGTATCGGCGAACGCTCCAGCCATACCTGGTTCGCGCTGACCAAGATCCTGGGCTACCGGGTCAAGAACTACGACGGCTCGTGGACCGAGTACGGCAACGCCGTCGGCGTGCCGATCGTCAACGTCGCCGGTACGGTGTGGACCGGCAAGTAATCGCACCCAGCGAGAGCAAGGACGAGAGCGCGGCGCGCGGGCAACCGTTCGCCGCGCTCGCCGTTGCCGCTGCCTTCTTCGCGCTGATGCCGGTGCTGCCCGACAGCGATGCGCTGGGCCGGCCGCTGCCGCTGTCCCTGCTGCTGGGCGGGGCCTTCGGCGTGCTGCTGCAACGCTCGCGCTTCTGCTTCTTCTGCATGGCGCGCGACTTCATCGACCGGCGCGATCCGCGCGGGCTACTGGGCATCGTCGTTGCGCTGGCGGTCGGCCTGCTCGGCACCTACGCGGTCTTCGGCGCCTGGTTGCCGCAGCCTTCCGGCGGTCGCCTGCCGCCCGATGCGCATATCGGCCCGGTCTCCTGGGTTCTGGCGCTGGGTGCCTTCACCTTCGGTGTCGGCATGGCCGTCTCCGGCTCGTGCATCAGTGCGCATCTCTATCGCCTGGGCGAAGGCTCGACCGTGGCGCCCGTCGCGCTCATGGGCGCCGCGGCGGGCTTTGGCCTGGGCTTCCTCTCGTGGAACACCCTTTATCTGGGAGCCGTGCAGGAGGCGCCGATCGTCTGGCTACCGAGGACTTTCGGCTATGGTGGCTCGCTGGCGCTCCAGCTTGCCGTCCTGGCGCTGCTGGCGTTCTGGCTGATGCGCCATCGCGCGCCAGCCGAACGGACGGCGGACTCCTTGTTCGATGCCGTGTTGCGCCGCCGCTGGCCGGCGTATCTCGGCGGCGCGTTGATCGGCGCGCTGGCAACCGTGGCTTATTTGCGCGTTGGTCCGCTCGGCGTCACGGCGGAGCTTGGATCGCTGTCGCGCACCGCCGCCGACGGCCTCGGCCTGCTGCTGGCGCGGCTCGAAGGCCTCGACTCGCTGGCCGGCTGCGCCACCGCCGTGAAGCAGGCGCTGGTCTCGCGCAACGGCGTGTTCGTCGTCGGGCTGATCCTGGGAGCCTTCGCCGCCGCTCTCGCCGCCGGCGAATTCCGTCCGCGGCTACCGACGGCGCCTGAGATCGCGCGCGGCCTCGCCGGCGGCGTGCTGCTGGGCTGGGGCGCCATGGTGTCGCTCGGCTGCACCGTGGGCGTCCTGCTCTCGGGCATCACGGCAGGCGCCGCGTCGGGCTGGATGTTCGCCGTCTTCTGCTTCGCCGGCGTCTGGGCCGGCTGGCGTCTGCGCCAGCGGCTCGACGCTACGTCTCATATCGGTACTTGAAGTCGCAGTGGCTGGCGCCACCCATGATGGTCTGGCTGCGCTCGAGCTTCAGCTTGGGGTCGTAGCCCTCGCAGAAGGCGCCGTCGCGGTTGCACGACAGCAGGGCGCCGATCTCGCCCAGGCCCATCGCCTTGTAGGTCTCGGCGTACTGGCAGCGCACGACATTGAAGGTGAAGGTCGTGTCGGTCTGCTCCTTGACCTCGATCTCGAGCGCGCCGCCCTTGGTCCACAGAGGCATCACGTCTTGGAAGGCTTTGAGCGACGTGCCTCCCGGCGCCGCCGCCGCGAACTGGCGGGCCTGCTCGATGGCCGAGCGCCGCACCGATTCGGAGACGGTACTCCTGGCGACGGCCTCGCCGTGGCTTGCCTTCAGGGTCTCGTAGACCTCCTTCAGGATCTCGGCCTCGATCTTCCTCTTGTCGAGCATCGACAGGCCGTCGGGATGGGGGGACTGGCTCATGGGCTGCCTCCAGAGTGAATTTTCGAGCCTACCCCGTCCCCGGCGTCTTGACATCGGGGGGCGGCGATGAAATATCCGGCCGCGATGATCACGTTCGCCTCCCTCCGGCTGCGACGCCGCCGCTTTGAAAAGCGGTGCGAGATCGCGCGCGCGTAACAAACGCGCCGTATCGTGAAGCCGCTGGAGAGGATCAGGCGGCTTCCCACTTTCCTTCTTCTCCAGTCGGCCAGCTCCCCCCAAGGGAACCATTCAGGGCCCTGAATTCGAGAGAAAGAAGACCATGACCACGAACAAGACCAAGGTATTCATCGACGGCCAGCACGGCACCACCGGCCTCAAGATCCACGAACGACTGAAGGACCGGCCCGACATCGAGCTGCTCGAGCTGCCGATGGCCGACCGCAAGGATTTAGGGAAACGGGTCGAGATCGCCAGGGCGGCCGACATCGCCGTGCTCTGCCTTCCTGACGCGGCGGTGAAGGAACTGATGACGGCGCTGGGCGACGCCGATGTCTGTGTCATCGACGCCAGCACCGCCCACCGGGTGGCCGACGGCTGGACCTACGGCTTTCCCGAGCTCAGCAAGGCGCACCGGGCGAAGCTCTTGGCCTCCAACCGGATCAGCAATCCCGGCTGCTACCCGACCGGCGCCATCGCGCTGCTACGGCCGCTGATCGACGCCGGCATCGTGCGCGCCGATTCGACTCCCGCCGTGTTCGGCGTCTCGGGCTACACCGGCGGCGGCAAGGAGCTGATCGCGGTCCACGAGGGCGCGGCCCCCGTCGAGCCGTTCGGCCTCTACGGCATGGAACTCACGCACAAGCACGTGCCGGAGATGAAGAAGTATTGCGGTCTCGCCCACACGCCGCTGTTCGTGCCCTCGGTCGGCCACTATGCCCAGGGCATGCTGATCATGGTGCCGATCACGCGCGACATCATGGCCAGGCAGGCGAGCGCCGCCGACGTGCAGAAGACCCTGGCCGACTACTACGCCGGCGAGAAGTTCGTCACCGTGCGGCCGCTCGCCGACCGCAGCTGGCTGGAGCGCGACCGGTTCTTGCGGGCCGATCGGCTGATCGACACCAACTCGATGGAGCTTGCGGTCTACGGCAACGACGCCGACGGCAACATCCTTGCCGTGGCCTCGCTCGACAATCTTGGCAAGGGCGCGTCCGGTGCCGCGGTGCAGGTGATCAACCTCAAGACCGGCGTCGACGAGGCGACGGGCCTCGCCGTCGCCTGACGGTGCGCAACGAGACGCCGACGCTGCGGCAAGCCGTGGCGTCGGATAGCGCCGCCGTGCGGGCGCTCGTGCGCGCCGCCTACGCCAAATGGGTGCCGCTGATCGGCCGCGAACCCAAGCCGATGGGCGCGGACTACGACTCCGCGGTCGTGCGCCATCGCATCGATCTTGCGTACCTGGGCGACGAGCTGGCGGCGCTGATCGAGACGATCCCCGAGCCCGGCCACCTGCTGGTCGAGAACGTGGCGGTGGCACCGGCCTTCCAGGGCCGCGGCCTCAGCCGGTTCCTGATGGCTCACGCCGAGCGGCTGGCGGCGGCGCAGGGCTACGCGACGATCTGCCTCTACACCAACCAGCGCTTCGCCGCGAACGTCGAGCTCTACCTCGGGCTCGGCTACCGCATCGACCGCGAGGCGCAATCGGCGCTCGGCGTCACGGTCTATATGAGCAAGCAGGTGCCAGCCTAGGTCGAACCAATTTGGCCACTGCGCTTGCAGCGGCTCAGGCGTCTTTGTGACCTAGCCCATGGTCAGTTTGATCGTATGCGCAATGCGATCGTCGCGTAGCCGAAGTCGGGCTTTGCCGCCGGAAACGGGCTGCGCCACGCCATCCATTTCCACGATGGCGACGCCTTTGCTGACGCCGTTCGGATTGTGAATCGAGATTTCATAGAGGGCGCCGCGATACCGCAACGTCATGTCGAAGCCTGGCCAGGCCTCGGGAATGCAGGGGTCGAGCACCAGAAAATCGCCCTGCAGGCGCAGTCCGAGAATGGCCTCGACGCCGGCGCGGTAGAGCCAGCCGGCCGAGCCGGAATACCAGGTCCAGCCGCCGCGTCCGACATGCGGCGGCACCGAATAGACGTCAGCCGCCACGACATAGGGTTCGACCTTGTAGCGCAGCACGCCGGCGCGCGTCGCCGTGTGATTGACCGGGTTGATCATCGAGAACAGCTCCGCCGCCTTGTCGCCTTGGCCAAGGGCAGCGAAGCCCATGATCGACCAGGCGGCGGCATGGGTGTACTGCCCGCCGTTCTCGCGGATGCCCGGCGGATAGCCCTTGATATAGCCGGGTTCGAGAGCCGTCTTGTCGAACGGCGGCGTGAACAGGGGTGCCACGCGATCGTCGCGACGCACGAGGTGGAGATCGAGCGCCGCCATCGCCTGCACCGCCCGGCCCGGTTCGGCGGCGCCCGAGATCGCGGCCCAGGATTGCGCGATGGAATCGATGCGGCATTCCTCGCTGGCGGCCGACCCGAGCGGCGTGCCGTCGTCGTAGTAGCCGCGGCGATACCACTCGCCATCCCAGCCGTCGCGGTCCAGCGCCTCGCGCAGCGCCGTGGCGTGCGCCGCCCAGGCTTCCGCCCGCGCGGCATCGCCGCGGGCCCTGGCGATCGGCGCGAAGGCCATGAGAGCGGCATGCAGGAACCAGCCCAGCCAGACGCTTTCGCCCCGTCCCGCCGCGCCGACCATGTTCATGCCGTCGTTCCAGTCGCCGGTGCCCATCAGCGGCAGGCCGTGGACGCCCGTGGCGAGGCTGAGATCCAGGCCGCGCGCGCAATGCTCGAACAGCGAGGCCGTCTCGTCCGCCTGGCTGGGCTGGAAGTAGAGATCGTGTTCGCCGTGCCGAAGTGCCGGGCCGTCGATGAAGGGCACAGGCTCGTCGAGAACCGCGCTATCGCCGGTGGTCTCGACATAGTGAGCCGCGACCGTGGCCAGCCAGGCGCGGTCGTCGGCGATGCGCGTGCGGACTCCCTGACCGGCGGGCGGAAACCACCAATGCTGGACGTCACCCTCGACGAACTGCCGGGCGGCGGCGCGCAGGATATGGGCGCGGGCGAGTTCGGGACGAGCGACCGTCAACGACATGACGTCCTGGAGCTGGTCGCGGAATCCGTAGGCGCCGCTCGCCTGATAGAAGGCGGCGCGGGCCCAGTAGCGGCAGGCCAGCGTCTGGTAGAGCAGCCAGCCATTGAGGAGAATGTCCATCGAGCGATCCGGCGTCTTCACCTGGATGGCGCCTAGGGTCTCGTCCCAGAAGGAAACGACCTCGCGGCGGATCGCCTCGAGGTCGGCGGCCCGATAGCGCTCGATCAGGGCGCGCGCCGAGGCGGCATCGTCGGCCTGGCCGAGAAAGAAGACGATTTCGGCGGAGGCGCCACGCCCGATCTCGATCTCGGTCTGCAGGGCCGCGCATGGATCGAGGCCGGCGCCCACGCGCTGCGACAGCGGAATGGCGCCGCTGAGCGCCGCCGGATTGTCGGCGGTGCCGTTGCGCCCGATGAATTCGCTGCGATCGGCCGTCCAGCCGGTCTGGCGGCCGCCGAGGTCGGCAAAGGCGATGCGCGTTCCATGATGCATGTTCCAGGGATTGCGCGCGAAGATCGCACCGGTCGCGGCGTCGCGTTCGGTGACGACCGTCGGCGCCGATGCCCCGCGCCCGAGGCCGAGCACCCAGTCGACATAGGCCGTGACCGACAACCGCCGCGGACGATCGGAGACGTTGCGGAGCGTGAGCTTCGAGATCTTGATCGAATCGCCCAGCGGCACGTACTGCAGCAGCTCGAGGGCGACGCCGTTGGCCATGACGTCGAACCGGCTGTAGCCGCGGCCGTGACGGACGATGTACGGCGCCGTCTCGTGGCGGATCGGCAGCGCGGTAGGGCCCCACAGGTCGCCGCTGTCGAGGTCGCGCACGTAGAGCGCCTCGCCGGGACGGTCGCTGACCGGATCGTTCGACCACGGCGTAAGCTGGTTGTCGCGGCTGTTCTGCGACCAGGTGTAGCCGCCGCCGTCGGTCGCGACCTGGAAGCCGAACGACGGGTTGGACACGACATTGATCCAGGGCGCCGGCGTCGACTGGCCCGGTCCGAGCACGGTCACGTACTCGCGGCCGTCGGGCGAGAAGCCGCCGAGGCCGTTGAAGAACTGAAGGGCGCCCAAGGCAGCGACAGGCGGGGGCGGCGCTGCCGCAACGGCATCGGTGAGCGGCCGGCGGCGGAGCGGCGGCAATATGCCGGGCGGCGTCCGCAGGCGATCGAGCTGCTCGGCGAGGCTGCCGCGCCGGCTCGGCAGGACGACGCGTGCCACGGCGAGCAACAAGGCGCGGGTTTCGGCCGGGATCAGGTCGCTGCGCAGAACGAAGATACCGCCCTTTTCGCCGTCGGCGCTCAAATGCGTCCGCGCCCCGTGCGTGCGCACCAGCGTCTCGAGCAGGACCTGCAGGTCCTGCACATAGGAGGTGCCGCGTTCGTTCAGGATGACGAGATCGATCGCCAGCCCCTTCAGGCGCCAGTATTCCCGGGCACGCAGAAGCTCGCGGACGATTCCCGAATCCTCGATCTCGTCGATGCGCACCAGCACGATCGGCACGTCACCCGAAATGCTCTGGGCCCACAGCGCGGACGGGGGCGCGAGGCCGCGCCGGATCGTGTCCGACGACGAGCGCAGTGCCGGGTTGGCGTAGAGCACATGCCCCGCCAGGCGTTGATAGAGGCTGGCTTGGGACGGCGAGATGTCGAGGTGGTGCAGCTGCACGTGCGCCTGGGTCCAGGCGAGCGTCGCGGCCCGCTCGAAGGCGCTGGTGTCCTGATGTTTGTCGATGAGGTCCAACAGGAGTTCGCGGGAGGGCGCGGCCATGGTCCAGAAAGCGATCTTGGCCGTGCCGCCGGCCGGAACCCACACGCGCCGGCGCATCGCGAACACCGGATCGAGCACCGGGCCGACGGTGTTGGACAGGCGCCGGCCATCGATCACGGCGACCGGTGCGGTGACGTCGTTGCCACGGCCGAGAAAGCGCGCGCGGTCGGTCTCGACTTCGACCTCGCCCAACGTCTCGCCCTCGACCACCGCGAGGTGGGCGACCCAGAGCTCGGGCTCGCCCGGGCTGCGGCGGCGGCGCGTCGCCAGGATGGCCCTCGCGGCGGGCAGGTATTCGGTCTGGACGAACATCTTCGAGAAGGCCTGGTGCGCGGCGTCCGCTGCCGGCGGCGCAAGCACGATCTCGGCATAAGAGGTCAGCTCGATGTCGCGCGCCTGGGAACCCGTGTTTGCGATCGACACACGCCGGACCTCGGCGTCGTCCTCGGGCGAGACCACGACATCGAGCGATGTGCAAAGCGTACCGTCGTGCCTTACGAATTCGGCGCGATCCTCGGCGAACATGACGGCGTAGCTGTCGGGCCGCGTGCCGCGCGGCTGATAGGTCGCCGACCAGACCGCCGCGCTCTCGATGTCGCGCAGAAAGATATAGCTGCCCCAATCGTCGCGCGTGGTGTCCTCCCGCCAGCGCGTGACGGCCACATCACCCCAGCGGCTGAAACCCGAGCCTGCCGCCGTCAGCATCACCGAATAGCGGCCGTTCGACAGGATGTGGGTCGACGGGCTGGCGGCATTGGGGTTGCGCAGGCGCCGCACCACTGAAGGCTCCAGGTCCTCGACCGCGCTGCTGGTTCCGACCTCCTCCGCCCGGGGATGGGCGACGGAGACGTCGCGCGGCGTCCGTTCCTGCAACAGCAGCTCGGTCGCCTGGACCATGGGCTCGGCATGGAAGCGCATGCGCATGATGCCGTCGAGCAACGCGTTGGCGATGGCGACGATCGTCATGCCCTGATGGTGGGCCATGTAGGCCCGCACGACCGCCTGCGTCTTGCCTTCGGGCAGCCGCATCGGGGTAAAGTCGATGGCCTCGTAGAAGCCGAAGCGGCCGCAGCCGCCAATGCTGGCAAGGCGGGAAAAGTTGGCCACTGCGGCGCGCGGATCGACCATGGCGGCAAGCGCCGTGGCGTAGGGGGCGACGACGGCGTTCTCGCTCAGGCCGCGCTTGAAGCCGAGACCGGGAACGCCGAAGTTGGAGTACTGGTAGGTGAATTCCTTGTCGCGCGCATTGTAGGCGGACTCGGAAACGCCCCATGGCAGGCCGAGCCCGCCGGCATAGTCGATCTGCCGCCGGACGATCAGGTCGTTGGTCTTTTCGATCAGGCTGCCGAGCGGCGCCCGCATGACCAGCGACGGCATGAGGTACTCGAACATCGAGCCCGACCACGAGATCAACGCCGCGCCATGCCCGACCGGCGTCACCGCGCGCCCCAGGCGGAACCAGTGGCGGGCCGGTACCGCACCGTTGGCGATCGCCACAAAGCTGGCGAGCCGGGCCTCCGAAGCGAGCAGGTCGTAGCAACTGGGATCCAGCCGGTCCTCGGTCGCGAGATAGCCGATCGACAGCAGTCGTCGATCCTCGTTGAGAAGGAAATCGAACTCCATGGCATTGGCCATCGAGCGCGCCGTGGTGGCGATCGTCTGCAGCCGCCGTTCGAGTGCCGTCCGTGCCTCGGTGGTCTGGACGACGTCGCGCCGGCGGCTTTCGATCGACCGCTGTGCCGCTTCGATCCAAAACAGCATGTCGGCGCTCGCATCGTCGCCGCGTTCGTTGGCCAGGGTGCGGGCGAGGTCGGTCACGGCCCCGGCTTGCGTCGCCAGCGCCTCGGGCCCGCCCGATCCATCCTCGAGCGACACGGCGTCTGCGAGGGCCTCCAAGGCGTGTGTCAGTTCCCGATGCGAGACAAGGTGCGTGCGACGATCGTCGGGCAGCGCCAGCAGCGCCTGGCGGGCGAGCTCCATACTGTCGTTGACGCCGCCGATCGCGGCCGTGGGCGGCGCCGGATCGCCGCCCCAGCTGGCGCAGGCGTTGGCCAAGGCGATCAGGTGACCCGCCAGGTTGCCACTGTCGACGGTCGAGACGTAGGGAGGTTCGAGGGGCCTGAGGTCGGATGTGTCGTACCAATTATAGAAGTGACCGCGGAACCGCCTCAGTCGCCCCATGGTCGCCAAGGTCGCCTCGATGCGCTGCACCGCGTCCGTGGTGCCGATCCAGCCGAATTCGCGGGCAGCCACCGTCGACAGGAGATAGAGGCCGAGGTTGGTGGGTGATGTCCGGCGCGCGATGACCGGCTTCGGGTCCTCCTGGAAATTGTCAGGCGGCAGCATGTTCTCCGCCTCCGTGACGAAGGTCTCGAAGAAACGCCAGGTGCGGCGCGCGATTAGCCGCAACGACCGGGCGTCAGCCGCCGAGATTGCGAGGCTGCCGGCATCGGTCGGAGCGAGACTCACCCAGCGCGCGATCGCGGGGGAAAAGAACCAGGCGATGAGGATGGGCAGGGCGATGGGCAGCGTCTCGGGGCCGGCGTACCAGACGAAGACGGCCGCCGCGCAGGCGACGGCCAGGCTTCCCGCCATCTGGGCGAAGAAGCCCCACCAGTCGGTGCGAAGCAACTGCTGCGACTGCGCGGCCGTCGTCCATTCGAGCAGGCGACGATGGCTGACGAAGAGCCGGAACAGGGTGCGCAGGATCGCGTCCATCATCACCCAGGTCTGATGGGCGAGGAACGCCACGATCAGTGCGGTCTGGGCGCCGGCGATCCGGACGTCGGAGGCCAGGGCGCTGAAGTGACTGCGCGTCGTGATGCCGGCATGGCGCGGCAGGAGCACCATGGCCATTGGCAGCAGCGCCGGTAGTGCCAGGACCAGCAACACGAAGGCGGTCCAGGCCAGCGCGCCCGGCAGCGGCAGGGTCCAACCCGCCAACAGCGCCACGACGGCGGCCGGCGGCGAGAGCGTGCGCCTGAGATTGTCGAACATCTTCCAGAAGCCGATCGCCGGCACGAAGTTGCCCCGCGGCCCCTTGTTGAGCCCCAGCATCCAGGGCAGCAACTGCCAGTCGCCGCGCGCCCAGCGATGATGGCGGGCCACGGCCACGTCGTAGCGGGCGGGGAACTCCTCGACCACCTCGATGTCGGTTACAAGGCCGGAGCGGGCGAACACACCCTCGAAGAGGTCGTGGCTGAGCATGGAATTGTCCGGCACGCGTCCGGCGAGGGCCGCCTCGAAGGCGTCGATGTCATAGATGCCCTTGCCGGAATAGGAGCCTTCGCCGAACAGGTCCTGATAGACGTCCGATACCGCCGACGAATAGGGATCGATGCCGCTGTTGCTCGAGAAGATGCGCTGGAACAGCGAGCCTTCCGATCCGACGGGGAGCGACGCCGCCACGCGCGGCTGAAGCACGCCGTAGCCTTCGACGACACGGCCCCGCGCCGGGTCGAGCCGCGGGCGATTGAGCGGGTGGGCCATCTTGCCGACCAGCCGGCAGATCGCGTCCCTCGGCAGCCGCGTGTCGGAGTCGAGCGTGACGACGAAGCGGACGTCATCCGGCGGCGGCCGGGCGCCGGTGTCGATGAAGGTCGTTTCGGCAGAGCCTCGCAGCAGCCGGTTCAGCTCATGGAGCTTGCCGCGCTTGCGCTCCCACCCCATCCAGCGTTCCTGCGCCGCGTTCCACAGGCGGCGGCGGTGGAGCAGCAGGAAGCGATTGGCGCCGGACGCGTTGGGATAGCGGGCGTTGAGCCGGGCGATGCCGTCACCGGCCGCCGTCAGCAGTGCGCCGTCGGTCGGTTCGGATTCTTCGAGTGCATCGGCCCAGTCCGACAGAAGCGCGAAATGGACGGCGCCGCCGGGATTGGACAGGTAGTGGACTTCCAGCCGTTCGATCAGTTCATCGACGGCCGCGCGACTCGTCAGCAAGGTCGGGATGGCCACCAGGGTGCGCATCTCCGGTGGCACGCCATCGCGCAGGGCCAGGCTCGGCAGCAGTGTGGCACCGAAGCCGCCGGCGATGATGCGGTTGACCAGCATTAGCGCCGCATCGATTGCCGGCAACAGGCCCAGCGCCACGATCGCCACCAGCCGCCAGCCGAGCACGCCGGTCTCCGCCAGCACCAGCAACGGCAGGAAGAGGATGACACCCGCCATGGCTGCGACGCTGCCGACGTAGCCCGCAATTCCGGCGGTGGCGACCCGCCGCCGGAGCGCGAGGCCGGGCGGGCGGAACTGGATCGAGCGCTCGAAGGCCGCCCGTCCGCCGCCGATCAGGTGATAGCCGGGATCGCCTTGTCGCCGGTCGCCGTCGGGAAGGGCGACCGCGGCGTCCGCGGCCGCCAGGGCGCGTCGCGCGATCTCGGGTTCGCTCAACCGCGTGCCGCGTGCCATCTGCTCGATGGCGGTGCGGTAGAGGTTGCGGGTGGAGAAATCCATCTCGGCGAAGGCGCTGCCGGCGCGCAGGACATCGTCGACCGGACTGACCGCTTCGAAGAGCTTCGCCCAGTCGACGTCGGAGACCAGGCGCATGCTGGTGATGATGTTGCGGACGGTGACGTTGGTAGCGCCCTGGAGCTGGTACTCCTCGTGCACGAGGTCTTCGGCGGTCGTTCCCTCGCGCGCGAGGCGCGCCTCCAGCCAGCCGACGGCCGGTGTCTTCACGGGATCCTGGTCGCGCAGCCGCTGCACGAGCTGTACGGTGAAGCCCTCGGACAGCGGCACGTGCTCGTAGGACGCCAGCGCCGTGGGCTCGGCGGGGCGGTTGTTCACGCCCAGCAGCCGGTCGGCCACCATGTCGGCCTCGTCGCGGGTGGCGCGGCGCTCGATGATCTGCTCGGCCGACCGACGGAGATTCTCGACCAGGACGATGCGCAGCGAGATCGCCACGGCCCAAAGCTCGCCGATGGTGAGCGGCTGGACGCTCTGGTAGGCGCGGACGAAGCGCGTCAGCGCCTCGGGATCGAACCGGCTGTCGGTGTGGGCAACGAATCCCCAGGCCAGCCCGTAGACCCGCGGATAGCCCGCCAGCGGTCCGTCGCTGAGCTTCGGCAGCTGGCGGTAGTATCCCGGCGGCAGATCGGTACGGACTTCGCGGACCTGTTGCTCGACCAAATGATAGTTGTCGAGCAACCACTCGGCGGCGGGCGTGATGGCGCGACCGTCGGCGGCGGCCTGAGCAATTCCGTGATAAGCCTTGAGCAGAAGCGCCTCGTTTTCCTGCAGCCGAACAGCCAGGCGTCTGCCCGAGGTGACGGAGGTCGAAACGGGCTGATGGGCTGCCAGGCTTTCGGCGTGCTGTTCCAGACGCTCGATGCCGAACAGCTCGCTGCGAATGGGGGCTTCATTGTCCCCAAAGGAAATTTCGGGCGCGAGCCCGAAGGCGCGCCGCAGCAGCGATTTCAATATGACCCGGCCTTTCGGGCAATAACGCGGGAGCAACGCCAAGGTTGCATCGCATATGCGGGAAGCGCTCCTGAAGCGAGCGCTGCGGACGTTCCCTCTACAGCAAACGATCCGGACGAATCACTCCGTTGTGGCGCGGCTGCGGAAGTCCAGCCGCTGGAGCCATTGCAATCAGGCACGCGGGGCACCACGTCAATCTACAGAAGAGACGCTGAACGACCCTGCGCCCTTTGAATGGAAGGCCGCCCGTCGTCACATCAGGGTATCGACCGCGCCGGCAGGGCGGCGGACCCGATTGATCTCTCCAAGTATCTGCAGCGCCAAGTTCCTTAGATCCGGGAAGCGTTGATGTCGATCGCGACCGTGGCTCGACGCACCGTTGCGTCGCCGGCACCCGATCGACCAGGCCAGCATTCATTTAGCGTTCCTCGAAAAATTGCCAGAACGACGAGAGATCGGAATACGATATGTCCCTTCCCCAGACACTGACCGGTGACTTCCATGCCGACCTCGAGGCTCTTCTGCCGCGCCTGCGCGTCTACGCCCTGTCGCTGACCCGCGACCGCGACCGCGCCGACGACCTCGTCCAGGAAACCGTCGTCAAGTCGCTGGCCGGCCGGCAATCCTTCCGCCCGGGGACGAACCTCGCGGCGTGGCTGTTCCGCATTCAGCGCAACGAATTCATCTCCGGCCTGCGCCGCCAGCGGCCGACCGTATGCCTCGACGAGGCGACCGCCAACAAGCTCTCGCACGAGCCTGCACAGGATAGCGGTCTGATCATGCGCGAGTTCACCAGGGCCTTTCGCTTCCTGAACGATGGCCAGCGCGAAGCCTTGCTGCTTTCGGTGCTCGAGGGCTGGTCCTATCAGCAAATCGCCGCGCTTTCCGGCGTTTCGGTCGGCACGGTCAAGAGCCGCATCTCGCGCGGCCGGGCGGCCCTCGACCGGATGCTCACGGGCGACGACTCAACCGTCGGCGGCGTGGTCTGGAACGACACCGGCACGCCGGCGATCGACGGTTTCGCCGCGGCGCCACGCCCCGTTTCCTGACGGCAGAAGCGATCCGGCGTGCCGTCGCGGAATCGCGCAGTGCGCTGATGGCACAACGCCGCGATTCGGGCCTGTTCCGGAGAGGCATCGGCGTTGTTCCGGCGAGTCGGCGCAACCCTTTGGGAAATCGTACGAATCCCGGCACCGCGGCACACGCTCCGGCACGGCTGGCGTTCTTTTGCGGCACACTTCGTGTGCCGCAGACTGGTCTCAACCGAGCGCGCCGACCGATCTGAGGCCGGCGATTTCGGTCGCGCTGTAGCCCAGCTCGCCCAGCACCTCGTCGGTATGCTGGCCGTGGCCGGGGCCGGCGCCGGCCGGCATCGGCTCTGAGGCGAAGGAGAGCCGGATCGGCGCCGAGATCGTGCGAGGCATCTCCTCGAGCGTGCTCGGCACCACGGCGCCGTTGGCGACGGCCTGCTCGTCGTGCGGCACGTCGCGCATGACGCCCAGCAGGCCGAAGGTGATGCCGTGATGGCGGAGTCTCAGCCGCCAGTGCAGCCAGGGGTGGGCTGCGAACACCGGATCGAGGATCGCCGCCAGTTCCGTGGCGTGGGCGCGGCGCTCTTCGGTCGTTTTGAAGCGCGGGTCGTCCAGCAGCTCGGGCCGCTCGATCGCCTGGCAGAGTTCGGGCCAGAGCTTGTCCTCGCGCACGATGGTGAGCTGGATCCAACGGTGATCGGCGGTGCGGTACTGGTTGGCGAGCGCGCTCCTCGGCTGGGTGCGTGGCGGCCGCGGCGCCACGTAGGCGCCGAGCAGGGCACCCTGCGCCAGCATGGCGTTCGACCACAGGCCGCTCGCATGCAAGGAGGTGCCGACCTCGCAGCCTTCGCCGGTGCGCTCGCGGTGCAGCAGCGCCAGGACGATGGCGGCGAACAGGTTCATGCCGGCCATCTGGTCGCCCTGCGCCGGCAGCGAGAAGGCCGGCGGCCCGCCTTCGTAGGTGAGGGCATCGAGCAGGCCGGAGCGGGCGAAGAAGGCCGTGGAATCGAAGCCCGGCTGCTCGGCATCGGGCCCGGTCTCGCCGTAGCCGGTCATCGAGGCGTAGATCAGCCGGGGATTGAGCGGCGCCACGTCGGAGTAGCGCATCCTGAGGCGCTCGCGCACCTTCAGCGGGAAGTTCACCACCATCACGTCGGCGGTCTTCGCCAGCCGGTCGAAGGCGGCGCGGCCACCCTCGCTCTTGAGGTCGAGCACGATCGCCCGCTTGTTGCGGTTGGTGAGGTGCCAGCAGAAGTTGACCGGATGCTGCGGGATCGAATGCGCCTGGCCGAGCTTGCGCTGCGGGTCGCCCTCGCCCGGCGGCTCGATCTTGATGACCTCGGCGCCGTAGTCGCCCATCACCGTGGTCGCCACGGGACCGGCGATGAAACTCGCCAGATCGAGCACCCGGAGGCCTTTTAGCGGCAACTGCCCGCTCATTGATGTTTTCCTTTCGAACACGTACATCGCACCCTACTCCGGGGAGACGCCTTGAGGTCAATGGACGGCAATCGTCGGAACTACGGGATCGCCGCGGGGCTGCTGGTCCTGCTCGCCGTCGGTGCGGCGGTCCTGCCGTCCGCCCTGTGGGCGTGCAGCCTGGCGGCATTGCTCGGCCTGGCGGGCGTCGTCCTTCTGCGCGGCAATCGCTGGCGCACGGGCGCGCTGCTCGCCTCGGCGCTCGCCGCGAGCCTGGCGCTGCTCGATGTCGTCGCGGGCGTTCTGTCGCCTGCGCCGATGGGACACGGTCTGGTGCAAACGACCGATCCCAAATGGTGGCCACCGGCCGATCCGGTGCTGGGCTTCCGTCCGCAACCGAACACGGAAGTCGTCGCCACGGCGACGTTCGGCCCGGAGCTGATCTATCGTCGCACCTATCATTTCGACGGCACCGCGGCGCGCGTCACGCCGGCCGGCCCGTCCGGCGCCGACACCTACCTGTTCCTGGGCGATTCCTTCATCTTCGGCCAGGGGCTCGTCGACGACCAGAGTCTCGCCTCGCAGTTCGCCAAGGCGAACGACTACAAGGTCCGCACCGTCAATCTCGGCGTGCCGGGCTATGGCCCCAACCACCTCGTGCGGGCCTTCGAGACGGGCCTGCTCGACCGCTATGCCGACCAGTCGGTCAAGGCGGTGGTGAGCTGGATCATTCCGGCGCACCTCGCACGGGTGACCGGCGACGGCGCCTGGCTGGGATCCTCGCCGCGCTATGTTCTCGAGAATGGCGCGCCGCGACACACGGGGTCGTTCAACGAATATCGCTGGACCCACCCGCTCGCCGGACTGAAGTACCTGCTGGGCGAACAGTTCCTGTTCGTCGACGCGATCGGCATGCGCCAGCGCCAGGACGAGCAGGCCGACCTGTTCGTTGCGCTGATGGCGCGCCTGCAACAGCTGGTCCGCGAGAAGTTCGGCGCGCCCTTGATCGTCATCTATTCATGGCCGGATGAAACATCCAAGGGCGGTTACGGCGCGTCGTCACCCTTCCTGGTCACCGTGCTGCAGCAGCTGAGGAAGATCGGGATCCCGCTGCTGTCGGTCGACCAGCTGACGAGCGAGATCGATGTCTCGCTTCTCCTCATTCCCCACGACGGTCACCCGACCGCCTATACCTATGAGCTGATCGCGGGCGAACTGAAGCGGCGTCTGAACGGCCCCTGAACCTGCTGTTTCCGGCGCCGGATCGCGATGCGGTCGATCCCTCTGGACAGGGGGCCGGCCCGGCACAAGTCTGGCGGCGGCTGACTGTCTTCACCGAGGAGTATTCCCATGTCGCGGCTAGGATTTGGCGCCTTTCTCGCCCCCCATCATCCCATCGGCGAAAATCCGATGCTGCAGTTTCGGCGCGATATCGCCTTCGTGAAGCATCTCGACGAACTGGGCTACGATGAGTTCTGGTGCGGCGAGCATCATTCATCGGGCTGGGAAATGATTGCTTCGCCCGAGATGTTCCTGGCCGCGGCTGGCGAGCACACCAAGCGCATCAAGCTCGCTACCGGCGTGATCTCGCTGCCCTATCACCATCCCTACAACGTGGCGCAGCGCATGGTGCAGCTCGACCACATGACCGGCGGCCGCGCGATCTTCGGCTCGGGTCCCGGGGCACTGCCGTCCGACGCCCACACGCTCGGCATCGATCCGATGACCCAGCGCGACCGCCAGGACGAGGCGATCGGCATCATCCGCCGCCTGTTCAAGGGCGAGCGCGTCACCCACAAGTCCGAATGGTTCACGATGCAGGACGCCGCCCTGCAGCTCCTGCCGCTGCAGGAGGACATGCCGTTCGCCGTCGCTTCGCAGATCAGTCCGTCGGGCATGACGCTGGCGGGGAAATACGGCATCGGCATCATTTCGCTGGGCTCGATGTCGAGCGAGGGCCTGACCGCGCTCCCGACGCAGTGGGGTTTCGCCGAGTCGGCCGCCAAGAAGGCCGGCACGACCGTCGACCGCAAGAACTGGCGCGTGCTGCTCAACTGGCACATCGCCGAGACCCGCGAGAAGGCGCGCGAGGAGGCGCGTCACGGGTTGATGCGCTGGCACAACGAGTACATCTACGGCACCCTGCAGCGGCCGGGCTCGGCCCCCTACAAGTCGCCGGATGAAGCCGTCGACGAGATGTCGGGCGAAGGCTCCGCCGCCGTCATCGGCACGCCGGACGACTTGGTGAACATGATCAAGAGCGTGGTCGACAAGAGCGGCGGCTTCGGGACTTGCGTCGGCTTCGTGCACGACTGGGCAAATCCGGAGAATACCTTCCGCAGCTGGGACATGGTTGCGCGCTACGTCATCCCCGAGATCAACGGCTACGTCACCAAGCTGCGCGAATCGCAGAAGTACCTGCAGGAAAACCGTGCCGTCTTCGATCGCGCCGGTCAGGCCATCATGGCCAAGATCATGGAGAACAAGGACGCCGCCGAGGCGCTCAAGGTTACTTCCAACCCGCGCGTCAGCGCCGCGGCCGCGCAGGTGCCGAAGGGCCTGGGCAAGCAGGCGGCGAAGTAGCGGGACGCCGCGCAGTCGAACGCCGCCGGGAGAGGGGAACGATGAAGTCTGCCTTGTGCCGGAAGCTCGGGATCGAGTTTCCCCTGTTCGCCTTCAGCCATTGCCGCGACGTCGTGGCCGCGGTGTCAAACGCCGGCGGCTTCGGCGTGCTGGGGGCCGTCGCCCATACCGCGGAGAGCCTCGAGATCGATCTCAAGTGGATCGACGAGCACGTGAACGGCAAGCCCTACGGCATCGACCTGCTGATTCCCAACAAGATGGAGGACAAGGAGGGCGGGCTGACGTCGGCCGACCTCGAGGCGCGCGTGCCGCCCGAGCACCGCCGGCATGTCGCCGACCTGCTGGCCCAGCACGGCATCGATACCGCCGACCTGTGGTCTGCCGGGCAGGGCGTCCACGACTATACGGACAACATGCGGGAAGGTGGTGCGGCGCGGCTTCTCGATGTCGCGTTCAACCACCCGATCAAGCTGTTCGTGAACGCGCTCGGCGTGCCGCCGCCGGCAATCATGACCCGCGCTCGGGCCAAGGGCATCCTGGTGGGCGCGCTCACCGGCGCCAGGGAGCATGCGATCAAGCATGCCAAGGCCGGTGTCGACATTCTCGTGGTCGCCGGCACCGAGGCGGGCGGGCACTGCGGCGAGGTTTCGACCATGGTGCTGGTGCCCGAAGTGTTGCAGGCCATCGAAGGCTACAAGGGCATCGACGTGCTGGCCGCCGGAGGCATTGCGACCGGGCGTCAGATGGCGGCGTGCATGGCGATGGGCGCGGCCGGCGCCTGGACCGCGTCGGTCTGGCTGACGACGGCGGAGGCCGAAACCACCCCGACGGTGAAGAAGAAGATGCTGGCGGCGACGTCGCGCGACACTGTGCGGTCACGCAGCCGGACCGGCAAGCCGACGCGGCAGCTCCGCTCGGCCTGGACCGATGGCTGGCACGGAGAGGCGGCGCCCAATCCGCTGCCGATGCCGCTGCAAGGCCTCGTCAGCCGGCCGGCATTGGCCAAGATCGATAAACTTGCCGCGAGCGGCCACGAAGGTGCCCAGCGGCTCGCGACCTACTATGTCGGTCAGGCGGTCGGTCTCATGAACACCGAACAGTCGGCACGTTCGGTCGTCTACGATTTCATGAAGGACTACGCCGAAGCTGCCGAGCGCCTGGCAGGCACGCTCGAAGGCTAGAGCCGGCAGCCCAATCGCCGCTACCGCCGATTGACAGTACACCTGCGATCCCGGCAGCTTGTCGCCAACAAGAACGCCCGCACAAGCGGGCGACGAGGAAACGTTTCAGGAGGGATGTACCGAGTGAGCCATGTGGCCCCGCTGCGCGCGCCTGATCGACCCGAGCCGGTGGCTTCCGTCGAGCGGCCGCTGGCCATCGACCAGTTGCAGCACGCGGCCGAACGCCACCCCGGCACCATTTTCCGTGTCGGGCGGGATCTGACCTATGCCGAGGCCTGGGCGCGGACGGGCGCCATTGCCTCGTGGCTGATCGCGCAGGGGTTCGGGCCACAAAGCGCGCCGGTCGCGCTCCTGTCCGACGACAGTCTCGAGAGCGCGATCTTCCTTCTTGGCGCCTTGCGCGCCGGCGTGGTGGTAGCGCCGCTTCCCCCGGACTATTCCCTGTCGGGTGATTTCGCCGGCCTCGACCACGCACTCGACGTCGTCGAACCGGGCCTGGTCTTCGCCCAGGACTCGGCCGCCTACCGCCCCGCGCTCGATCGCGTCCAGGCCCGCGGCGCGCGGATCGTCACCGTCGACGGCAAACGCGGTCTCGCGTTCGCGGCGCTCGCGTCCTGCTCGATCGACGCCGCGGTCTCCGAGCGGCGCCTGCACATCGCGGCGGACACGCCGGCCAGGATCCTGTTCACCTCGGGGCCGACCGGGCTGCTCAGGAGCGTGCTGAGCTCCCACGGCAATCTCGCCGATCTGCAGGCGATCGTCGCCGGAGGGGGCGGCTGATGCACGCCTATGTGATCCGCCGCGTGCTGGCGCTGATTCCGACCTTGATCTTCGCCAGCCTGATCGTGTTCGTCACCGTGCGGTTGATCCCCGGCGACGTGATCGACCTGATGCTGTCGACCAACGATATCGGCGCCGACAAGAAGAGCCGCGAGCAGCTCGAGGCGGCGCTCGGCCTCGACCGGCCGATGTTCAGCCAGTACTTCCGCTGGATCGGTGCGCTCCTGTTCGAGGGCAGCCTGGGCAAGTCGCTATGGCAGAATACCTCGGTCATGGAGGACATCCTCCACCGCCTGCCGCTCACTTTCGAGCTCGGCCTGATGGCGCTGGCTGTGGCACTGATCGTCGGCATTCCGATCGGCGTCTACTCGGCGGTCGCCCAGGACACGATCGGCGACTATGTCACGCGCTCCTTCGCCATTCTGGCGCTGGCGCTGCCCGGCTTCTGGGTCGGCACGCTGGTGATGGTCTTTCCATCCATTTGGTGGGGCTGGTCGCCGGACGTGAAGCTGACGCCCTTCATGGAAGACCCGCTGCGCCAGATGGGCCAGATGGCCATCCCGGCGCTGATCCTGGGCATGGCATTTTCCGCCGTCGTCATGCGGTTGACGCGCACCATGATGCTCGAGGTGATGCGCCAGGACTACATCCGCACCGCGCTCGCCAAGGGCCTTGCGACGCGCACCACGATCCTGCGCCACGCGCTGCGCAACGCGCTGATCCCGGTGGTCACCCTGGTCGGCCTGCAGGCTCCGGTGCTGTTCGGCGGCGCCGTCATCCTGGAGCAGATCTTCGTCATTCCCGGCATGGGCCTGTTGCTGCTCGAAGCAGTCAGCCAGCGCGACTATCCGATCATCACCGGCGTCTTCCTGATCGTGGGCGTGGCCGTGGTCTTCATCAACCTGCTGGTCGACCTCAGCTACGGGCTGCTCGATCCCAAGGTGAGGTATCGCTGATGGTCGCGATCACCGAGACCCTCCGTCCACCCCCGCCGGCGCCGCCGTCGGGCACGATGCGTTTCGTCGGACGGCTGTTCCGCGACAAGCCGCTGGGCGCCTTCGGCTTCGTGATCTGCGTCATCTTCCTGTTCTGCGGCCTCTTCGCCGATGTGCTGGCGCCCTACGGCTACAACCAGGTCAGCCCGCTCAACCGGTTGAAGCCGCCCAGTGCGCAGTTCTGGCTCGGCACCGACAATCTCGGCCGCGACATGCTCTCGCGCTGTCTCTACGGGGCACAGCTCTCGGTCATCATCGGCCTGTCGGCGGCGGGGCTCGCCACCGTAGTCTCGGTGTTCGTCGGCATCGTGTCGGGTTACCTCGGCGGCAAGTTCGACATGGTGATGCAGCGCTTCGTCGACGCCTGGATGAGCTTCCCCGATCTGGTCATCCTGATCGTGGTCGTCTCCGTGGTCGGGCCGGGCATGGGACCGGTGATCGTCATCCTGGGGTTGCTCTACGGTATCGGCGGCAGCCGCATCATTCGCAGCGCCGTGCTTTCGGTGCGCGAGAACGCCTATGTCCATGCCGCGCAATCGACCGGGGCCTCGCTGCCGCGAATCCTGTGGCGGCACATTCTGCCCAACGTCATGGCGCCGGTGATCGTGCTGTTCACCACCCGCGTCGGCGCGGTGATCCTGGCCGAATCGGGCCTCGCCTTTCTCGGTCTTGGCGTGCCACCGCCGGCGCCGACCTGGGGCGGCATGCTGTCGGGTTCGGGCCGTTCTTTCATGTATCTGGCACCCTGGCTGGCGCTCGCGCCGGGGCTCTGCATCACCATTGTCGTCTACGCCATCAACGTTTTCGGCGACGCGCTGCGCGATCTGCTCGATCCGCGCATGCGCGGCAGCCGCTGACGGGGACAAGAACAAAGACAAAGAAAATCAGCAAAGGGAGGAAGGGAAGATGAACCTGAAGTCAGCACTACTGTGCGGCGCCATACTGCTGGCCGCACCCGTCGCCATCGCCAACGACGAAAAGCCGAAATACGGCGGCGCCGTCGAGATCGGCACGGTTTACGTGACGCTCTCGGCCCTGTCGTGGGACGCCCACGACTTCAACTGGAAGCACAATCACGACACCGGCCTGGTCTACGAACAGCTTTTTGCCGCCGACCTCAGCAAGAGCGTCAAGGCCGGCGGCAAGCATCCCTTCGTCGCCGATGCCTGGCTGCCGTCGGATGCGACGCGCGGCGAGCTGGCCGAGAGCTGGGAATGGAAGGAGAATCCGCTCCGCGTCGAGATCAAGCTGCGCAAGGGCATCATGTGGCCGGACAAGCCGGGCGTCATGAAGAGCCGCGAGTTCGTCGCCGACGACGTGGTGTTCACCTATACGCGCCTCGACAGCAGCCCGCGCAAGATCAAGGGCTACTTCGACCATATCTCCAAGGTCCATGCACCCGACAAGCATACGGTGGTGTTCGAATTCAAGGACTACTTCGCGGAGTGGGACTACCGCTTCGGCTACGGCTATTTCTCGGGCATCTATCCCAAGGAAGTCGTCGAGGCCGGCGCCAACAACTGGAAGAACGTGAACGGCACCGGACCCTACATGCTGACCGACTTCGTTTCCGGCAATTCCAACACCTACACCAAGAACCCCATCTACTGGGACAAGGACAAGATCGGCGGCCAGGAATACAAGCTGCCGTTCATCGACAAGATCGTCTACCGCACCATCAAGGATGAGGCGACTTACGTCACGGCGCTGCGCACCGGCAAGCTCGACATCCTCGAGACGATCCGCTGGCAGAACGTCGACTCGCTGAAGAAGAGCGTGCCGCAGCTCAAGTGGAACCGCTGGCTGAACATGAGCGGCACGTTCCTGGCGTTCCGTGTCGACGTCGACGGTCCGTTCAAGGACGTCCGCGTGCGTCGCGCGCTCAACATGGCGGTGAACAAGGAGGAGATCGTCAAGGCCTACTACAACGGCAACGCCGAACTCTTTGCCTACCCCATGCATCCCGACTACGTCGGCTATTTCCAGCCGCTGAAGGAGATGCCGGCGTCGGTCCAGGAGCTCTTCAAGTTCGATCCGGCCAAGGCCAAGAAGCTGCTGGCCGAGGCGGGGCACCCCAATGGCTTCACCTTCAAGGTCCAGGTCTGCTCCTGCAATCCCGACCACATGGACCTGCTGCCGCTGATCTCGGCCTACCTCGAGCAGGTCGGCGTGAAGATGGAAATCCAGCCCATGGAGTATGGCGCGTTCCTGAGCGCCATGACCACGCGCAAGCACTCCATCGGCTACATGATGAACAACGGCCACACCAACCCGACGACGACCATCCGCAAGAGCTTCACCACCGGCCAGCAATGGAACCCGGGTGGCTGGTCCGATCCGAAGTACGACGCCAAGATGGACGAGGTCTACCGCACCAAGGAAGAGGCCACGCGCATCAAGATGCTGCGCGAAATGACGGTCGAGATTCTCGACCTCGCGCCGTACATCTGGCTACCGACTCCCTACGTCTACACCGCGTGGTGGCCGTGGGTGAAGAACTACGCCGGCGAGCTGCGCGCCGGCTCGGTGCGGCCGGGCCCGATCTATGCCCGCATGTGGCTAGACCAGGAACTGAAGAAGAAGATGGGCCACTGAGCATGGTTCATTGCGTACGGGGGCGCGCCTGATGGGCGCGCCCCTGCTTAGCGTTCGAGGCCTGTCGACCGAGTTCCGCACCGAGCGCGGCACTGTCAAGGCGGTCGACGATGTTTCCTTCGATCTGGCGGCAGGCGAGACGCTCGCCATCGTGGGCGAGTCGGGCTCGGGCAAGAGCGTGACCGCCATGTCGATCCTGCGCCTGATCCCCGATCCACCGGGCCGCATTTCCACCGGCGAGGTGGTGTTCGACGGCCGCGACCTCCTGAAGCTGGAGGACCACGAGATCCGCGCCATCCGCGGCAACCGCATCGCCATGATCTTCCAGGAGCCGATGAGCTCGCTCAATCCCTCGCTCACGATCGGCCTGCAGATCGCCGAGCCGATCAACCTGCACCGCAGGACGCCGTGGGCGGCGGCGATGGACATGGCGGTCGAGCTGCTTGGCCGCGTGCGCCTGCCTGACGCCAGGAGCCGGCTGAAGGCCTATCCGCACCAGTTCTCGGGCGGCATGCGCCAGCGCGCCATGATCGCCATGGCGTTGGCCTGTCAGCCGCAGCTGATCATCGCCGACGAGCCGACCACGGCGCTCGACGTCACGGTGCAGGCCCAGATCCTGGCGCTCTTGAAGGAGGTGACGCGGGAGGCCAATTCGGCGCTGATCCTGATCACCCACGATCTCGGCGTCGTGGCGCGCTACGCCGACCGGGTCTGCGTCATGTACGGCGGCCGCATCGTCGAGGCCGGCTCGGCCCGCGAGATCTACGCCCGCCCGCGCCATCCCTACACGATCGGCCTGATGGCCTCGGTGCCGCGGCTCGATCAGGCGACGGGCACGCGCCTGGTGCCGATCGACGGCCAGCCGCCCAATCTTGCCGACCTGCCGCCGGGCTGCGCCTTCGCCCCGCGGTGTCGCAATGCCGTCGATCGTTGCCGGTCCGAGCGGCCGGCCTTGGTCCGAAGCGGTCCCGAACATCTTTCCGCCTGTCATTTCCATGACCAGCTCAGCGCCTGACGCCGGCCTCCCCAGGACGGTCCTCGAGGTCCGCGACCTCAAGGTCCACTTTCCGGTGATGGCCGGCGCCGTCCTGCGCCGGCAGGTCGGTAGCGTGAAGGCCGTCGATGGCGTGTCGTTCGACGTCCGGCGCGGCGAAACACTGGGCCTGGTGGGCGAGTCGGGCTGCGGCAAGAGCACGACCGGACTCGCCGTCCTGAAAATGCTCGACATCACCTCGGGCCAGGTCGTCTTCGAGGGCGAGGACATTTCCGGTTACGACCGCGCCCGCATGCGGCCGATCCGCCGCCGCATGCAGATGGTCTACCAGGACCCGTTCGGCTCGCTGAACCCGCGCATGAAGGTGGCCGAGATCGTAGGCGAGCCGCTGGAGGTGCACGGCATGGCGACCGACCGCGCGGTCTATCGCGAGCGCGTCGCCAGCCTGCTCGACATGGTGGGGCTGCTGCCCGACATGGCCGACCGCTACCCGCACGAGTTCTCCGGCGGCCAGCGCCAGAGGATCGGCATTGCCCGCGCGCTGGCGCTCGAGCCGTCGCTGATCATCTGCGACGAGCCGGTGTCGGCGCTCGACGTGTCGATCCAGGCCCAGGTCGTGAACCTGTTCCAGGAATTGCAGGAGCGGCTGGGGCTGACCTACATCTTCATCGCCCACGACCTTGCCGTGGTCCGCCACATCAGCCACCGCATCGCCGTGATGTATCTCGGCCGCATCGTCGAGATCGCTTCGCGCGCCGATCTCTATGCCCGTCCGCTGCATCCCTATACCGAGGCGCTGCTGGCGGCGATCCCGATTCCCGATCCCGAGGTCGAGGCGTCGCGGCCGCAGCAGATCATCACCGGCGAGGTGCCGTCGGCCATGCGGCCGCCGCCCGGCTGCCGCTTCCACACCCGTTGCCCCCGGGTGATGGAGGTCTGCCGGAGCGTCGACCCGTCGATGCGCGACATGGGCGACGGCCGCGCCGTTGCCTGCCATCTGCACGGGCGCTGAGGAATACAACTTTAACGAGATTTACTTTCTCATGCTGCGTACTATGATTGTTCTCCTGTTGCGACCGGGAGAACGATATGCAGGCAAGGGTTCGGACCGTGGCCTTCCAGGGCGTCGACGTCCTGCCGGTCGACGTCCAGGTGATGATCGCGCCGGGCCAGCTGGCCTTTGCCATCGTTGGCCTCGCCGACAAGGCGGTGGGCGAAAGCCGCGAGCGGGTGCGGGCGGCGCTCCGGGCACTGGGTCTCGCCCTGCCGCCGCAGCGCATCTCGGTCAATCTGTCGCCGGCCGACCTCGCCAAGGAAGGCAGCCACTACGACCTGCCGATTGCGCTCGCTCTGCTTGCGGCCATGGGCGTGCTGACGCGCGAGTGCCTTGAGGACTTCGTGGTGCTGGGTGAACTGGCGCTGGATGGAACGCTCAGCCGCGTGCCCGGCGTGCTGCCGGCGGCCATTGCCGCAGCCTCGTCCGGGCGCGGCCTGATCTGCCCGGCGGTGTGCGGTGGCGAAGCCGCCTGGGGTGGCTTCGAGTCCGACGACTCCGATCGACCCACCATCGTGGCGGCGCCCTCGCTGCTCGCCCTGATCAATCACCTGCGCGGCCAGCAGACCCTGCCGGCGCCTGAGGCCTTGATCGCCGACGACCGCGCCGTCTATCCCGATCTCGCGGAAATCAAGGGCCAGGAAAGCGCCAAGCGCGTGCTTGAAGTGGCGGCGGCCGGCGGCCACAACCTGCTGATGATCGGCCCGCCGGGCTCGGGCAAGTCGATGTTGGCCGCGCGCCTGCCTGGCTTGCTGCCGCCGCTCGAACCGGATGAGGCGCTGGAGGCCTCGATGGTGCGTTCGCTGGCCGGCGACCTCACCGAAGGCAAGCTCAGCCGCCGCCGCAATTTCCGCGACCCGCACCATTCGGCGACCCTGCAGGCGCTGATCGGCGGCGGCCAGCGCGTGCGGCCCGGCGAGGTGTCACTGGCCCATCACGGCGTGCTGTTCCTCGATGAACTGCCGGAGTTCAGCCGCGCCACCCTGGAGGCGCTGCGGCAACCCCTGGAGTCGGGCCGCGTGACCGTGGCGCGCGCCAGCGCCCACGTCACCTATCCGGCGCGTTTCCAGCTCGTGGCGGCGATGAACCCCTGTTTGTGCGTTGCCCATTCGACGGCATTTCAACGGACTTAGACACGAGAAGAGCGATCGCGATTTCGTCTTTCCCAACGGTTATGCGCTCCACGATAGCTTCAATGATGGAGCGCTGTTCTTCCCTAGAGAGTGTAGGCCACCGGCTATACAGGTCAGCGGCAGCCCCCATTACCTCCTCGGCAGAGAGGCTGTTTATCCGGAGCACATCCCGGGAGGCTTCTAGGGCCGGAAGCTCTTCCTCGATCTCCTTAAGGCGGTCAGCGAGTGGCGCATAGCGGGTCCCGAAGTCGTTCTTTGAAAGCTTCCCGGACTGAAAAAGATCGATGAACGTATTTTGCTGCTTTGTAATTTTATTGCGCTCGGATTCGAGGACGGCAATCAGTTCCTCTTTTTGACGGACTAGATCATTGGCTGCCTGGAGGTGGCTTTGGACCTCCCCTGGTGAGACGGCATAGGTCCGAAGCTGCTCGTGGAAAATGCCCTCAAGATCGACGATGGGGATCTTGATCTTGCACTTCTGGCAGACGTAGCGGCTCTTGTTGGACGTGTTGACGTAGAGCTTCCCGCCGCACTCGCAGATCGCCTTCCCGGCAAAGAGGTGGACCGTCTGCTTAGTCTGCCGCTTTCCAGAGGTGCGCTGGGCATCTAGTGCGGCGTTGACCTCGTCCCAAAGTTCATCAGACACAATGCGCTCGCACGAGTGGTAGACCCAGTCACTCTCGGGCTTTAGTTCGATGGGCTTGCTCTTCCCGACATTCTTCGTGTAGTTCGCGATCCGTACGCCTTTTGCCGTGGGGTCGCGAAGCAGGCGCTCAATCGTGGTGTCGGACCATTTGGCCCCGTTGCGGGTGCGGTAGCCCTGATCATTGAGCAGGCGCGCGACCGTCTTCTTCCGCCGATGCTTAAGAAAAAGTTCGTACAGGAGTTTCCTGATCGGCGCTTCGGACGGCTCGGCCGTGAATTTTCCGTCCTTCCAAACGAAACCGAATGGTGATTGCCCTCCAAGCGGCTTCCCAAGTTTGGCGCGAATGGGAACCGACGCGGACACGCGCGCGGCAATTTCTTCGCGCTCCCACTGCGCCATCGCCGCGATCATGGTGTAGAAGAGGCGGCCCGCAGGCGAACTTGTATCAATACTTTCGCCCAGGCTGATGAGATCGGCTTCGTGGTCGCGAAAGTAATCTGCGAACCCCAACAGCTCCTTGGTATTCCGGGCTAGACGGGCAAGTTTGGAGAAGATCAAGCCTGTGATCTTTCCCTTCTTGATGTCCGCGAGCATCCTCTTTGCTTCGGGGTGCTCCATCACCACCTTGCCGCTGACCGCTTCTAGCCGATATACATCGACAACGTTCCAGTCTTTGGCTTCCGCATAATGCCGAGCACGACGTTCATGATGCTCGGGGCTATCGCCTTGCGCCTGTTCTTCGGTCGAGACGCGTATCCAGATACCGACGTGCTTGCGCGCGGTCTCGATATCAACTGCCTTCTTCATGCTCACACTCCGGCACCGAACGCGTTGCACATGATTGAGTGATTCTCAGCCTTTGCAACACGTTTGGGAAGAGGCGCATCAACAAAGAAAAGCCCCGCTTTCGCGGGGCTTGGATTACGAACTTCTAAGGAAGAGGACCGCCTCGCTGGCCTTGGTTGATGCTGCAAAGATCGCGCGTTTGTCCCCCTTTAGAACCTTCAGCCAATCCGCGATGTATTCGGCATGATCGGCTCGCGGTTTGTTCGGCACGAGGAACTCGGCACAAAGGTACGCGGCACCAAGTTCGGCCACTAGCTCCTCCATCGCGTAGCTCTCCGAACCAAAGCGCCCAGAGAGATCTCGACTGAGCCTCCAGTGATGCCCGGTCCAGTGAACCAACTCGTGAAAGATCGTGCTGTAGTAGCCCTCCGTGGCTGAACTCGTCGGCGAACCAAGGAACCGAATGCGATCCGGGATCATGATGTAGTTCCCGACGCGGTCATAGTACGCCCTTAGGCCAGCCGACCGGATGTCGGCTCCCGTTGACTGCACGAAGTCCTCAATCCGGTCGTGGTTCTCAACCAAATTGGTGAGTTGGGGACCCGGGGCTTTCCAGCCATCCACCTGGTCGCCGTTGAAGACGAAGAAGGCGCGAGCAACAAGTCGATAGTCACGCACCATGTCGCCAGTTTCTACATCCTCGGCTTCAAGCGGTACCTGCTTGTAGAAGACAACGACCGTTGCCTTCTCCCCTTTGCGTACTTGGACTCCCATCTCTCGCCACTGGCGATAGGTAGCCCAATACGAAGTGCTATAACCGTGGTTTCGAGCGACTGCCCATAGAACCAAAGTGTTGACGCCATGATAGGGGTCGCCCGTCATGGCATTCCGAGGGATACCCTGCGGAATACCATGCCAGGGCATGATGAACTTGCCAGTGCCGGCTTCGATAGCTGCCACGATCTCATCCGTGACCCGCTGATGAAGATCAAGCTTGGACGTTTGTGAAAGAACATCAGTCATAGGAGCCTCCGGGGCGCGACGGAGGCACAGGACAATTCCCGTACCTCCGGACACTCGGGAGGCGGGGCTTTATGTCATTCCGTCCGGCGCGAGCCCGACGTTGCTGTAGTGGGTCATCGCAAGCGCTGCGGCGTCGAACAGGCTCATGCGTGGGTCTTCGCTCTGCCAAATCTTGCGCACCGGCGGCAGACGATGGCCGAATGCATGCACTTGGCCTGAGATCGCTTGAGCGATTTCGAATCGTGTACGTGCACCTACCTTAGAGAAGCACCCACGGACCTGATCACGCGTGTATGCGTGCACGTCGATTGCTTGAACGGCGGCAAAGTGTCCGATGAGTTGGTGCAGGCGCTTGATACGCTTTGCCCGCCTTGCGAGCGGGCCGGTGCAATCTTGAAGGACCAGCGCGTCGGGCTGAAGTCGTTCGACTAGATCTCGAAGCGCTTTAAGTGCGATGGCATTTTTGTCCGGGCCGTGGATTTCTTTGATGCCCCAATCAACGGGAGAAAGCGGACCTTCGAAGTATGCAAATGCAAAACCCCGAGCGAATGGATACACAGCGAGCAGCAGCTCGCGCGGAAGGCGGCGGCTCATAGGTCAAGCGGGTTAGCTTTCTTGCCAGTGGCCCGCGCCAGCATCTCGCTCAGCAATTTGCGCTTCCTCAACGCCTTCAAGGAAGCGTTGCCTTCCAATTGTTGGTCCAGCTTGTAGGCATTGCGCATAACGGCTTCCTCAAGCCCGTCATAGAAGGCCGGGAAGATGTCCCGCGCTGGGAAGCCAAAAATGAGCGCATATGCTAGGATTTCGCGGACGTTGGGGCGGGCTTTCCCGCGCTCAACGTCGGAGACCCGGTTGCGGTCGCCCTTTCCCACCAGGAACGCGACCTCGTCTTGCGTCACCTCCCACTCACGTCTGAGGGTGCGCAGATAACAAGAAACCTTGCTCATAAGGTTATGTCTGGCGATGGGGGTTAATAGAACCATCGTCAGCACATACATTGTCTACCTACCGCACCTCGGTGCGAAGTGGTGGAAATGCACGAATGTCGGCGCATGGAGAATTTCAGGGACGTCAGGGACGAAGATCCGGCATACGTGGCTCCGCGAGACTGAATGGATTAAGATGGGACGGCATAAGGGCATCCAGCGATGGATGCCCTTTGCCATGTCCCTCTCGTCCCTGATGTCCCTCAAAAATTATGCAGAGTTTTTCCCCGCGATATCCACTGATACGCCGTAGCGAGCGCAAAGCGCCTCAATATGCTGCCGTTGTCCGGGCGCGAGTACATAGACGCCATCGCTTTTGTAGAGCGATAGACCTAGCCTCCGTAGCACTGAGCTAATCCAGCGATTAGTGATCGGGCGCTCGAATTCAGTTCCGTATTCGACTGCGAAGGCAGCAGTGATCGCGGCAAGAGGTAAGCGATCCGACGATTGCGCGCCGATAATGGCGAGGACTTGCCCCTCGCTTGAAATGCCGCGCTCGGCCACGATGCCGCCTTGGAGCGCTCGGGCTGACGCCAGGATGGCGCTTCGCATCTCCGGGTCTGATGTCACAGACAGAAGAGGCAGAAGAATCTGGTTCATTCGGGGCTCAAGACGCGGATCGGCAAGCGTTGGATCGAGCTTTACGCTGAGCCGATTGCGCAGCCGATACATGAGCAACTTGTTGCGCAGACACAGGGCATCGCCTTCTTGCGTATCCGGCATATTGATCGGAACGCCCGCCGCCCGGCCTGGCTCCATCTCTATGGTGAGAAACCGGCTTTCGAGCGCGCGGTCTTCATAGTGACCGCGCATGCCGACCAGCTTCGGACCGAAGACAAGAAAGGCGCGTGGATCGAATTCCTTACTGTTCGTCACCTGGGTGCGCAGCACCGGGAAGCCGTCCACGTTGCCGTTGTTGAGAATCTTTACTAGCTCTGCCTTCTCGTCTGAGAACCGAAAATCGGCCTCGTCGAAGATGAGCGTGCCGCGAAACGTGTTGAGCGTATGAAAGATTGGCGACACTGTTGACGCGCCAGAGGCAAAGAAGGGCTTGTATGTGATCGACCCGACGACGAGCAAGGCTCGGGTCTTGCCGGTGCCATAGTCTCCCCGAAAGCGCAGGTAAGGCACCTCGCGAAAAGCGTCGTACACCCAGGACAGCAGCACATATGCTGCCGAAAGTTGAAGGCCGTCTTCGGGGAGTGCCACGTACCGTTCGATATATGCGGTGATGTCAGCAACGAGATCATCAATGCTTCCGAACTCTGCTGCCTCGCTCGGCAGTAGCACGGCACGGTGTTTAAGCAGGTTGTTGCCCACACTCACCGGAACTAACCGCTGCCCGCTTCGCTCAATTTCTGGAACAATCTCTACGTCGTTGCCGCGAGCCACCAAGAGTGCGGTACGGCGACTGTCTTGCTCCAGGACGGTTTCGATCAGTGTGCCATCATCTTCGACGGAAGAGACGACCAACACGCGTCGCTTGGTTGCGGGGATTTCCGGCATAGTGTCATCGTACGGGCTGCGTTAGTCGAAGCGCAGAGGTGCAAAGGCCCAAATGTCCTAGCATTTCTACCTCTGTGTCGGGTGCGCCCCCGCCCATACGATTGGGGCAATGAGATTCGCGCAAAAGTCCTTGGTCCGGTAAAATCGGAATCGGACGATGCGTGACTTCATCGTCTCCAATGAAATACTTCCTCTATTGTCGTAAATCGAGCGAGGCGGAAGACCGTCAAGCGCTCTCAATTGAGAGCCAAAAGCAGGAACTATCCAAAGCGTTCGAAGGCAATCCCGATATCGAAATCGTCGGGAGGTACGAGGAATCCAAGAGCGCGAAAGCGCCCGGGCGTCCGATCTTTGACACTATGATCGCTCGCATTGAGCGGGGTGAAGCCGACGGCATCTGCGCCTGGCATCCGGATCGCTTGGCACGCAATTCGGTCGACGGCGGCCGGATAATTCACCTACTGGATCAAAAGCGGCTACTCGATATTCGCTTCGCTACCTACACGTTCGAAAACAACCCGCAAGGGAAGTTCATGTTGTCCATTCTGTTTGGTTATTCGAAATATTATGTCGATAGCCTTTCGGAAAATGTTAAGCGGGGAAATCGGACCAAGATCGCTCACGGATGGCGCCCTAACCATGCACCGATTGGATATCTGAACGACCCAGTCTCCAAGACGATCAACGTCGACCGCGAGCGCGCTCCGCTAATCCGAAAGCTCTTCGACCTTGCGTTGACGGGGACCTACTCCCTTCGCGACATGACCCTCCTGACGCGCGAGTGGGGGTTGAAGACCGTTCAGAGACGAAAGATGGGTGGGCGTTACCTCAGCATTAGCAACGTGCACCACGTGCTGATCAACCCCTTCTATGTCGGTCGGTTTAGCTGGAACGGCGAGATGCACAAAGGTGCGCACGAACCGCTACTTACGGAACGAGAACTCTCTCAAGTGCAATCGCTGCTGAGACGCAAGGGCAAGCCGTCGCCGGAGAAGCACCACTTCCCGTTCACAGCTTTCATTCGCTGCGGGGAGTGTGGCGGAGGAATCACGGCGGAGCACAAGACCAACCGATTTGGTAGCCGGTACACCTATTACCACTGCACCAAAAAGCGCCTCGATTGGCCCTGCTCTCAGCCGCACATCCGAGCTGAAACGCTTGAGCACCAATTTGAGTCTTTTCTCGGGACTGTCGCCATTCCGCCGCGCATTCATAAATGGTTGGTAGACGAGCATCGGCAAACTGCGGAAGCTCGGAGGAAGCAAGATGAACTCACGCATGACGCCCGACAGAAAGCGCTCCGTGATCTTGAACGTGAGTATGCCAACACGAAGGATCTCCGGCTGAGAAACCTCATCGACGATGCGGAGTTTGTTAACGATCGCCAACGCATCCAGCGTGACCGAGAGAAGCTTGAAGCGACCCTCGCAAGTGCCGATGGGTCAGAAAATTGGTTCGAACCCTTAAGTATGGCGATTTCAGCAAGTGATAGAGCCGTATCCTGGCTCCGCCATGCGAGTGATCTTCAGAAGCGACAGATTGCCGAATGCTTCAGTTCGAACCCGATGCTGATCGACAAAGAACTCATATGTGAAGCCGCCTTTCCGTTCTCGACAATCACGAAAAACGCATCTTCACGCTCAATGTTGGCAGCTATGGACGAATTTCGAACCCGATGGCGCGGAAGAGATAAGAAATTGCTGAAGTTGATCGGCACATGTCGTGAAGAACTAGAGAAAGATAAACGTGACCCTACGCGCTTGGAGGAGAAGAATGTTTCTCTCCCAGCAGCGAAGAATACAGAAGCTCATATAGGTGCAAAAGCTTGTGAGCGAGATGCGTCGCCTCCCCCTCAGTGATCCGTTTGCCGGTCTCTTTCTCGATGATGTCTATGAACTCTTGCAGCCGCTCATCGCTAATTGACATGGTAGCAATCAGCATAGCCGCTCTCTAAGACGCGCTAAGACGTGGCGATGCGATCATAGTTCGGCAAATTGTGTGGGCTTGGATTCCATGTTGTTTCGAAGCACTTATTAGTGTTCGCTTGATTCCGGCACGTTGCCTTCGATGTCGGGATCGCTGGATAGGGTCGGTTTGACGGTCCTCAAGTCTCTTCCTTCGTCGCGGACGGGAGTTTTCGGCGTGGATCAATTCAACCTTTGTCCGGCGATGTCTCCTTAGCATGAGCTTTAAATGACCGGCCAGCCGGACACCGACCACCTAGAATGGGCGATCGATCAGCGCGCCAAGGTACAGCATACCCTATTGGCACTCTACATCTACGTGAGTGAAACTCCACCAGACGAAGCGTGGTCCGCCAAGGAAGAAGTGATCGACGCTTTGATTGCAGCCGCCTTCTCCTTGTGGAGGGCTGTGTTCCTTGCTGAGGAGCCGCGCACGGACAGCTCCAGGCGCAACGCTCAACGAAACTTCCTCTCGACGGTTGTATCGACAAACGCGATCACGTTCGGTGATGACAAGCGCGCAAGTGCTTGGACAGTTGGCTACTACATGAGCACCGCTTCAAACAGGATTTTCTCCGCTGCTGGCGTGTTGGACAACATGAACAATAACTTTGCCACCAAAGAAGCGGTTAGGCAGATGAGATGGTCTAACAGTGCAGAACCAATTCATACGCGACGGGAGTGGGAAGGAATTCACACTGCACTTCGAATGCTTTTCAATCTTATGAACCCAGATGCACCGCTTTCTGTTGAGCCGCCGATTGACACAGACGAACCAATCTAAGTCTTTCATTTGCATTTCAGGTACAGCCCGACTTTTGCTTTTGGGGTACCTGTTCAATTATTTTTCGGAGACGTGGTCACTGTCGCCGATTTGGGTGCTTTCTCCAGCTTCTCTCGTCGCACCTTAGTGGCCTTCGACTCAACCTCAATTGCAGCCAGACACTCTGAAAGCGAAGAAAGATGCGCTGCCACCCCATCGGGGTCTGGCCAATGTACGCCCGCTGCAGCTGGCGTGTCGTGCGCGGCGTATGAGCTTATGGCAGACATGCCGTGGAAGACCTTTGTCACTAGTTCATCATCAACTACTGCCTCTGCTAGCCGCTTTGTCTCAACGGATCGACGAAAGCGCACCACGACGTTGGCAAATAGCTTTTCCTCGACCATTCGCTCCCACGTTTCCCGTAGCCTAATATAGAAATACTGCGCCTCTTTCTCGTACTCATCTTTTTGTCCAGCGGCATGGAGTTTCTTAAGTTTTGCGAGCTGCTGTTCCAGCCAAGCTCTACGCCGACCCAACAGCTTTGCTTCCCATGGATCTCCGTCCGGATCGACTGTGCCAAATCCCTTGGCGCCACGTTGCACTGCCACTCTTGTAACCGGCACTTTCGCCTCTGCCGCGAGCGTAGCAATGTCTATGTAGAACAGCAGATCATGGGTGAAGATAATCACTTGGCGTGCCTTTGCTTCCTCGACAAGTCGCCGTGCAACGTCCAGGCGCCGCTGATGGTCGAGCGAAGAGACTGGATCATCGACGATGATTGGGTCGGCGCCGCCAGCCATACCCAGCTCGGCAAAGAACGCAGCAAGCGCAACGGACCGATGCTCGCCTTCGCTCAAAATCGCCGAGGTGTTGCCTGCATAAGTCGTTGCTTCCAGGCGTAGCTGATGTGAAGCGACGCCCTTCGGACTCCGCGAAAAGAGGGTCAAAGGAATTTGTTTTATGCCAAGTGCCTGACGTTCCTTGGTTAATGCTTTCTCGAATGCGGTGCTGACGTGTTCCTTCAGGAGTGCGGTACCCTTTGCCGAGATTCCAGTGGTTACGCACCCCGCTATAGCGGCGTCGAGTTTCTTGCTATGGCGAAGATCGTCGAGGCGCTTCTTAGCCTGCTGTTTATTATCGCAGAGAGCCTTCTTGCTCGTCAGTTCTTCGAATTCTTTGCGAAGAGCTTTCGCCCCTTCGGCCTTGGTCGCAGCTTCAGCGGCCTCATACATCGCTTTCAGCTCGCCGAGCGCCGTGTTTGCAACGGCGGCATCGACCGCAGGTTCAGCTCCTAGTTCAAGAGGATCGTCTCCGATCACTCCTGCCAGAACTTGGGTATAACGGGCAGCGGCGGCCTCAAAAAATGAGAGAAGGACTGTTTGCAGGTTTGGGCACTCTGCCTTCAGTTGGGCCGCTACGTCCTCGGGGAGCGCCTGCACTCCCTTAGTTTTGTCTTGAAAGACCTCCACTGCCTGCGCCCATGCCGCGCGAGCACTGTCGGCGCGAGTGGTTACGGCATCGCGAATGAAGGTGTCGAACCGCCGTAGTCGCTTCTGTCCGTCATCGTCAAGGATTTGCTGGCATAGAATGCATCTCGCGGCATCCTCAGTTACCGGAAATGTCTTCGAAGGATATCCTTCTTTTTCCGAGAACTGGCGCGCGGCTTCGAACAGCGTTCTCCACGAAGAAGAGCCGACGCCTTGCACGGGTTCATTCTTGAACGAAGTCGCTGCCAAGCGAAGTGCCTCGCCCGCAGCTTTCAAGTCCGCTTTCAACTTCTTGAGCGTGTCGACGGCAGCGTTGGATAGCTGTGTCGACGCGACGGTCGCTAGGTTGGCCCAGCTCTCGGCCGTCGAATGAAGAACCTTCAAGGCGATTGCGCGTTTGTCGGCATCTGATATCAGCGGCGTAATTGCCGTTAGTCGAACTCCGTCTGGCTCGCTCCACGTCGTTGCAGTGTCAAAATCAGCGTCGGTTTTGTCGCCGAGAGCTGCAAGAAAGGCGTGGGCGGGCGTACCTTCAATCGTTGTGACGACAGCAACGGCCGTCACGCCCTGCAGCGATTGCTTTTCGGCGGCGAGCTTGCTCTTTAGTTGGTCGCAGAGGCCGACCAAGCGCTCAAAGCAATCAAGGCCATATGGGACGAACGTCGCCTGGTTCTCGTTGTCTACGTACACCGCTGCACATTTACTGTCGAAAACGCTGATGCGACGAAGTTGCTGATTTTGTGTCTTTCCGTCCGTCCAATCGACTGTTGATGGAGGGTCCCCCCCGTCAACAAACTCTATCTTCGCTGATGCCGGCGTCTTGGGCGCCTTTGCAAAGATGTTGTTGAGTATGGGCTCCGCAGCCGCCCGCGCGCTGCAGGCCCCCTTTAAAATGCGAGCGTAACCCGATTTGCCGCTTCCATTGTCGCCATATACGAGCGTGACGCCACCAAGGGCAAAGGACAACGTTTGGTCTGGCGCTAGGCGGTTAGCGTTATTGACCTCATACACCTTGCAGAGCTTGATTGGGCTCGCTGATGCGGCGGCGTCTTCACCTTCGAAATCGGTCAGGGGAACGGCAACGATTTCCGTGGCTTCCAGATCGTGAGCCGCTTTGAGCAGCACGAAGAGTTGCGCCTGATCCTCTTCTGACAATGCACCGGCAAGTAGTCGCCGCAACGCATCCTGCCGCCATGTGGGCTGGCTCTTAGACCAATCAAGGATTTGCTTGCGGACGCTCACGTATCTAGTTTCCCGCTATGGTTGCGGATAGTCAAATACTGCTGCTATCCGGTGCTCGCGGTTACTGCATCGAATCGGCTACGCGGAATATACGGTATGCTCAGGACATGACCTCACGAGAAGTAGAAGAAGGTATCTCCCGAGCTTGCTCGCAACTATACGCGGAGCAAAGGCGGCTCATTGCCAATAGCGCACTTGAGGACGGAATTGTTGGTCGACTCGCAAGATATTTGGATCCTCTATTTCCAGGTTGGGATGTCGACGCGCACTATAATCGCGAAGGAGCTGGCCGGAAGTCGAAGCAGGACGGCATGGGATTGATCATCCCCGATATTGTTATTCATACAGCCGGCGTTAAGGCAGGTCCTAATCTCGTCGCCATTGAGGTCAAGGGATATTGGAATACCGAAGACCGAGAAGAGGATGAGACCAATCTCAAGAGACTTGCCGCTGAGTATGGATATGAATTCTTGTTCCGCGTTGAATTGAGGCGGGAGACGTTCGAACTCATTCGAGTAACCGCTTGAGCGGCAACAGTAGAAGCGAAACGATATGACGACTTTTTCACTCTACGCACGCATGAAGGAGCAGGGGACGCTAACGGAAACGGCGGCTGATATTCCAGATTCACGCTTCGCTCTTCCGTCCACTATTCATTGGATGCGCGCGCTCGCGATACTTGCGAAGGATCGCAACGTCTCCTTTCCGACGGCAACGAACTTCTATGTGAATGTCCAACGGCGCCCGCTTTCCGACAAAGAGACCAATTCGATTTGCGAGCAGCTTCTCTTCGCATTGCATCAGTTGTCGAGTCTTCAGGCGATGCTCATTATTCCAAACAAGGCCGACGTCGCGCGCATTGCCATCGTCGCGTGGTACTACGGCGTGTACGGGTCGGCATCAGCAATGATCGCGGCCGCAGACGGATCATTTCCAGATACTCACGCGGCTACCGCGAGGCAGTGGGATAGGCAACTCTCACAGACCGCGCTTGTGATGCCGCCATTTGCAGATCGCTTGTCCCAGTTGGTTCAAGCCAATGTAGAACAGGAGTTGGCGCCCATTCGTGCACGCGGCACACACTCGCTGACAATTGCTCCGACCACGGCGCAACAAGCGTGGGGATGTCATGCCGAATACTTGTCTGGGACGGCCGAGTGGGAGCAATGGAACATTCGCGAGCGCATCGTCGACAGTCGAGAATTCAAAGACTTGCACGTCACTAATTTCCGCACAGGCCCCGCTCGGACGTTGAGGGATAGTTGGTATGCTAAGCGAAGCATTGCCTTCTTGCACGAAGCATCGCGGTATCGAGGAAAGGCAAACTATCGCGATGCTATCTTCCTCGCGTACGGCAGGTCAGTGCCAACACTTGTCGACGGATTCGTTGCAGATTTGACGAGTGTGTTGCTTGCCTTCTCGTGTATGGCGGCCGCCTATGCGTCGAAGCGTATGGGCACAGACCTGTGGTTGGCTTTCCTCGATGATATTGAAGCCAAGCGCTCACTATCCATCTCGCCAAAGACGCTGTGGTCATAGGCTTGCCCAAGCTTCCGGCGAGCACAGCCCACATTTCTGCGATTGTACCCGTCTTTTCCGCGCCTGCGCGACACGTACTCTGTACGGATGCTAGATGCCATCACGCACATCGGATGCGTCGATCATCGGAGTGATCGTCGGCGCTTTGGTATGAAGCGCGAAGACCGGTTTCTTCACACCTACGTCATTGGCAAAACCGGCGCCGGGAAATCTACTCTCTTGGGCAATATGGCCGCCCAAGATCTTCTGAACAGTAACGGCTTTGCACTGATCGACCCTCACGGCGACCTAGTCGAACGTCTATACAATGATGCTGTCAGTGCGGGCTTGCGGGACGTGATCTATCTCGACGCTACAGATCCAGCCCAGCCCTACGGATACAACCCGCTTCGACACGTCCGCGCTGATCGCATTCCGCTCGCGGCGTCCGGGCTCATCGAAGTCTTCAAAAAGATGTGGAGCGATGCTTGGGGTGTTCGCATGGAACACATCCTTAGAAACGCTCTCTATGCACTGCTGGAACAGAAGAACGCGACGCTCTCGGATATTCCACGCCTGTTCCGCGATAGCTCATACCGCAAGCGCATCGCCGCATCGCTCCAGAACGAGCCGGTCCGCCTCTTCTGGGAAAAGGAGTTCGAACGCTACTCGTTTGCGTACCGCGCGGATGGAGTAGCCTCAATCCAGAACAAGATCGGTGCTTTCCTCGCAGACCCGGTCATGCGGCGTATCCTTACCGAACCAAAGGAGCCGATCTCTCTCCGGCGCATCATGGACGAGGGCAAGGTGCTCTTGGTCAACCTTGGCAAGGGTAGGATTGGCGAGGACAGTTCTGCGCTCTTAGGCGGGCTCCTCGTGACCACGATTGGCCTGGCAGCATACAGCCGGGCAGATACGGCGCCGGAAAACCGCCGGGACTTCTTCGTGTACGTGGATGAGTTTCAGAGCTTCACGACGCTTGCCGTCGCCAACATGCTCTCCGAGCTGCGCAAGTATCGAGTGGGACTGACTATGGCTCATCAATATCTCCACCAGCTCGAACCAGAGATCCGGCACGCTGTTCTCGGCAACGCCGGCACTCTAATCTCATTTCGCCTGGGAGCCGAAGATGCGAAGTACGTCTCACGAGAATTTGATGGTCGTTTCGAAGTTGGGGATCTTCTAAATCTCAAAAACCGGCACATCTACTTGAAGCTTATGATCGACGGGCAGCCGAGCAAAGCGTTCAGCGCGACTACCTAAAGACTACCGCTAAACGCTTTGTTCAGAATTGAGGGCATCATCGCGCCTATCTCGACCGCAGTTTCCGCCTGAACGTCCTTCAAGGTGTCGACTTTCGACTGCAAAGCATCCAACTCGGTCACGATTTGGCGTTGTTCGTCGAGTGGAGGGACAGGAATTTCCGCTGCTCGCAGCCTTCCCAAACTGACATTGTATTGTCCTGCCGTCGTTCGGGCGAAATCAATAAGAACTCCCGCCATACGCAAGTGTTGCAACATGCGCTGCGCATAGGCGGGTACGATGCGACTATGATCAAATTGCAATCGAATCATGTAGGATGCAAAAGCGAAGTCTTCGGTGAGCTTAGGTACGACTGCGCTTCGTCCGACAAGACTCAAGCTGCCGTTTGTTCTAACGACTAAGACATCACCTTCCGAAAGCAACAGTCGCTCTATGCCGTATCTATTCAAACGTGCATATTTCAAATTGGAAAAGGTAATTCGCTCGGCCGCTACGTTGGGAATCCGTAGGACTGGTGTCGCGCCTTCCATCCGCTCGGAATCACACTTCTCTGAAGAACCGTAGCCTGCCGCGACGAGTAACGTTTCGAGTCGCGCCAGTCCGTGCCGTTTGGTCTCTCGCTCGAATATCGCTCTGAGCTCTGCGAGTGGAAGCGCGTCTGCTTCTTCGGTAGCTTGGCGGCGTAGAATGCGGGCCTCGTGAATTTGGACGGCTATTTGCCCTGTCCGCTCCACTATTCTGTGCTGCTCCTCTAACGACGGCAGTGGAATTTCAAGTGCGACAAAAAAATTCTCTTTGAATCGATTCCGCGTCAGCGGAGTGCTGCCGGTGCAATCCTGGTCCACACGAGCGATGACGCGCGGTAGCCGGAACCAGTATTTCAAAAACTCAACATCGATTTTGTCCGGGACGGGCAAAAACGTCGGGAATTCTCCGGAGACGTAACAGCCGTCCAGCTCCTCGCCGATGACACCGAACGCGCCACGACATGCGAACAAGCGGCTATATATGAAATCGCCTTTGGCAACGCGAAAAAGCTTGGTCGCCGAAGTTTGCGTTCCCATAACCACTTCACGAAGGAACGGCCCTTGTCCGTCGAGCCGAATCCCGAGTAGGCGATACTCCTTCGACGGATCAACCACTTCCCCACGAGCAACGCGCGTGAGGACATCGCCAAGCTTCACCAGTGGCCGTGGCATGCTCATGCGTCGTTTTTTGCGAGGAGACCGCTTATCGTGCTCATGATTTCCGCTATGCGCTGCTCCTTTTGAAGGATGCTGGTGGCAAGCTCACCCGGTGGCAGGTGAGTTATGTCTTCTTTAGCGCGGGGGTTTTTACGGTCGAGGTTCCAGTTGTTGGCGAGTAGTTCGGCGGCAGGCACGCGCCAAGCGCGGTCGCCTTCTTCACGCTTGCCCCACCATTTCATACAGTCAACAAACTCTTCGAATTGGAGAGGTGCGGTCTTGGTGTAGTTCTTCCGACCTTCAGGTAGTGGGTGTTCGTAATACCAAACTTCGCGCGTCGGCCCGGTGCGGTCGAAGAAAAGGATGTTGGTTGGAATACTTGTGTAGGGCGCGAATACGCCGTTGGGTAGGCGGACGATGGTGTGGAGATTGAAGTCTTTGAACAGCTCCTCCTTGATACGAGCACTCACACCATCACCGAAGAGTAGACCATTGGGCACGACTACAGCTGCTCGCGAAGATCGCCCTGCCGTCGATTGGCTACGTTTGAGCTTCCGCATGATCAATTGCATGAAAAGTAGTGCTGTCTCGGAAGTCTGTCGGTCTTCGGGAAAGTTGCCTTGTACTCCCTTCTCCTCTTCACCGCCGAACGGTGGGTTCGTGAGAATAACGTCCACGCGCTCCTTCTCGCCAATCTCCGTCAACTTAAACCGAAGGGCATTACCGGCGTCGATTTGTGGTGAATCGAGACCGTGAAGGAGCAGATTCATCTGGCATAGCAAATATGGAAGGGGCTTCGGCTCATAGCCGCTTAAAGATTTATCTTGGAGTGTCTTCCGCTGAGCGACGGTCTTAACTTGCTTGGCTAGATAGTTGAACGCCTCAACCAAAAAGCCGCCAGTGCCGCTGGCAGGGTCCAGCACAGCCTCGCCGAGGCGCGGGTCACTAACTTCGACCATAAAGCGGACGACTGGACGAGGTGTATAGAATTCACCCGAATCGCCAGCAGCATCGCGCATTTCACGCAACATCGTTTCGTAAAGCGTTCCCAGCGTATGAAGTTCGTCGCTCGAAGTGAAATGTATCCCTGCTACTTTGTTGACCACATCCCGCAGGAGATAGCCACTCTTCATGCGATTATCGACGCCACGGAAGACCGTCGAAATCACATCACGGCGATTGTCACCGTTGCTGCTGGAAAGCGCTCTAAGATATGCAAATAGGCCAGGGCCACGTGATCCGTCGGGCCTCATGGTTTCATCCTGGTTTATGAAAGCCAGGAGTTCGTCGCCTGTTATTCCTTGTGGACTGGTAGCCCAGTCGCGCCAGCGATATGGTGCTTCGATCGCGGGCTTGAAACGCTTTCCGGACAGAGTCGCCTCTTCTTCACGCTGCATCTCCAGATCGTCCAAGAACTTTAGGAACATGATCCAGGTCAGCAAGGGTAAGCGATCCAGGTCGCCATTGAGACCCTTATCCTTGCGCATGATGTCACGCGCAGACTTCAGCAAACTGCCGAGCGACTGCGCCGTCGTTTGTTGAGTTGCGATTTCTTTTTTTGGTTTACGCGGCATACAAATGTCCTTGAAGCTCACTTACAGCGATACGCAATCGATCTGCACCGCCAAACAGACGAATAATGTCACTGACCTGACCGTGGCTCGAAATCGGCGGCACCTTCAATACATCAGGCAAGACGAACTGAGCGTCACCGTACTCTGCGTACTTTTCCAACAACTCGTCTAAGATTTGCCGAGCTTCGGGACCAAACGATTCAAACAGATCCCTACTCTTCGAACGAAGGGCCTGTGCGCGCTCGCGGCGAGTCTTGAGTGGGGCGTTGAAGGCAAGGTGACAGAGAAGGTCGAAAGGGTCTGCCTCAGGACGACCAATTGCTTCAGCTAATTTCTCAAAATCAATTCCTCGTTCGTGCAGCCGGCCAATAATCTCAGCTCGGCGAGTTGGATCGGCCCATTCACTTCGTAACTGGCGCGAATCGGAACAGATTGAACGCACTGCGTCGGCTGCGTAGTCAGTATAGCGCACGACTCGCAGTTGCTTGCCCTCCGGATCGAGTTCGTAGACGAGATGAGCGGCAATCTCGACCTGTCCGCCGTCGAAGTAGAACTTGTGACGCTCTTCGGTCGGTGGTTCGAAGATGTCCGGGCCGGATTCCTCCGGAGGTTCGGTTTCAGTTTGCTCCGTCGTTTCCGATACGACTTCTCCATCTCGATCGATCTGTTGCTCTGTTACGCGCACCGGCTCGCCATCGAAATCGGGATCAGCAAACAAACGCGTCGCAGACCCCGTGTAGTCGATGATGTTGAACCAGAGCTTGCCGTAGTCATCCCTCACGCGGGTTCCGCGCCCGATGATTTGCTTGAACTCGCTCATGGAACCAACTACGCGTGCGAGCACAACATTCTTGCACGTCGGCGCATCGACACCAGTTGTCAGCAATTGAGATGTGGTCAATATCGCCGGCGTCTTTGTATCAACGTCTTGGAAGCGGCCAAGATGGCCTCTCCCAATATCGCCTTCATCGGCAGTCACTCGACAAACATAGTCTGGATACTGCACACGTAGGTCACTGTTGAGATTGCCCAACGCCGTTGCCATTTCGGCCGCGTGTTCTTGATCAACACAAAAGACTATCGTTTTCGCAAAGCGATCATTCTTTCTCATGAAATCAGTCAGATGACGCGCCATGGCCTCGGTTCGTGCTCGCAATGCGACAACGCGCTCGAAGTCTTTGGTCTCATACTCATCATCAGGTATCGCCCGTCCGTATCGATCCAATTCATCCTTGCTCGGGCGCCATCCCGCTGCATCCCACTCGGTGACAACGCGATGGACGCGATATGGCGCTAGAAAACCGTCCTCAATGCCCTGGCGTAAACTGTACTCATAGATCGGATTACCAAAGTACTCGTACGTGTCTCGGCTTTCCTCCCGTAGAGGCGTTGCCGTCATGCCGAGCTGGAAGGCTGGTTTGAAGTAGTCGAGAATAACACGCCATGAGCTGTCATCGCGGGCGCTACCTCTATGGCATTCGTCAACAATAATCAGATCAAAAAAATCGGGCGAGAACTCCCTAAACAAACCGGTCCGTCGCTCATCTTCTGCAAGTGCCTGATAGATCGCGAAGTACATTTCGCGGCTCTTTACCACTTCGCCGGACTCAATCTTGTGCCTGGCGTCACCGAAGGCTGCGAAAAGTCCGTCCTTTGGTTGATCGACAAGAATGTTCCGATCCGCCAAATAGAGAATTCGTGGTCGCCGATGTTCGCCTGTGCGATTCCAGCGATTGGACCAAAGCTTCCAGCAAATCTGGAACGCTACCGCTGTCTTGCCGGTGCCCGTCGCCATCGTTAGCAGGATGCGGCGATCACCCTTCACGATCGCTTCAACTGTGCGATTGACGGCGATTTGTTGATAGTAGCGTTCTCCCTTGCCAACCGTATGATTGAAGGGCGTCAAGAGGTGCTCGACTTGCACGTCCGTTTCAAGACCGCTCTGTTTTCGATAGCGCTGCCAGAGCGTTTGTGGTGTCGGAAAGTCTGGCCGACTACTCTCAATTCCAGTGGTGTAGTCGTATTCAATAATGTCATGGCCGTTCGTAGCGTAGGCAAACTTAAGGCCAAGCATTTCGGCGTATTGTTTGGCTTGTTGCAGCCCATCAGCCGCGCTTTTGTACGCAGCCTTTGCTTCAACGACAGCCAGCGGAAAGTCTCGGGTGTATCTCAATAGATAGTCGACGCGCTTCGGCGGCTTGCGCACGAAGCCAGTGCCAACAGGAATGATGCGCCCGTCGGTAATGGTTCGCTGTTCCGCGATGCTATGGGGGTCGTCGTCCCAGCCTGCGGATTGCAGTTTGGGCACAACAAATTTTCGGCACGTATCAGCTTCGGTCATGATTTTCGATCTCTCACCTTTGAATCATAGCGCAAAGCGCTTTGCCCGGCGAACCTCATCACCCGAGGCGGTTTCAAAGTTCAACAGGAAGTGGCATTGACGGTTGCATTCCTTTCGGTTGCAGGGCCAAATAGTGGCTCGCGTTAGTGGTCTGTAGCGTTCGCGTTGTCCTCAAAAAATGAACTGGGGGAAGACAATGAAGCTACTACTGCGCCGGGATCAGAAATCCGGCCTCATTGGAGGAATCTCGTTTCAGCTCAATGTTCGCGCTGATCTAAGCCCGGAAGAAAAAAAGAACATTTCCAGGTACAAGCTCGGCAAGACCGTTCTCTATAGCCGTGGTGCAATGGCCGACGGCGGTTCCGGGCTTCTCGGGCTTGCTTCCCGCCTTGCATTCAAGGCGATGAATATTTCGGTAAGCGTGGACGATCTCACTGACGGCAAGCAAATCGAATGCAAAGACATCATCGAGATGTTGGCCGTCGAAGATCAGATCAGAGAAGCATCAAAGACGTTCAAGCTGGTGCTTGAAGCTGCCGCGACGTTCGGAGGCGAAGAGGTCGTCGCCCTGGAGTGATTCCATGGCGTGGAACAATCTCCTAAATTTCCTGGCTGGCGGAACAGTCGGGAAAGAGCAGCGCGATACGGCGACGAGCTACGAGCGCGTCAGGACTCTGCAAACGGCATCGCCGTATGCCGAGGACAAGCGACGGGAATTTGTCATCGATCTGCTCATTGAGGCCTGCGGTCGAGCCGAAGTGGTGCCGATTGGCGCGCTCGTTGAAGCCCTCGGATTTGTGATTGATGATCTACTCGACTTCGATTCCCTCATATTCGGTCTTCCCGAAGTCCGGCACCTTGATGGGCTGACTACTGACGAAGCCGTGGCCTTGCGTACCCTTCTGGCACGCAAGGAGCGGTTCCTTCGGGACCATGAACGCCAGCTCGACATCTGGCGCGAGAAGGTAATCCGCATCCTCGCGGGCTTGCTAAGCTATCTGCCGTCTACTGCATTCAAGGAGCGTTGGGATGACAGCGATCCGGACGAAGGCGTACCCGGCGCAACAGTCCCGCTCATAGAGTTGTTGGAGACACCCGCCGAAACTCTCGACCGACTTATCATTACCTTCCATGATGACGACGTAACCAAGGCAGACCTGTTCACGTCACTGAGAGAGCAATTCGAACGAAGGGTTTGCATTGCGTCTGACATCCGGTGGGACGAGCGCTTCATCACGAGGCGCAAGGCGATTTACCCGTCGATGGCCAATGGGGCGGTGCCGGCGCAACTTGCAGAACTATATCTTCAGGGCACACCGTGGCTGCGGTTCTTCCTAACGCCGCTCCCGTTTGCAATTCCGTTCCCTGCACGGTTCGAGCACACGCATATTGTGGGTGGCTCGGGCCATGGAAAGACGCAACTCCTTCAGCTTCAGATCGTTCGCGACCTCATCGAGAGTGCAGCCGATGGACGGTCCATCGTGGTCATGGACTCGCAGGGAGATTTGCTCAAGACTATCTCCAGTCTCTCATTTCTCGCGCCTGATGATCCAAGCGGTCTTGCAGATCGGGTAATGATCATTGATCCCACGGATGTTGAGTTTCCCGTGGCACTCAACATGTTCGACTTCAACCGGGAGGGTGTAGCGGAGCTTCCGCTTGTGGACCGGGAGCGCATTCTCAACGGCACTATCGAACTCTACGAGTACTTCTTTGGCGCGCTCCTTGGCGCCGAACTGACCGCACGCCAAGGAATCATCTTCAAGTATCTCGCTCGGCTCCTCCTGGAGATACCAGGCGCTACTGTTCACACGTTCAGGCAACTCATGGAGGATGGCGAACCATTCCGTCCGTACATGGAAAAGCTACCGCCCACCGCGCGCGCCTTCTTCGAAACGCGGTTCTTCGACCGTTCCTTCAACGAAACAAAGAAGCAGGTACTCACTCGCCTTTGGGGCGTGCTCTCCAACGCGACCTTTGATCGGATGTTTTCGCATCCGCAATCAAAGGTGGACATGTTCTCTGCCCTTCAGGAGGGCAAGATCATCTTCATCAACACGGCCAAAGATCTCCTGAAAGACGAGGGCGCTTCCATCCTCGGTCGCTTTTTCATCGCGCTCATCGCCCAGGCTGCGATGCGGCGGGCAACCGTTCCCGCGCACGAGCGGCGGCCTTGCTTCGTCTACATCGACGAAGCCGCCGACTATTTTGATGATCGTATGGGGAGCCTTCTCAATCAGGCACGCAAGTACAAAGTGGGCATGACGCTGGCACACCAGAATCTCGACCAGCTTTCATCGTCTCTTAGGGCTTCATTCTTTTCGAGCACGAGCATCAAATTTGCTGGTGGCGTCTCTAACAAGGACGCGGCGGCATTCGCGGCCGAGATGCATTCAGACGCCGAGTTCATACAAGCACAGCGCAAACGCAAGAATTCGACTTCCTTTGCCTGCTATGTCCGAAATATTACACCGCAAGCGCTTGGGATATCGGTACCGCTTGGCGTCGTGGAGCAGCTCCCGACAATGGATCGGCAGGATCAGCAGCTTCTTCAGGATCTCAATCGAGCGCAGTACTGCGTGCCGCTTCACCTGGTGCCGGTCCCACTGCCACCTCCTCAGAGCGAAAAGCCGAAAAAGCAACAGCCGAAGAAAGCAGAGCCACCCGAACCTATTCCGTCATCCGCACCTGATCAGCCGCCGATAATCGTCCCGTCACAGGCTGAAGCCCCGTCGCTGCATCCTGCAATCATTGAACCTCCTGCGGTGGAAACGGCGCCGAAAGCTGTACCGCCTCGAAAGGCGATGGCGGCCTTCGCTGCGCCGCCGCCATTGGGACGGGGTGGCAAGGAGCACAAGTACTTGCAAACTCTCATCAAGGAATTTGCGATTTCCAAGGGTTATCACGCCGTGATCGAGGAGCAGATCCTGGACGGCGCCGGGAGGGTGGACGTTTCGCTGACTAAAGACGCATTGCGGATTGCGTGTGAGATTTCAGTGACGACGGGCCGGGACTACGAACTCGGCAACATCGAAAAGTGTTTAGCTGCCGGATACGCACACGTCCTGTTTGTTTCTGGCGACGCCCGGCACGTAAAGGCAATGGAAAAGCTCGCGGGAGGTCAATTCGAAGATGACGAGCGCGGCAAGATTCATTTCGTTAGCCCGGAGGAGGGCCTTGCACTTCTTGAGGGATGGACGGGAACGGCAGTTGCCACCACCGTTCGTGGCTACAAGGTGCGAACGACAACAGCGGTCATTGATCCGGAAGAGGCGGTGCGGCGCAGATCCGCTGTGGCATTGGTAATTGCTGGATCACTTAGAGGCGTGCGTCGAGAGGACCAAGCCGGAGTGTAGTCGGCTATCTCTTGCAGCAGATCATTGTGCTCGTTCGACCAGGAATTTGGGTTGACGGCAGACTCCTGTGCATTCAATATCTAGCGTTAAGAATGACCATAACAACAATGGGTTGCAGTTGCCCCTCGCTGCCGGCCCCGAGTTCGTCAACGCGAACATCGCGAATCTAATCCTCGCGTCGCACAGCGGCGGGATTACTTTCCTGCGGCATCCAGCACGAGGCGCTTGGCAAGCGCTGGTCGATGGGTGAAGCTCGATCATTGATTTATCCACTTTCCCGCCTTGACAGGTGTTCGTTAGGCCGTGGGATAATGTTCCTAGTTTGTTCTCAAGGAGGTGCTAATGAGCTTCATGGAAGCATCCGATACGATGATCACCAAACAGTGCAGGACTGCTCGGTTTCGGGAACGGATGACGAAGGGCGCTGTGCTTTACATCCACGAGACACCAACAAGCGAGGATCGGCAGGCTGTCGAGATTGTCAAACAGGAACTGGGCGACAACGTTCCCACCAAAAAGAGCGACACGGATCCGTATGATGTCCGGCCACGCTTGGAAGCAGGACGTGGATCGGTTTATCGCGGCGTCGGAGCGATCAACGCACTGTTCGTTACGATACGCAGTTTGGCCTAACATTCTTAGCTCTATAAGAAATTACGAATGTTGGAGCCGTATTCAACTTAAAGCTGTCTCTCGTGGCAGCTTTTTTGTTGCATGACGACTAGACCCGCCCCCATCAGAATCTTACTTGCTGGCCATTCTGGCGTTAGCAAATCGCGCATCATCGATCGCATTTCTGAAGCCCTGCAAAAGGAAAACAAATCACTTCGACATGTAAAGTTTGAAAAATCCCAAATGGATCATATCCTTGCAGGAACACCCAACACCGTTGACCAAAAGGAAACTGTATTAGAGTTTGCCCGGAAAGCGATCACAGAAGTGGAGACTGCGTCAGACAGCGTTGATCTGATTATTCTCTCTATGCACTTGTCCTACTTCGCAAGTGGACTAATCATTCAGCCGCAGTCGTGGCATGTTACTGACGGCCAGACGAACGAGATTGAGCCGATAATCTTCAAGTACATTGTTGGCAAGTTCGCACCCCACTACGTCGCGACGATAATTGATGATATCCAGGCAGCTCATCGGAAAGTGAAGTCTGCCAATGTCACCTTGAAAGATCTCCTAAGATGGCGAAATGCTGAAACTTACTCAGCGGACTCGATTGCAAATCTCACCCACTTTTATGCAGGGAGTAAGAGATCACTAGCCATTCCCGCAAATCAGTCAGATATTTTTGAGCTATATCCTTATGAATTCTCACCAGTTATTGCGAGCCGCAATGACGTACGAAGTTTTACACGATTCTTTTTAAATAAGGACCTCCCGCGTGTGTACTCATCGTTCCCGATTAGTCGGCCACGCACGCTCGAAGACCCAAAAAAGTCAGAAGCCACAATAGCCGAGATCAACAGGCATAATGCCTGGCTGTGCAGCAAGTTTACCGTCTTCAATCCAGCAGCAATCGATGAACTGCCAATGGTTAAGGCACTGGAGCAGTTCTTAAAAGGTAAAGGCGATAAGCCTGTCTCTCTCGACGAACGAATTACAATCGAAGCTGGCCATCATTGGCCGTTAGACTGGGGTAAGACGATCATAGGAGAAGCACGGACTGCCGTGGATCTGTTTGTCAAAGACGTTTTTGAGATCTCTGCGCGTCTGTACGCGCAAACCCGTGATAGTCCTACGCAGCATTCAGATGCCCCAAGCACAGGCGCCGAGCAAATGCTTAGACTCATCGATGATGAGTCAACACGGCTACCTGGCCAAAGCGTGGCAGGAAAGTCAGATTTGGATTATCAAATAGCGGAGCGCGATTTTCGAATGATTGACCAGTCTGATTGTGTTGTCATCTACCGGCCCACTTTGAACAGTAAGAATAAAAAGTATGACGGTAAATGGAGTGGCGGCACACAAGAAGAATACAGGTACGCCCTGGGAGTAGACAGAAAGGTTGTCGTTATCAGGGATACGAGCCACGACCTGGAATTAGATGAAGACAAACTCGGGCTCCTGGTTTCCGCCTTTCGAATACTGAATGGCAGCAACCTTCATCTCGCAGAAAACCAGAACGCGATGCACCTTGAACTAGAAGACTGGATCCAAAAGAATGTCGACAAGAACGTGCAAGAAAGGGTTCGCCAGACCGAACAGATGTTGTCTGCTATGGCCACTTCGTCTGCTGACGACGCAATTAATCAGGCGAAATAACGAACCTTTTAGTGCGATTTGCTAGAACCAAGTACCGGTACAAGCTACTAGGCGCTTAAGTGGCTCCAAGGCCCTGTCCCAAGCAAGTAGGTACAACCCAAGCGCCCCTACAAAGAAAAATACCCATGCATAAATCAATCTGAAACTAGCGAACCACTTAAGTGGCACCCGCTTGGGCTTCGCTTCATTGGATCTTCCAATGAGACGAACGTCCTCGGTTCCGAGTGCGGTAGCCAAACTTCCTTCGTCGCGTACCAAGTAATCTTCGGCCAATTTGACGAGCTGATAACTGCGCACATCCAATCGCCAAAAGAGAAAACTCATCACCGCCAACATGGCAGCGATCAAAGGTCGTGCATCCTTCAAATCAGCGGCAGTGCTCTGGAAGCTTAGTAGGTAAGCAGCAAAGAGAGCGCCAGCAATGACGAGAAAAAACCGGAACACAGCCTGCCTTTGCTGGGCATGATATTTGAAGTACTCCCAAGCATACGTTGCGGCGGCGCGTTGCGAGTCAGTTCGCCCGCCCGCGTCCCCACCTCGGGCTGCATCATGATCTTCGTTATCAGAGTCGTCGTTTATTGGCTTCTGCACATCAGTCACAAGCCGTCTCCGAGTGGAAATTTCAACGCCGTATCACGCGTAACTCACTCATCCATTGCAACCATACAGGCTCGATGCCCGGCGAGGCAATCCATTCTTGGTCACTCAATTTCTTTGATTGCCAAGTCAACGTACGGCTAGCGAGCTTTTGAAGTACTTCATCATCGGCCCACAGAAGTCCCTTCGTTTCTTCGTGGCTACGGTTGGGTTCCCCTTTCACCTGAGCTTCGAAAATCTTCCAATAGTGCCACGTTCCATCGATGCGCCGACATGGGTTGTCGCGTCGTCCTTCCCCAAGGAGGCGCAACGAGACAACCTCCAATCCAACTTCTTCCCGAACCTCGGCTCTCGCTGCATCTTCGTAGCTACCGTGGTCGTCAACGTGCCCCGCAGGCGGTGCGAAGCCGGGTGGAGGTTTCCGACGCTCAATCAAAAGCAGACGTCGATCTCGCCATATTAAGATACCTACACTGGTGTGATCGCAGATTGGTGTCATCATCACTCAACTCTGCAGGCTGGAGGTAGCGTCGCCAAGGAGCAATTAGCGCCCAAGTGGCTATTGCTAGCCGAATTGACACCCTTCCGCCTCAAGCGCCTGGGTACACGATGGATCGTTGCCAAATCTGCGCTCTCGGCCGACAGCAGTCTTTCGAGCGCCTCCATCCGATCGACCGGAACTCGCCGGCCTATGTTGCCCAAGTCCGTCGATGCGCGGGCATTTCGGCAACAACAATCTGCTGTAACGAAGGGTCCCAGAAGTAATAAATTCGCAGACAGCGTTTTGGGTTTCTCGTATTTCCCCCGCTCTTGATATGCCAATCGACCGAGTGGCGACGTCCCTGCCAGTCGAGCTCGAACTGATCTCCTCCACAATGAGCGTTGCGGATTCCTTCTTCGACCCGCTCGTCTGCAAGACTACCATCGCCACCCTGAATTCTTCTTTCGCGCCCGTCGTTCGCGAGCCACAGAAGGCACCGGGCAGCAAGTGCCACATCCTCGAACTCAGCGGTGCGGATGCCTCTTCGCGCCCGTGGACTCAGGACTAGGCGGCCGATCAAGCTGGCATCACACCAACTAGTGAATTCGACCCAGCTTCCCGGCAGAGGAACGTCCGCGTCTGGGTTCTCACCACGTCCTCGAATCTGGCTGAGCAATTGCTGAATGTGAAAAGTTGCCCCCGCAAACTGTGCCTCCGCTGTCGCGGCGCGGTCCTCTGCTTGCCGATGCTCGCCGGCAAAATATTCTTGGGAAGCTGTTTCATCATCGACTTGCTTCTGAAGCGCCTCGATAAGCGCATTTGCCGCTAACAGTTGTTCGCTCTCGCTTGCCCCTTCGGTCTCCAGTTCACGTTGCCTAGTTTCGAGACTCGTGTTGCGAATGGCAGAGAACGCCAGGATGTCTCGGCCCATGCGAACACGCCGGACGCTCTCCGAGGCCGCCAGAGTTCTCATCCAACGGATGCACTGCGCAGCAGTTTGAGGTGTACCAATGAACTCTGGAAGTACCAGACGATGGCTGTAGGGATTTGCGTCCTCAGCAAATCCTGGCAGATAGGCCCGCGCAGCGCCGCCAAACACTGAACGCAGCTTTCCGAACCGGTCAGTCAGGACCCAAGTTTGGGTAGCTGGAAGAATGGCAATATGTGCTGTCCCGAGCATGGCGCGAGCAAGCGCCGCCGCGTCAAAAAAAGGGTAGATTAAATCCAGTGCATTCTCGGGCAGGGTCAAAACAAAGACAGGGAGTGCCCGCTCCGGATCGACCAACATGTCAGCAAGCCGTTCAGCCTCATCACTTGAGTCGATCATCCACGGTTGTGGGCTGAGTGCATATTGACCCCGTGATAGGCCGCAGCGCTCTACAACCTGCTGCACGAAGCCAGGGGTATGCGGTTCGACGTCAAATTCGCCTTCGGATGTGGACGCAAGGAGGCGCGCACTGAAACGCGGCCGCATGCCACCCATAATCCCGACTACGACCTCGGTCGTCCAAATGCGGCCCGGAACCAACTTGTCCGGATCGTCTGCCCGGATTGCCCACATGTCGAACCCGTCACCAACGATGCGGACGCCCGCACTGTTGCGACCGCCTGACAAGTAGTCAAAGTTGTGGCTATTCCATGCCTCCTGGGGGAGACGACCGCCGCTTCTGTTTTGCGCCCAAGTCAGGACCTCGCGGCGAACCCCCTCGGCATCTTTCGCGCCATTCCTGCCATCGACTGTTGCAGCAACCCTCAGTATCTCGTGCTCTCGAACGACCTTGGGAAATCTCGCCGCCAGCGGCCTCAACGCCTCCGAAAAAGACGATGCCATCATGAGCCCCTGTGAGTCAGCACATTGCCCGGGACTAAATCGGGCCCCGGAGGCGTTCTTTGAGGCTTCCACCTCCTACCCACCCCGCAACTAAGCACGATTAACGCTCTCGGTTATTCAATCAAGTCCGGTGTGCGGTGGCTTAACGCAAGCATATTGCCAACAGCCTCCGGCAAACCCGGGACGGTTCACCTCGTGGCATGCTTTCTATCCTACGCCCAGGCTAAGGACGCCTTCTTAGTCGGTGGTGGACTGAGGCAAGCTCAGCTGTAGGGGTTGTTAAGAATTCATCTAGGGCGGCTTCGCGAGCGGGAGGCATACGCCAGGTCCCGTTGAGGTACCGGGTCAGGGTTCCCTCGTCCCAGCCGACGTGCCGGGCGACCTCAGAGAACGTGACGCCCAGCTCCCGGCGCTTGGCTTGTAGGCGCTCGGCGAGGGTTTGAGCGGCAGGTGTAGGGTCGTACCCGAGGAAGGCCACCACGGGCCGGAATTGAGCCGCAACAGGCGCCGTCTTGTCCTTTTCCCAGTTCGCGTACGTTTCGGTCAGGATACCCATCTGCTCGGCCGCCTCCCGCTGGAGAAGGCTAAGTTTGCGGCGTCGTTTCTTGAGGTGTTCGCCTAGGGTTTGAGGACTTTCGGAATAATCCTTTTGTCTCAATGACTTGAGCATCACCGGAACGCCCTGATAAAAGGGCAACGCGACTTTGAGCGTCCATGGAGGCGATCAACTGGAACTGCGCCGGGTTGCGGACTCAAGTCGGACATCGCGTGAAGTCCGAAAAGTGCCAAGAGCGGACCACAGCGAATAGCTCTACTTCTCCAAGACGCCGGCCTTGCGAAGCCCGTCAAGCAACCGTTCAAGGTAAGGTTCGTGGAAAACGAAATAGTTCCTTCGAACCTGGTCGATCGAGAATCCCGGCCAGCGATTCTCCATCTCGACCCGGGATTCCTCGGCGCCTGCCAGATCGCCGAGATGGCCCAGCGCCGCGGTGATGACTATCCGGCCGGCCCAGGTGTCGAATGTCTGAAGGACGTGGCGGCCTAGCTCCACCGCCTTCGCGTCGTTGCCAAGGTACAAATTACCAACGGCGAGAACGTTCAGGTATTGGCGTGCACTGGGATCGAAAGGACTGAGGCAGAGCGCCAGCTTGACATGCTGCATGCCCTCCGAACACCGGCCGGAATGAACGAGGATACGCCCGAGAATCGTGTGGGCATGGGCAAAGCTGGGGTTGATCTCGGTGGCGCGTCTCGCTTCCTCGATTGCGAGTTCGGGTTGCCGGGCGAAGGTCAGCGCCCAAGCCATCGCCAGATGAGCCAACGGGTCCTTGTCGTCGAGCGTCACCGCCCGGCGGGCACGGGTGAGAATGTCCTGTGGATCGGGATCGGCAAAGCGGAAGAAAAGATCCTCGGCGTCACTCCACGCGATGGCCGCGTGGGCAGATGCAAAGCCTGGGTCCAGCTCCAGCGATCGAGTCAGCAATCGGCGCGCCTCCGCGTTGCCATCCTTGGTTCGCCGAGCGATGAAGGTCATGCCTCGGTGGAAAAGCTCCCAGGCGCCGAGACTCTCCGGCGGCGTTACCCTGACCCGCTCGTACTCTGCACGGCCGAGCTCCGGCTCAATCTGCCCGACGATGGACTGGGTGATTTCATCCTGGATGGCGAAAATGTCACCGAGCTCGCGGTCGAATCGTTCGGCCCAGATATGCTTGCCGCTCCCGCCGTCGATGAGCTGGACCGAGATCCTGATACAGTCGCCAGCCTTGCGGACACTGCCCTCGACCACGTAGCGCACGCCGAGGCTGGACGCGATCTGGCGCACGTCCGCCGATGAACGCTCGGTCGAGTTCCCCGCGACCACGAAAAACTGCCGTATTCGGCTCAGCGCAGTGACGATGTCCTGGGTGATTCCAATGGCAAAATACTCCTGCTCTGCATCCTTGGACAAGCTGGCGAATCGCAAGACCGCGATGCAGGAGCGATCGTGAGCCGCCAGGCGCAGAGCCGGCTGTCCCGGCGCCTCCAGTTGGGGAGCAACGCCGGCCGATGGAGGGATTTCCTGGACCGTTCCCACGAACCGGATGCCTTTACGAGCGACTGTTCTGATCAACCGCTGATGCTCGCCGTCGTCGCCGATGGCGCGGCGCGCCGAATTGATCCGGCTGGTCAAGGTCGACTCTGAAACCGTGCGCCCGTTCCAGACCGATGCGATAAGATCGTCCTTGCTGATGACGCGGTCGCGGTTTTCGATCAGGTAGACGAGGACATCGAATACCTGGGGCTGTACCGAGATCAGCGCCGAACCTGCTCTCAGCTCGCGCCGCGCCGTGTCGAGACTGTAGCGGTCAAATTGGACACGCAAACCGCTGTCCTCCCTCGCACCAGGCGCCAACAGGTCAATTTGAAAATCAATGAAACGTCGCGTGAAAATCAATGCTTCGTCAAGGTCGGGAGGAATGCCCTCAGCTATTGTGATTTCACGTCCAATTGAAAATCGATCGGCACCCAGCCAGTCCCGGAGTCAGCCATGACCATGACTATCAGCCCGCCCGAATCGAATGGAAGCGGGAGAGACGCACAAATATCCCCCGACTCGATCATGCAGCTCGGCCTCGGATTCTGGGGATCGAAAGCTTTGCTCAGTGCCGTCGAGCTTGGCCTGTTCACCCACTTGGCGGACGGGCCGCAGGACCTTGCGACCCTGACGGCGCGCCTAAAGTTGCACCAGCGTGGTGCGCGCGACTTCCTGGACGCGCTGGTCGCCCTCGGGATGCTGGATCGGACCGCAGACCGTTACGCCAACACGGCGGCAACCGGCCTTTTTCTCGACCGTCGCAAGCCGACCTATGTCGGGGGGCTGCTGGAAATGGCCAATGCCCGGCTCTATCCGTTCTGGGGAGCGCTCACCGAGGCGTTGCGCACCGGCGAGCCGCAGAATGAAGCCAAGCAGGGCCGCGATCTGTTCGATGAGCTCTATAACGAGCCGGACCGCTTGGCCGAATTCCTCAAGGCCATGACCGGACTGAGCCTTGGTTCGGCTGCCGCCATCGCCGACAGGTTTCCGTGGGCCGACAGCAGGAGCTTCGTCGACATCGGCACGGCCCAAGGCGGTCTGGCGGCGACCGTGGCACGGGCGCATGCCCACCTTACCGGCATCGGGTTCGATCTTCCCGCCGTGCGCCCGCATTTCGATGCCTTCGTTGCCGAGCAGGGATTGTCCGACCGTCTTACTTTCCGCGGTGGCGACTTCTTTGTCGACCGCCTGCCGGAGGCGGACGTGATTGTTATGGGCCACATTCTCCATGACTGGGGACTCGACAAGAAACGCCTGCTCATCGACAAGGCCTATCAGGCGTTGCCCTACGGCGGCGCTCTGATCGTCTACGAGACGATCATCGATGACGA
>JAUXWB010000255.1 GCA_030684475.1 Reyranella sp. | reverse complement strand
GCCGCGGTCGGCCACCATGGGCAGCGAATCGCCGTAGAAGAGATTGTCGCCCAGGATCAGGCCGACGCGGCTGGTGCCGATGAATTCACGGCCGATCAGGAAGACCTCGGCGATGCCGCCCGGCTTCGGCTGGGTGGCGTAGCTCACTTCGAGGCCCCACTGGCTGCCGTCGCCGAACAGGCGGCGGTAGGTCTCGACATCCTGCGGATTGACCACCAGCAGGATCTCGCGGCACCCCGCCAGCATCATGGTCGTCAGCGGATAATAGACCATCGGCTTGTTGTAGACCGGCAAAAGCTGCTTGTTGGCCGCGCGGGTCATGGGGTAGAGCCGCGAGCCGCTGCCGCCTGCCAGAACAATGCCTTTCATCCCGACACTCTAGACCGGTCCCATGCACAGCCCGCAACAACTATTCGCCAAACTCGAGGCGCTCGGCATCGCGCACCGCACCGTCGAGCACCCGCCGGTCTTCACCGTCGAGGAAGCCAAGGCGTTGCGCGGCAACCTGGCCGGCCGTCACATCAAGAATCTCTTCCTGCGCAACAAGAAGGAGGAGATGTGGCTGGTCGTGGCGCTCGAGGATCGCGCGATCGATCTCAAGCGCCTGGGCGAGGCGCTGGGCGCCGGCCGGCTGTCGTTCGGCAGTCCCGAGCGGCTGCGGCGCGTGCTCGGGGTCGAGCCCGGATCGGTGACGCCCTTCGCGCTGGTCAACGACGAGGCGCGGGTGGTGAGACTGGCGCTCGATCGGGGATTGGAAGAAGGCGGCCCCATCAACGCCCATCCGCTGGTCAACACCATGACGACGGCGATCGCCTCGGCGGATCTGTTGCGGCTGTTCGAGGCCACCGGCCACACCCCGCTTTGGCTCGACTTTCCCGTTTGATGTTCCGGGCTGACGTTATATTATAACGGTATGTTTCGTCGTTTCCTGCTGACGGCAGCGCCGCTGCTGGCCGTCGTTCCCGCCTCCGCCCAATCCACCTCAACGGGGGCCCGGCTCAAGGTCGTGGCGACCTTTTCGATCCTGGGCGACCTGGTCGGCCAAGTCGGCGGCGAGAACGTCGACCTGTCGATGCTCGTAGGGCCCGACACCGACGCCCACACCTATCAACCCAAGCCCGCCGATGCGCGCACCCTGGCCGAGGCCCGGGCACTGGTC
>JAUXWB010000243.1 GCA_030684475.1 Reyranella sp. | reverse complement strand
CTGTTTTGACGGTCATCTGCGGCCGCCCGAGGCGGGCCGCAGGGGCAGATTCCCTTCGGTGTCACAGGTGGGCGCTCAGCCTGTGTCACAACATTTGTCTCAACTTGGTGTGACACCTTTGGGTGTGACAGTGCTACGCCGGCAGCTCGTGACCGCGGCCGATGTTGCGGACGACCTCGCTCAGGTGCGGCTTGGCCTCGATCAGGGCGCGGCGGTAGGCGACGAGGCCGCGCAGCATCGCGCCGTCGCGCTTCAGCAACTGGTCGGCGAATTCGACCATGCGGGTGTTGGGCCAGCCGTGCTTGCGCATCCCGAGCAGCTTCAGGAAGGCCGCTTCCTCCTGTCCCGGCGCATGCTGGGTCATGAGGATGGCCGCTGCCGCGGTCGAGCGCGAGATGCCGGCGTGGCAATGGACCAGGACGTGGCCGTTCGGGTGGGCGTGCACCTTCTCGCCGAACGCCAGCAGCTTCTCGATGTGCGCCGGCGTGCAGGCTTCGAAGCCCGGGTACTCGGCGACGACGTCGTCGAACCGGATCAACTCGTGGTCGATCCCGTCGAACCCGTCGAGAGCTGAGGGTCGCGGCTCGTGGGTGTCGATGATCGACAGCACGTGGCTGACGCCCGCTGCGCAGTGCAGCGACAGCTCGGGGATGCCGCAGATCGTGACTTTGTGGGTGAGGAGGGGCATGGCCGCCCGAGTCTACAGCAAGCCGCGCGCCATGTGCAGGCCGAGTGCCAGCATTCCGAACAGGAAAATCTTGCGGAAGGTTTCGGGCGAGGCGGCGTGGCGCACCTTCTGGCCGATCCAGACGCCGATGAAGGTGGGGACGACGGCCGCCACGCCGCCGATCGTGTTGGTCGTGTCGAAGATGTTCTGCTGGACCAGGGCAGCGGCCAGGGCTGCGGTGATGAACACGAACAGGATGCCGAGGCCCTGGATCAGCTCGTTCTTCGCGATCTGCAGCGACTGCATGTAGGGCAGGAACGGCACGGCCGCGATGCCGGTGACGCCCGTGACGGCGCCGGTCGCCAGACCGATCAGCGGGTTGGCCCACGGTTCGGCGGCACGCGGCATGACGGGACGCCAGGCGAACAGGGCGAGCAGGGCGTAGAGCACCAGCAGCAGACCGAGCCAGCCGGTGGTGCCGGGCGAGCCCAGTTTGCCGACGGTTATCGCCACGCCGATCACGCCGATCACCGCCGCCGCGGCCATCGTGCCGAAGCGGCGCAGCAGCACCAGGAAACGGCCGCCGTAGAGCGCCTGGAAGAGGTTCGTGGTCAACGTCGGAATGGTCATGATCGCCAGCGCGTCGCCCAGAGGCAGCGCCAGCGACATCAGGCCGATGGCGATCGGCGGCAGGCCGATGCCGATCGCGCCCTTGGCGATGCCGGCGACGATGAAGGCGCCGGCGACCACCAGCATCTGCAGTTCGGTCATCAGCCGAGCACGCCTTTCGCCAGCCGGTCGAAGGCTTCCCAGAACAGGGCGCGGATGTCGTCGGTCTCCATCATGATCTCGTGGCGCGCGTTGGCGATGGTGAAATGCTCGGCGTGACGCATGCGGGCGACGATGGGGCCATGGTTCGCGGGGTCGATCAGGCGATCCTCGCCC
>JAUXWB010000242.1 GCA_030684475.1 Reyranella sp. | reverse complement strand
GCCGAACATGATCCTGCTGCCGCGCGCCGCCGAGGAATTGAAGATTCCCTTCGTGGCGTCGGGCGGCATGGCCGACGCGCGCAGCCTGGTGGCGGTACTGGCGATGGGCGCGGCCGGCATGAACATGGGCACGCGCTTCATGGCGACCAGGGAGGCGCCGATCCACGACAACGTCAAGAAGGCGCTGGTGGCGGCCTCCGAACTCGACACCCGACTGGTCATGCGGGCGCTCAGGAACACCGAGCGGGTACTGAAGAACAAGGCCGTCGACCGGTTGCTGGAAATCGAGCGCGAGAAGGGTGCGAGCCTGAAGATCGCTGACATCCACGATCAGGTCGCCGGCGCCTATCCCAAGGTCATGATCGACGGCGATGTGGACGCGGGGGCCTGGAGCTGCGGCATGGTGGCCGGCCTGATCAACGATGTGCCAACCGTGAAGGAATTGATCGACCGCATCATGGCGGATGCCGAACGCATCATTCGTGACCGGCTCGTCGGTTTCCTCGATGGCGCCGGACAGGAAAAATCGACGAAAGTCGCCTGAAGCGAAACGCATTCCCCCTTGAGGAGATTCCTGATGACTGACTATGTGAAGACCGAAGTCGCGGCCGGGATCATGACGTTGACGCTGGCCCGGCCGGACAAGAAAAATGCGCTGAGCAGCGCGATGTACAGCGCCCTGTCGGACGGGCTCGAGCGCGCGGAGAAGGATCCGGAAATTCGTGTCGTCGTGTTCCAGGGCGACGGCGACAGCTTTACCGCCGGCAACGATCTCGCCGATTTCGCTGCCCAGGCGGCTAAAAAGGATCGGGGCGAGAATCAGGCAGGCCGCTTCATCAGGAATTTGGGCAAAGCGACCAAGCCGCTGATCGCGGCCGTGCAGGGCAATGCCGTTGGCGTCGGCACCACCATGCTGCTGCACTGCGATCTGGTCTTCCTGGCCGAGAGCGCGCGGTTGACCACGCCGTTCGTCAATCTCGCGCTGGTGCCCGAGGCGGCATCGAGCTGGTTGTTGCCGGCGCGGATTGGCCATGTCCGCGCCTACGCCATGTTCGCGCTCGGCGAGCCGCTCGATGCGGCGTCGGCGCTGGCCTGTGGTTTGGCCAATGCGGTGGTACCGGCAACTGAACTGCGCGGCCGTGCGCGCGCGGCAGCCGAAGCCCTGACCAGGCGTCCACCCGGCGCGCTCAGTCACACCAAGGCCCTGATGCGCGAGTTCGAAGCGATCGCCGCACGGATCGATCGCGAGAGCGTGATCTTCGCGGAGCGGTTGCAGACCGCCGAGGCCCGCGAGGCGTTCACCGCGTTCGCCGAGCGCCGTCAGCCGAATTTCTCCAGCGCGGCGGGGTAGTTGCGCGCAAGTGCAGCCCCTGAGTCCCCGGTGCGACAAATTAACCCGTCGGGCAATATTTCGCTTTTCCAGAAGGGCAAATCACCCGTACATTCTTGCCCGTCCCACCCGACAAGAGGGGCGGCTCGCGATCGTCACGAAACGCGCGGTGGGATGCGGTGGACGCGGATGCGCCTTTGACGAACGGCGCGGATGTGGATGGCGAAATAGTGTGGTTCTGACACCCCCGACGTCGGTGTCAAGCTTGCGGTCAGTCCCGCAGGTGACGGTGGCAATAGAGCTGGGCTCACCGGGGAGATCACTTATAAGCCTTACACCACTGCGCAGGGAAGGCCGGAGTGTTTCCGCTGAACCTGTATGCTCGTGTGCGCCTACTCGTACACTTTTTGCACACGAGACCGCGGGTGCAGCGCGCACCCGGTCTTCCCTGCGCCCTCTCGTTTTGGAGGGCAAACGATCTGGAAAACTTCGGGCGTATCGCGCCGCGAGATCGCGGACGCGTATCCTCGCTGTTTTACAATTGAATCCGAAACTCACCCCACGTCGTCCCGGACAAGTGAGCGGTAGCGAACGCCGATCCGGGACCCAAACCGCGTTGTGCCCTCGATATAGCGCGATGGATGACGCAATCTTCGCCAGGCTAACGCCGGTGGCTATGGGTCCCTGCTTTCGCAGGGACGACGCGGAGAGATCGTTGCGTAGTCCCGGATGGAGCGCTTGCGTCAACACGGATCGGCAGCGAAGTTCTTCTTCAGCACCTCGAACACCGACGCCGTGTCCTGCTCACCCAGCCCCATGGCCATTGCCTGCGCATAGACCGGCTGCGTCAACGTAAACAGCGGAGTGGCACAGCCGACAGCGGCGGCGAATTCGGCGATAATCGCCATGTCCTTCTCCCACATCGAGACCTTCATGGTCGCAGGCGCGTAAACGCCTTCGACCATCATCGGCGCGCGCATCTGAAACATTCGCGAGCCGCCGGCGCCGGGACCAACCATGTCGACCACCAACTTCGGATCGAGCCCGGCGCATTGCGCCAGCAGCATCGCTTCGGCGGTGGCGACGTTGTGAATGGCGACCAGATGATTGGCGATGAATTTCATCCGGCTGCCATTGCCGTAGGCGCCGAGATTGGCGCTTTGCCTGGCGAAATCGGCAAACAGGCCGGCGCAACTTGCAATGGCCGGGCTGTCGCCGCTGGCGTAGACGACGAGATCGCGGGCTTTCGCCTGTGCGCCGGTTCCGCTCAGCGGACAATCCAGCGCAATGTGCCCGGCCTGCTTCAGGATTTCTTCGCAACGGAGCTTGTCGGCGATGGTGAGCGTAGAGAGTTCGGCCACAATCCGCGGCGGCGCACCGGAGTTGGCAATGCGCTGCGCGACATTCTCAACTGCTTCGGGGCTGGGCAGGGTGGTCATGATAACAGGCGCGTCCAGCGCGACCCGCGCGCTGTCATCGGCGATCGTGACACCGGCCAGCGCGAGCTCGGCGCATCGCGCGGCATCAATGTCAAAGCCGATGACGCGCCACCCGCGTTCGACCAGATTGCGGGCGATCGCGCCGCCCATGATGCCAAGCCCGACGATTCCAACGGTCTTGTCCATCAGCGCTCGCTCCCTATGCCGGCCACGCCTTGAATAGTTGGTGATCAGGCGATAAACAATCATCAGATAGCTTCGACGGGTCAAGCCGGTTTCGCTCCGATCGGCCGCATCCCGAGACCGCGATGAGCGGCGGGATAGCAGGGAATGCTGAAATGGGAGGTGTTGGCGAAATGCCAAAGTCAGGTCCGCTCGCGGACATCAGCGTCTATGCCGCCATGATTGAACGGGCCAGGGCGCTGGTTCCGCGTTTGCGCGATCGTGCCTCCAAAACCGAGGAGCTGCGGCGCCTGCCGCCGGAGACCGAACGCGATCTGCATGATGCCGGTCTGTTCCGGATCGTGCAGCCGAAGCGGGTCGGCGGCGCCGAACTCGATTACGTCGCGCTGGTCGATTGCGCCGATGTGCTGGCGCAGGGCGATGCGTCGGTGGCCTGGAATTTCGCCAATCTCGCCAGCCATCACTGGATGCTCGGCATGTTCGACAGGCGCGCCCAGGATCTGGTCTGGAGCAAGGACCCTGACGCGCTGATCGCATCCTCCTTCATCTTTCCCTCCGGCCGTGCCGGCAAGGTCGACGGCGGATACAGGCTGCGGGGTCACTGGCCGTTTTCCTCCGGCGTGAACTCGAGCGAATGGAACATGCTTGGTGGCGTCGTCTCATCGGACGATGAAGCCGATGGCATCGAATACCGGATCTTCCTGCTCCACAAGGACGACTACAAGGTCACCGACACCTGGAATGCGAGCGGATTGCGGGGGACGGGATCGAACGATGTCGAAGTCATCGATGTCTTCGTCGCCGAACCGATGACGGTGGCGGTGGGCGATCTTTCGGGCGGTCCGACCCCCGGAAGCCCGGACAATCCTGATGCGCTCTATGCGCTGCCGGTATTCTCGCTGTTTCCCTATGTGCTGTCAGGCGCGGCGCTGGGCAATGCGCAGGCCTGCCTCGACGACTATATCGATATCACGCGCCATCGCGCCTCGACCTATAATCGCGCCAAGCTCGGTGACTTCCAGAGCACCCAGATCAAGATTGCCGAGGCTTCCGCCAAGATCGATGCCGCCCGCCTGATCATGCGTTCGCGATGTATCGAGGCGATGGCAGATGCGCGCTCCGGCCACATCCCGGGCATTGCCGCCAAGACCAGGTTGCGGCGCGACGGGGCCTACTCCGTCAATCTCTGTACCGAGGCGGTGTCGCTGCTGTCTTCCGCGAGCGGCGCGCGCGGCCTGTTCACGACAGGCGCGCTGCAGCGGCAGTTTCGCGATGCCCACGCCATCAATTCGCACCTGGCGTTCAATTTCGATGCGGCTGGCACCAACTATGGCCGCGTGGCGCTCGGCCTGCCCTCCGAAAACCTGACGCTCTGAGGCCCGGGGGATGACCGACGGGCCCAAGCATCCGATCCATCCAGATCCGGCCAATGAGCTGGCCAGCGACAATTCAGTGATCGACCCCAGGGATCTTCGCAATGCGCTCGGCACCTACGCCACCGGCGTCACCATCATCACGGCGGTCGCGGCCGACGGCAAGCCCTACGGCCTGACCTGCAATTCGTTCGCTTCGGTATCGCTGAACCCGCCGCTGGTGCTCTGGAGCCTGGGGATGTTTTCGCAAGGATTGACCACGTTCCAGAACGCCAGCCATTTCACCGTCAACGTGCTCGGCGTATCGCAGCAGGCGCTCGCCAACAAGTTCGCGAAATCCTCGGAAGACAAGTTCGCAGGCGTCGAATGGACGCCCGGCCTTGGCAACGCGCCCGTCCTCGCGGACAGCGTCGCGAATTTCCAGTGCCGTGCGGCCAATCGGTATTATGGCGGCGACCACGTCATCTTCCTGGGTGCGGTCGAGGCCTATGCCTACAACCGGCAGGAGCCGCTTCTGTTTGCCCGCGGCAGTTACGGTCGGTTTCTCAAGCCCGACGACTCCTCATGAAGAAAGTTGTGCCGAAGCGCGCCCGCGTGAAGCAGAAGCGGCTTTCTCCCGACGACCGCCGCAGGGAGTTCATTGCCAAGGCCACCGAGTTTTTCTCGGAAGAAGGATTTGACGGCGGCACGCGCGATCTGGCCCGGCGGCTCGGCGTGACGCAGCCGCTGCTGTATCGCTACTTCCCGAGCAAGGACGATCTGATCGGGGAAGTCTATCGCACAGTCTATCTCGAGCCGTTCGATGCTGGATGGGAGAAGCTGCTGACCGACCGTTCGCGGCCGCTTCGCGAGCGGTTGCAGGAATTCTATCAGGCCTATACCGATGCGATCTTCACCCGCAAATGGCTGCGGATCTATTTTTACGCCGGCTTGAAGGGACTCGACATCAACCGGTGGTACATCGGCGTCGTGGAAGACAAGATTCTGTCGCGTATCGTCAGGGAGTGTCGTCACGAAGCGGGGCTCCCTGAACAAGCCAAGCCGACCGCGCCAGAGCTCGAGATGGCGTGGGTGCTTCAAAGCGGAATCTTCTATTACGGAGTTCGCAAGTACATTTTCGAATCGCCGGTACTGGAAGACAAGCGCCAGGTGATCAGCAACGCGCTGGATGTTTTTCTGACCGGATTCGAACGGATATTCGCGGCCGCCGGTGGGCCCCAACGCGCAGCGGCGGAGGCAGCCGGAAAAGTGGCCCTGGCATGATCTCGTCGATCCCGCATTCAGGGCTGGGATTTCGACATTTCCGCCCGGTACCAGTCGCCGATCTCGCTCGCGGTCATCAGGGCGACGCCTTCATGGCCGATGACATAGTCGAGCAGCGCTTCCAGATATTTGATGCGATGAGGGACACCGGTAATGTAGGGATGAATCGAGATCGCCATCACTCGCGCATTGTCGGCGCCTTCAAGGTACAGCCGGTCGAACTGGTCGGTGCAGCGCTGCAGGAATTGCTCGGAAGTCAGATGCTGCAGCGCGTGGATGACGATGTCGTTGGTCTCCACCGAGTAGGGAATGGTGGTGATGGTGCCGTGAGGCGTCGTGATGTCCTGCGGAAGATCGTCGATCACCCAGTCCGCGACGTATTCGATGCCGTTGAGGCGCAGCAGATCGAGGGTCTCCTCGGTCTCCGTCAGTCCCGGACTTTCCCACGATCTCGGCGGCTTGCCGGTGAACTTTGCGATCGTGTCGACCGCCCGCTTGATTGCATCGGCCTGGTTGTCCAGCCTGTGCATCGGGCCTTGAACGAAACCGTGGCCCATGAATTCGAAACCGGCTTCAAGCGCGGCCGACGCGACGCGGGGATAGGAGTGGCAGACATTGGCGTTCAGCGCCAATGTTACCGGCATATTACGGTCGGTCAGCGCCTTGAACTGGCGCCAGAAGCCGGCGCGCATGCCGTATTCGTGCCACGACCAGTTCGGCACGTCCGGCAACAGCGGCTGTCCCATCGGCGGGCTCAGCACGGTTCGCGGCATCGCGTTCTCGATCCGCCACTCCTCGACATTGAGGATGACCCATACCGCGAGCCTCTTGCCGCCGGGCAGCGTGAGTTTCGGCCTGTCGACCTGCGCCTGATAGGGAATGCGATCGGTCAGAGCCACGGCGTGCCCTTTCAAGGGATTGGCGGATTATTCCGCGGCGTTGGAGTGCTTCGAGGCGCCGGCATTGACGCGGGGCATGACCTTCTCGGCCATCAGGATCATGGACTGGCGAGCGAGCTCGCGATCTTTCCAGTCCTTGCCCGCATACAGCAGCGTGCCGAAATGCCCGACCTCGCCCTGGAAAGCCAGCAGTTGATCCGCAACGCTGTCAGGCGTTCCATAAATGATCAGCTTGTCGCAGATCATTTCCAGCGTCACTTCATCGTCCGGCTGGTCGCGGCGGGTCTTGAACAGCTCGATGCGGCCGTTCAACTTGAGCTTGGTGAACAGCGAACGGTAGTAATAGACGTAGGGACCGTCGGGATCGGTGGCGTAGGCTTTCGCGGTCGCAGCGTCCTTGGCGACAAAGACGCTCTTGGCGACGCGCCAGTTCGCGGGGGAGGCCGGGCGACCGCCCCGTTCGCATCCTTCGACGTATTTCGGCCAGTGGCTCTTGACCCAGGCCGGCATCAGGAAGTTGGCCGAGATCGGATCCCAGCCGCGTGCCGCCGCCTCGGTGACGCCTTTCGAGAACGGCGCCACGGCGGTGACCACGATGGGCGGATGCGGCCGCTGCAGCGGTCGCGCTATGATGCCCTGGCCGATATCGCCGACCAGGGTCTTCTGCGTCGAGATGTTCCAGTATTTCCCCGCGAGATTGTACGGCGCCTCGCCGGCCCAGATCTCCAGCACCTGGTTGATTGCTTCGAGGAACATCGCGTTGCGATCGGCATCCAGAGTGCCGAACAATTCCGCGTCCGACAGCAGGCCGCCGGGGCTTATTCCGAAGATCAGCCGGCCGTCGAGCATGTGGTCGAGCATCGCGAGGGAGGCCGCGACCGTCGCGGGATGGGTGTTCGGCATGTTGATGGTGCCGGTGCCGAGCCGGATCTTTCTGGTGGCGGCCGCGACCCATGCGATAAAGGCGATGCAGGAGGTGATGTTCTCGGCCTGGTCGGTGACGTGTTCGCCGACATAGGCTTCGGTGAAGCCCAGTTCGTCGGCGAGCAGGAACGCTTCCCGGTCTTCCTGCAAGGACAGCCGCCAATCCTTGCCGAGAGGATGAATCGGCATCGTGAAGAATCCGAGATCCATTGCCGCTCCTTTCTGGCGCCGCGTGAGGACCGAACCGTCGGTTGTCGATACCATTACGACAAGTCGGGAAGGCCAGTCATCAGAAATAATCGTTCGATAAACAAACTTGACCTTTGGTGGTCGCCGCCGTCTAATCCAAAGAAAATTGGCTAACACGATTCCGGGGAGGTGACGCCGAATGAAAGCCGCGGCTTTCGCTTATGCACGCGCCACCAGCGTTGTGAATGCGCTGGAATTGCTGAGGGCGCATGGCGACAAGGCGAAGGTGCTGTCGGGCGGCCAGAGCTTGATGCCCGCGATGAATCTGCGCCTGATCTCTCCGGAACTCATCGTCGATATCGGCGAACTCGCCGAGCTGCGCGGGATTACCGTGACCGGCAATGTCGTCAGGATCGGCGCGTTGACCCGTCATGTCGATCTCCTGAAATCACCTGATATTGCCGCGCACGCACCGCTACTGACCGAAGCGATTTCCCATGTCGCGCATCCCGCGATCCGCAACCGCGGCACCATTGGCGGCAGCCTCGCCCATGCCGATCCGGCCTCCGAACTGCCGGCCTGCATGGTCGCCTTGAATGCAACTATCATCGTGCGCGGTCAGGACGGCGAACGGCGAGTCGCGGCCGAGGGCTTCTTCAAGGGGATTTATGAGACTGACCTGTCGGCGCAAGAGTTGCTCGTGTCGGTCGAACTGCCCGTAGCGGACAAGAACTCCGTACATTTCTTCCATGAATTCGCAAGGCGGCACGGCGACTACGCGATTGCCGGTCTGGCGGCGCAAGCGATCCTGGAAAAGGATGCCTTCACCGATCTTCGGCTCGTCTTCTTTGCCGTCGGCGACCGGCCGGTATTGGCCAGGGCCGCGACAAAACTGGTCAACGCTGCCGTCACGCCTGCAGTGCTGGCAGCGGCTTCCACAGCGCTCGGCGAAGAACTCGCCCCGCAGGACGACCAGCAGGCATCCGCCTCCATGCGCCGGCACCTTGCAAAGGTGCTGCTGGCGCGCGGCGCGTCGGCGCTGCTGGCCCGGCCCGATCTCAATGCCGGGGGACGTGCATGACGGCTGCCATGCCGATCTCGCTCGAGGTGAACGGTGAGCGCGTCGATGCGCAGGTTCTGCCGCGCCTCAATCTGGCGGATTTTTTGCGAGAGCAACTGCAGCTGACTGGAACGCATGTCGGTTGCGAGCACGGGGTCTGCGGCGCCTGCACGGTGCGGGTGAACGGGGAGATCGTTCGATCCTGCCTGATGCTGGCGGTGCAGACGCACGGCGCGTCCGTCCAAACCATCGAGGGATTGTCTGATAGCGGCGAGGTCGCCGATCTGCAGGCCGCTTTTCGCGATCGTAATGCGCTGCAGTGTGGGTTCTGCACACCAGGCATGCTGATGGCAGCACAGGACCTGCTGACGCAGCAGGTTGAGCCCGACCGGGAGCAAATACGCGAGCATCTTTCCGGCAACTACTGCCGCTGCACCGGCTACCAGGCCATTGTCGACGCGGTTGAAACCACGGCGCGGACGCGGAGGAGACGCACGGCATGACCGTCACGTCATCGAATCCCGAAATCCTCTCCGAACTCGATCGGCCGAACTCCTATATTGGCAAGTCGGTACCGCGGCCGAATCTCGAGCGGTTGATGCAGGGACGCGGGCTCTATGTCAGCGATATGGAGCTGCCGCGCATGGGAGACGTGGTGTTCCTGCGCTCGCCCCATGCGCATGCGAAGATCGCCGGTATCGATGCTGCCGCGGCGCGGAGGGTGCCCGGGGTTATCGCCGTCGTGACGGGTAAGGAGCTTGCTGCCGTCATCACGCCGTGGATCGGCGTGCTCTCTCACCTGAAGGGCCTCAAATCTGCGGCCCAGCACGCGATTGCGATCGACCGCGTCTGCTGGCAGGGCGAGGCCGTCGCCGCCATCGTGGCGTCCAGCCGCGCCGTGGCGGAGGACGCCGCGGAAATTGTCAGGGTTGACTACGAGGAGCTGGAGGCGGTGACGGACATGCGCACCGCGCTCGATCCGGCAACCCTCGTGATTCATCCCTCGCTCGGCGACAACCTGGCTTTCGAGCGCAACCTCGACGCCGGCGAGGTCGATGCGGCATTCGCCGGCTCCGACGCCGTGGTGGAAGCCGATTTCATTTTCGGACGGCACACCGGCGTGACGCTGGAGCCACGCTCGGTCGTCGCCGACTGGAACGCCGCCGAGGCGAAGCTGACGATTTACCAGGGCACGCAGGCGCCGCACATGGTGCAGAACATCGCCGCACTCCATCTCGGGCTCGAAGAATCGCAGGTTCGCGTGGTCTGCAAGGACGTCGGCGGCTCTTTCGGCATCAAGGTCCACATCTACGCCGACGAAATGGCCACCTATGCGCTATCGAAAATGCTGCGTCGGCCGGTCAAATTCGTCGCCGACCGGGTCGAGAGCTTCAACACTGATATCCATGCTCGCGACCATCGCTGCCGGGGACGGATCGGCGTCCGGCGCGACGGGGCCATCACGGCGTTCGAGATCGACGATCTCACCGGCATCGGACCCTATTCCATGTATCCCCGTACCAGCGCCATCGAAGCCAACCAGGTCGTCAATCTGGTGGGCGGCCCCTATGTGACGAAGAACTATCGCGCGCGGGCTCGCGTTGTGTTCCAGAACAAAAATGTCATGTGCCAGTACCGCGCGGTGGGCCATCCGATCGCCTGCTCGGTGACGGAAGGCCTGGTCGACCTCGCGGCCGCCAGGATCGGCATGGATCCGGTGGAGATCCGCCGCCGCAACCTGATTGCCGACAATGCCTATCCCTGCGCGTCGCCTTCCGGCCTGCGGTTTGAGCTGCTGTCGCATCACGCGGCGATGAACAAGCTGATGGCGATGATGGATTACGATGCGTTGCGTGCGGAACAGACGACGTTGCGAAGCAAGGGCATTCACCGCGGCATCGGCATCGCGAGCTTCATCGAAGTCACCAACCCGAGTGCTGCGTTCTACGGGGTCGGCGGCGCCAGGATATCCTCGCAGGACGGCGTCGCAGTGCGGCTTGATGCCCAGGGATCCGTGATCTGCCAGACCAGCATCACCGAGCAGGGGCAAGGGTCTGAATCGCTCACCGCGCAGATCGTCGGCAGCGTGCTCGGCGTGTCGATGGAGCGCGTCCGCGTCATCCTCGGCGATACCGACAACACGCCCTATGGCGGCGGCACCTGGGCCTCGCGCGGCGCCGGCATCGGCGGCGAGGCCGCACTCCAGGCAGCGAAGCTTCTACGCAGGAATATACTCGACGTCGCCGCCGCCATCCTGCAATCCTCGCCGGACGAACTCGACCTCGCCGGCAATGCGATCGTGAACGCAGGTGACGGCTCCCCGCGCATGGAGTTGCGCGAGCTCGCGCGGATCGTGTATTTCCGGCCCGACACCTTGCCACCGGGCATTCAGCCCGAGCTGATGGCGACCCGCCACTTCGTGCCGCGTGAATACCCGTTCGCCTTCACCAACGGCGTTCAGGCTTCGTGGCTGGAAGTCGACACGGAAACCGGATTTGTGAAACTGCTCCGGCATTGGGTGGTCGAGGACTGCGGCACCATCATCAATCCGCAACTGGTCGATGAGCAGATCCGCGGCGGCGTCGTGCAGGGTCTCGGTGCGGCGCTGTTCGAGAAGTGCGTCTATGATGAGCGCGGACAGCTGACCAACGCCAACATGGCCGATTATTTGGTGCCGATGTCCGGCGAAATGCCTGATATCGACGTCGGCCATGTGGTGTCGCCGACTTCCGAGACGGAGCTCGGCGCCAAGGGCGCGGGCGAAGCCGGTACGGCGGGGGCCGCCGCGGCGGTGGCGAACGCGGTGAACGATGCGCTGAGGCCGTTCGGCGCAGTCGTCACCGAGATTCCTCTGACGCCGCAGATCATCCTGACGGCGCTGGGACGAATTTGAACAAGGGCGGGGTCAAGGCATGACCGGCTTGCGATAGACGTCCTTGGTCGCAAGCATGCCGTCCCTGAAGGTGTAGCGTTCGATGCCGCGTTGCTCGCGGCGTTCGCCGCTGGTTCTCACGGTCTCGCTGACACGGAATGTCATGAAGGTCACCTCGCCGGCATGATGGTAGGCCACCTCGTGGAAACGTTGCTCTGAGAACAGCGCCTGCTGCCCGGCCAGATGCTCGCCAATCGCCGCGGGGCCGGCGAGGGTCTTGGTTGTGACGAGACCGTCATGGAAGTTCCAGAGGAAGTCCGGCGTGACGACCCTGTAGAGTGCTTCCATGTCGCTCCTGAACAGGGCGCGCGCGAAGCCTTTAAGCAATTCGTCTCGCTCGGCCGGTGACGGGATCATTCCGCCGCCACGCCCTTGAGCATTGCCGCCTGACGCGTGGTCACCACCACCTTGATGGCGTCCTCGACCCGATCGCGTGCGTACCGGAGGGCGGTCGGCAGATCGTCCAGCGAAAACGTATGGGTATGAATCTTTGTCGCATCGAACCGCTTTTCCGCCATCAGTGCCATCGTCCGCCGCGTCGCGCTGCGACCCTCGCCCCTGATACCGTAGACGTAAATATTGTTCTTCACCAGATGCGCCAGATCGGTCGTCACCGGATCGTGCGGAAAAGCCGCCAGGCAGATCTTTCCGCCGCGATTGGCCATATGGATGGCCTGATTGACCGTGGCCTCGGTGCCGGCGCACTCGATCACATAGTCCGCGCCGATCCCGCCGGTGAGCTGCCTGACGACATCGACCGCGTTCTCATCGGCGATATTGATGACGCGATCCGCGCCCAGCTCTCTGCCGATGGCGAGGCGTTTGTTGCGTGTCCCCGTCAGGATCACGGGGCTTGCGCCGAGCGCCTTGGCAACGGCCACCGCGAGCAGTCCGATCGGACCTGGGCCAATGATCACAACGCTTTCACCGGCCACAAGCCCGCCGAGTTCGGTGAGGCCGTACATCGACGTACCGGCGGTGACGACAAGCGTGGCTTCGGCATCGCTCATGATGTCGGGCACCCGTGCCAGCGTATTGATGTGGTTGACCGCGTATTCGGCGAAACCGCCGTCGGTGGTGAAGCCGTTGGCGCGGTGGCCCTTGTCGGGCTTCCCGTAGTTGAAGCACGAGGTGTACATGCCCTGGCGGCAGCGCTTGCATTGGCCGCAGCCGGCATGGATTTCCACGCTGACGCGTTCTCCGATGGCGAACTCGTCAACGGCGGGCCCGAGGGCAGCGACCGTGCCCATATATTCATGACCCGGTGTAAAATCCTTGTTGAAGGGCAGGCCACCCTGGATGCTGGCCGGCGACCCGCTGTGGATGATCTCGAGGTCGGTAGCGCAGATCGCGACGGCGTCGATACGGACCAGAACTTCCGCCCGCCCCGGCGCCGGAGTTGGCTTGTCGCGGAGGAGGAGTTCGTCCGGGTTTCCCAGAACCCAGGCTTTCATCTCCGCGGGGATGGAAAATTCGGGCGATCTGGTAACGCCAGCAGGGTCGTACATTGGCGCGCTCCCATCTGTGACCGCGGACGTTACTAGGTCGATAAAGTACTGGAAAGAGGTCGGCAAAATTAGACAGCAGACCTGCCCCTCCTTCCCTGGGAGACCGAAAAACTGTCCATCTCCCTGCCATCGTCGCAGGACAGATTGGGTTCATGCCGAGAGTGGGTGCTTTTCGTCCTCAAACATCCGGCGCGTGAACGCGCTAATGTCGTCGTTCCGGCTTGGTGATGGTCTGCCTGACTTCGGCGCCGCAGTCGGAGCATTCATAGATGAAGTCGATCTTCGCCAGGCTCCAATGCGGCTCGACCTCCCTCACGAACATAGGGAGTAGACCTATACAGCCCGGGCAGATGATCGGCGCGGTCTCAGCTTCGTGGTGCTGGATGTAGGCTGGCATTCGGCTCTCCTTCACAGCGGAAGCGCGGTAGATTCAACCCCGGGTTAACCTACCGCGCGAGCCGAATATTCATCATCAACTCTTGCGAACGGACAAGGAACGGCCGCACAATCCTGGCGCATGTGGTTTTGCGGTAACATCGTGATCTACTGAGGATTGCCGTGGATGCCGGGCAGATTTGCCGTGATGGCCCCCGGCCCTTGCTTGGATCAGGCCACTTCGTGCTTCCTGAGATCTCGGGCGTGATCGAAACGGCGCGCCTGCGGATCGGTGTCAGGCGCCGGGGTCGCGGGAACGGCTGCCTCGGCGAGGATTTCCGCCGTGATGTCGTCGACCGAGGAGTCGGCGACTTCGTGGATGAAACTGATGTTGTTGTATTCGCCCGACGCCACGCGCGAGATGACTTCGCGGCGCGTGATTTCAGGGTCGACAATCGCCTCGCGCCCGCGCCGTCCATAGTCGATCATCACGACGAAATACTGCATGGTCCCTCGCGTTCATGCGGGCCGCAGACGGCCGGCGAGAGGTTCAAGTATTTCTTAAAATCGGAATTTGGTCAAGATATAAGTTCTGATAATCGGAATTTTCTGGTTTGTTGCCGCTCGCCCCAAACCCCGGTCGAATCGCGTGCTGCAGCACTACCCGATTCGACGGGGTCCCTTACTTCTCGTGTGCCCGCCCGCCCTGGGCTTTTGCCGCCTTGCGAGCCCGAGCGGCGGCCTTGGCCCGGAGGCGTTCGATCTGGCCCCTTGGCAGGGTGACACAGATCTCCCCGATCCATTCCAGCCTCACGCCGTTGATCGGCTTGGCGTTGAAACTGGTGAGGTTGACCTGCGTGGCGGATTTGCCGCGCTCGATGGTTTTCAGGTAGCGCTCGCCGGTCTTCAGCCGCACCGCGGCCTCTTCGCCGTAGAAACTCGAGACAGGATGCCGCTGCTCCTTGAAAACGACGATAATGTCGCCGTTCTCGTATTTCGGCAGCATGGAATCACCGGATACTTCGAAGGCGATGGTTTCCTCCGAAATGGGGAAGGGTAGTTCGATTTCGCCGAGGCCTTCCGGCGGCACCTGCTCGTGCTCGGGCTCGATTACGGCCCCGGCGCCGACTCGGCCCATGATAGGCACCGAATTCAAATCGAGATAATCGATGATAAGAGGGATTTCGGATGCCTTGATCAGGCGTATTCCGGACAGGATCTCCGAGACAGCCCCCGGACGAACACCCATCGCGGCCGCCAGACCGCCCTTGGTCTTGCCAGCTTTCTCCAGTCCCCGTTCGATCAACCTGACATCCAGCATGACGCATTCCTTATCCAGCCGGGCGCATTCTTTCCGAAATTCGGAAAAATCTCAATTCCGAATATCAGAAATGGATGTTGACTTTTTATTCGGAATATCGGAATCTGGTCTCTGCCTTCGAGGACTGCGGTCGAAGGAGCGGTCCGGCACCCCGCGTCAGGCATGGGAGAAACGACAGATGCAGATCAACTGGCCTCCGGAACATTGCGCCGCGTTGCAGGAATGCCTTGCCAAAGGCCTGTCCTTTGCTGAAGCCGCCGATGCGATCAATGCCAGATTTCACACCGGCTATTCCCGCAATGCCACTCTCGGCCGCGCGAAGCGGATGGGACTCGCGGCTCTCGACCGGTCGAAACGTTCGCCGAGGGTGCCGCAGCAGCTCCATCCATCGCAGCTTCGAAAGCTTCGCGAGCCGGCGACCGAAACGAGGCCGCCGACGGCGGTTTCCGAGCGGCCGGATCGTGTCCAGCTCCGCTGTGTCCAGATCGTGCCGCGCCATTTGTCACTGATTGACCTGGAACCGGGCGATTGCCGGTATCCCTACGGCGGCGACGAGGATGAAGCCATTACCTTCTGTGGTCATCCCCAGCGTGAGGGCTCCAGCTACTGCCTCGGGCATTTTCACCTGACGCGCGATCCCGGTACCGCCTCGGAGCGGGCGGCTGTGCCGGTCCGCCTGCGGCTGGTGGCTTGAAATGACGGCGACGGCCCCATGAAGCGGACCGTGCAGCACAAACAATTCGCTTGGCGGGCCTGCTCCGATCACTTCGAGTCCCCGGCAAACGACGTAACGGCTGACCAGATTCTACTAGTGGAGAAGTGAAGTATGTCACGTGCCAAACGCAGAAGGCCGCACGATCCGGCAACGACGCATGACCGGCGATCTCGGGACCTGCCGCGCAACGCGGAAGTGGCCGCGATCGAAGTCGACGATCCCCTTGGCCTCGAACCGGGCGACAAGATCGTCACTCTGCGCTCAATCCGCAGCGATCCGCTGGGCCGCATGCACTCGCATCGCCATGTCGATGAAGCGCAATATCAGGGCGGACGGGCCTTTCAGGCCGATTGGGAGAAGGCCGAGCGCGGGCCACAAGCTGTCGATCCGACCAGGGAATATGTCGATGGCGGTCAGATGCGGGAGCCAATTACCGAAGGTCAGCGCAAGGCAGTGCTGCGGCTAAACCGGGCGCAGCGTGAACTCGGCGCCGACGGCTCGGCGCTGGTGCATGAGGTTCTGATCCTGGGCATGACCATGGAACAAGTCGGGCAGCGGCGTGGATTGCATGCCCAGCGCTGGAATGACTATTTCGCACGCAGGTTTCGGGAATGCCTCGACCGGCTGGCGCTGATGTACGGATTTGCGACGGAGCGGCGCTAGTGTGCACCGCAACTTCGCGAAACCTCCCGCCCTAAGAGTTCGGCAATAGCGCTGTCTTCGGTCCATCAGAATTACCTTCCCGGAGGTGCGTCAAAATTGGCTTCCATCGCGTCGCTCTCTTGCATACGCTGGGCGTTTACAGGCAAGCTGCAGAGCGACTGTCGCCAGTCGCTAACGCCCAAAATCCCGACGAAGAGGGATGGGTATTACGGGAGGGAAGCCTATGAAGCGCAGAACAGTACTCGCCGGGCTCGGCGCGACAGCCGCCGCCGGTGTGCTCGGCATGCCATCGATCCTGAAGGCGCAGGCGCCCGTCACGCTGAACGGCGCGGTGCAATTCAACGACGATCACGCTTTCACCAAGGCGTTGGTCAGGTTCGAAGAGCTGGTGAAGAAGTACTACGGCAAGCCGGTCAACTTCACGCTGCACAAGAACTCATCGCTCGGCCTCGAGAAGCAATACTTCGAATACATGTCGCAGGGCAAGGCCGTCGATTACGGCATCGTCTCTCCGGCCCATATGTCGACCTTCGCCAAAGCGGCCCCGTTCATCGATGCTCCGTTCGTCTTCAAGGGAATCGAGCACATGAACAAGGTCGTGGCAGCGAACATCCTGGCGCCGATCGCCGACGAAGTCGCCGGGAAGGCCGAGGTGGTATTGATCGGGTACGCCGGCGGCGGCATCCGCAATATCTTCGCCAATAAGCCGCTCAGGAACCTGGCCGATATCAAGGGCCTCAAGGTGCGCGTGCAGGGCGCGCCGATCTGGTCGAAGACGTTCGCGGCCGCCGGCATGGCTCCGACGGTCATTGCCTATAATGAGGTCTACAACGCCATCCAGAACGGCGTTATCGCGGCCGGCGAAAACGAGGCGGCCGGGGTCGAGGCGATGAAGTTCTACGAAGTTGCGCCGCATCTCAATCTGACCCAGCACGCGGTGTCGATCCGTCCAATCTGCTTCTCGGTGAAGACGCTCAAGACCTTGCCCAAGGAATTGCAGGACGCCATCATGAAGGCGGGCAGGGAGGCCGGCGATTTCGGCCGGCAGCTCGAGTCGAGCGAAGAAGTCACCAAGCTCGATGCCCTGGAGAAAGCCGGCAAGCTCAAGCGGGTTCCGTTCGAGGAACGTGACGCCATGAAGAAGCTCACCGAACCCGTGATGGCGGGCTACGCCAAGGAGATCGGCGCCGAAGCCATCTTTGAAAAGATCAACGTCGCCTGACCGGAAATCGTTGAACAAGATTTCGGGGCAAGCCTCGCGGCTTGCCCCGCTTGATGTCTATATCTGCGCGGGGGCCGATGACCGAAACACCGATGCCATCAAAGCCGTCGCTGTGGCGGCGCGTGACGGCCGGCTATGCCAAATTGCTGGAAGTCCTGCTGGGAGCCTGCGTCGGCATCCTGGTTATTCCCGTCACGTTGCAAATCATCTCGCGCTACACCCCCTTTATCCCGTCTTACATCTGGACCGAGGAGATGGCGCGGTTCCTGTTCATATGGACGATCATGATCGGCGCGATGGTCGGCGTCAGGGAAGCGCAGCATTTCGAAGTCGATGTCTGGCCCGATTTGTCGCGGCGGTCCGAGGCCGCGGTACGGATCCTGTCGCGCCTCGGCATCCTGGCGCTCGCACTGGTGTTCGTGTGGGCGGGTATCGAGTTCACGCGGTTTGCATGGAATCGAACCTCGGAGCTGGCCGACCTGCCGCTCTGGGTGATTCACGTCGCCTGGCCGGTGGCGGGATTCACCTGGATCGCGTTCGCGGGCGAACAGATCGTCGATGAAGCGCGGATCTTGTTCGGGGTAGCGCGATGAGTGGCAGCGTTCTTACTGCTGGGCAGGCCGCTTCGGTACTGTTTGGCACATTTGCGGGATTACTGGTCCTGCGCGTGCCGGTCGCATTTGCGCTCGGGCTGGCATGCTTGCCGATCCTGCTGATCGAGCCGCGGCTGTCGATGATGATGCTCGCGCAGGAAACCTTCAACGCCTACAACTCCTTCATCCTGCTGTCGGTGCCGTTCTTTCTGCT
>JAUXWB010000229.1 GCA_030684475.1 Reyranella sp. | reverse complement strand
CCGTGGCACTCTTGGGGCTTTGCTTCTTCGGATTGTTTTTAGTGCACTATTACATCGCGATCGGCTATACCACCGCGGCGCGCGCCAGCCTCGCGCTGGCGACGCTGCCGCTGCATACCATGGTTGTCGGGGCGCTTCTCGGCGTCGAGCCGCTGACCAGCCGAAAGACAACCGGTGTCTGCATCGCGGTACTCGGCGTCGTGGCGGCGCTTGCCTCCGGCCTGTCGGCGGCGCCGCCGGGCGCGTGGCGCGGCGAACTCATCATGACCGGCGCCGTGATGTGCATGGCGTTCTACAATGTCTGGTCTCGCCCGTTCATCCAGCGCTCGAGCGCGCTCGGTTTCCTGACCGTCGGCATGGGGGCGGGCGCCGCCGGATTGATCCTGGTCGGCTCGCTCACCGGCAGTGTCGCGGTGTTGGCCAGCCTGAGCACGCCGCAATGGATAGCGGGCGTCTATCTCGGGATCGGCGGCGGCGCGCTCGCCTTCATCCTGTGGGTGCTGGCGCTGCAGCGCGCCACGCCCACCCGCGTCGCCAACACCATGACCGTCAACCCGGTGGCGGCGGCATTGCTCGCCACCCAGCTCGTCGGCGAACCCATCACCGCCAACCTGGTGCTTGGCCTCATCGCCGTCTTTGCCGGGATATGGATCGCCACGACGGAGGGGGGCAAGGCGTAACTCTGCAGGTCCTTCGGGTTCAATTTGATCGCGTCATCACCGCGCCGCTGTGTCGGCGAACCCACGGTTGATGTGAAACCGGCCCGGTGTGGCTGTGCACGAAGTCATCGACATGCTCGGGCACGGCGGTGCCCTCGATGTCGCAGCAGGTCTGGATTTCGGCGGCGATATCCCTGGAGATATCCCGCGACCAATGTTCGAGGGTGTTGTAGGCGGTCACGCGGACCGGGTCGTGAAACTGCCCGGCGAGGAGGTCGGCGACGATGGTTTCGGTGTCGGCCCGCTCGATTTCGACTTCGCAGTTAACCGCCCCCTGCCGACCCTGGCGGTCGACGACGAGGTAGATGGTCTGATCCGCCCCATAGGGCACTTTCCAGCCAGTTCTTGGCATCGGCAATCTCCAGCGCAACGGCTTGGGACTACTAAGCGGCTGGAGGCATTTTGTTCCGGCTTCCGGAGCTCAAATTTGCGGTGGCGGTGTGACGACCGCGATCTCGATCAGGAAATCCGGGCCGGACACGATCCGAAAATCAGTTGCGCGGGGCGGACACCGGCGGAGGTCCCAGCCCGCTGGGCTTCTTCGGCGCCAGGCTGCCGGCGTAGAACGACAATCCCGCCACCAGGACGAGAGCCAGGAAATAAACCGCATAGGATTGCGGCGGCGTGATCGCCCACCTTACCAAACGTCGGATGGCCGCTGCCGGGTCGGCTTCGTTTTCCATGGGGTGGTTCTGCGTGAAACGGCGCGGGATGGGAAGGGGCCATTATCGCGGATTCATACCCGCGGCGTGGAGGTTCGGGACCAATAGAGCGCCACCGGACCGAGCAGAATGCCCGCCGCCAGAACCGAGAACGCCGCCATCCAGGCGGTGGCGCTGAGCGGCCCGCCGGCGAGGTCAAGGGCGACGCCGACGCCCCAGGCGCCGAGCGCCGACAGGCTGAAGCCGACGGTGGAATGCGCCGCCATCGTCGCCCCGCGATAGTCGGGATGCGCCGCCATCGACATGCCTGAGGTCAATGCGCCGGAGTCCGCCGGCACCGTGATGGCATAGACCAGCATCAGCGGCAGCAACAGCAGGGGCGACTGGTCCGAAAATACTCCGATCAGCAGCGCCACCACAGCGGAGCTCAGCATCACGGCCGTGATGGCGCGATGCCGGCCGAACTTCAGCGCCAGTTCATTGCCGAGAATGCTGGCGGGCATCGCCAGCAGCGAAAACACCACGCTGACGACGATGGGTGAAAAGAAGGAAGACTGACCGTTTCTGGCGATCACGAACGTCCAGAACGCGACCAGCCAGGTCCGGATGCCGTAGAGCTCGAAGCAATGCGCGCCATAACCGAGCACGAACCCCATCGCCCTGGTGTTGCGGAACACCGGCGCGAAATCCAGCAAACGTCCCTGCGCCGGCCTGGGTGCGACGGGCCGCAGCAGCAGGCAGACCCCCAGCATCACGATTGGGCCGAGCGCGGTCACATAGAATGCGCTGCGCCATCCAAAACTGTCCGCGACCAGTTGCGAGACCAGGAACGACAGGCCGACGCCGAACGAGAAGCTGGAGGTGTAGAACGTGATGGCGCGGGATGAATCGCCGGGCGCGAGGCGGTCGGTCAGCGCCTTGAGGCCAGGCATGTAGGCGCCGGCAAAGCCGATGCCGGCAATGGCGTTGAACAATGCGCCCGACCAGAGGCCGGTGGCGAACAGCCCGAACAAAAGGGTGCCGAGCGCGCTGACCGCCGAACCTGCGATCAGGATCTTGCGGGCATCGATCCGGTCCGTCAGCGTCGCCAGCACCGGCACGGTCAGCATGTAGCCGGCGGCGCCGGAGCCCGCCAGCAGGCCGGCCTGCGCGCCGCTCAACTGCCATTCCGGAATCAGGAACGCGGCGAGAATGGACGGCACCACGACATGCGGAAGCAGGCTGCCGAGCTGCCCCAGGCACATCGCGACGATGACGGATCGGCCCTCTAGCGGAATTTTATTCACCTGTCTTCGTTCGGGCCGCGCTAGCCACAGCCGCATCCGGCTTTTCCTTGTTGCCTGGCATTTGCGTCGTCGACGCAGCAGGCGTCAACAGCCGATGGCGCCGGTCCGCCGCAGCACTGGCTTGCGCCGGGCGCATCGGCGCGGCTGCAGACGCCGGTTTCCGGCAGCGCCAGTTCGACGCGCGCCGCGGCTTCGTGGTCGCCGGCGAGTTCGGCTGATATCGAGCGCACCTGCTCGTAACCGGTCAGCATCAGGAAGGTCGGCGCGCGCCCGTAGGACTTCATGCCGGCGAAATAAAAGCCGGGCTCGGCCTGCGCCAGCTCGCGCGCGCCGTGCGGCCGCACGGTACCGCAGCTATGCTCGTTTGGATCGATCAAGGGCGCCAGCTCGACCGGGCATTCGATGGCGGGATCGAGCTGGATGCGCAGTTCGCGCACGAAATCCAGATCCGGCCGGAAGCCGGTCGCCACGATCAGCTGGTCGACGACAACCTGACGGCAGCAATTACCGCCACCGGTGGCGACGGTGAGGCGAGGGCCATCGGCGCCAAGATGCGAAACCCGGAATTCGCTCTCCACGGTGATCCGGCCCGCCGCGACCAGCGCGGCAAAGGCGGAGCCGAGTTCGCCGCGCGCGGCGAGCTTGTCGTTGGCGCCCCCGCCGAAAGCCTTGGCGGGATCGTTGCCGCGCAGCAGCCAGACTGGCCTGGTTTCCGGTACCTCGGACGCGAGCCGCGCGAGATCGGTCAGCGTGCCGATCGCGGAATGGCCGGCGCCGAGCACTGCGACGGTCTTGCCGGCATAGCGCGCACGATCCTTGCCCAGCACGTCGGGCATGCCATACGCGATCCTGTCCGCCGCCTGCGACTCGCCGATCGCGGGCAAGCCGTTGGCGCCCGCCGGATTGGGCGAATGCCAGGTGCCGGATGCATCGATCACGGCATCGGCGCGCATGCTTTTGGGGCCTTGTCCATTCTGGTAACGCAGCTCGAAGGGGGCGGTTTCCCGGCCCTTGCTCTTGAGCTTGTCGAAGCCGACGCGGCTGATGTCGGTGACGCGGCTCGAGGTATAGATGTGGCTCGCAAGCGCGGTCTTGTTCGCGAGCGGTTCGAGATAGCGCTCCACCAGTTCATTGCCGGTCGGATACTGCTCGGGCTCGGGAGAATTCCAGCCGGTTGAGGCGAGCAGGCGTTCCGCGGCGCGGTCGACATTGTATTCCCACGGCGAGAACAGCTGCACGTGGCCCCATTGCCGCACCGAATGCCCGACGTCGCCGCCGGCTTCCAGCACGATCGGCTTCAGCCCGCGCTCCAGCACATGCGCGGCTGCGGCAAGGCCGACCGGGCCGGCTCCGATGATTGCGACGGTCCTGGTCTGGGTCATCCTATTCTCCTGTCAAACTAGAAATATCGAAATAGTCGGCCGCAACAAACTATGCGGCTGTCTTTGCGTCGGAGCATTCGGCGACACCGGTGCAGCATTCGGCGACCAGAAAATCCATCAGTCCCCGCATCACGTCATAGTTGGCATGACACACCAGCGTCGTTGCCTCCCGCACCTGGCTGATCAGGCCAACCACCATCAGCGTCTTGATGTGATGGGAGAGGGTGGAGGGCGCGATCTTCAATTTGTCCTGCAGCCGGCCGACCGGCATTCCGGCGTCCCCCGCGCGAACCAGCGCGCGGTAGATTTTCAGCCGGGTCGGATTGCCGAGGGCTTCCAGATGTACGGCGGCGTCATCGAGTTTCATCACCACAATATTTCAGAGCGATCCATCCTTGTCAACTGTAATTCGAGAATAATGGAAGTACAAGTAACTCCAAGGTTCGTCGACTCCGTCCGCAGTCTCAGGAAAACCATGGATGCTGCTAGTTCGATGGTATCCGCGACCATCGGAGCATCGCAACAACTGCCCAGATTGCCTCGACGACGCCGAACGGCCACGCGCCTTGCAAGAAGCCGTAAGCGGACCCAAGCGCGCAGGCACCAGCGAATGCCAGAACGAACCAATGGCTTCGGTTCTCGAAAGCGTAACAGACCAGCATTGCGGTGACCGCGAAGAAGCCAAAAGCGGTTAGTGCGTCCATGCAACACTTACTGCCTCAAGGTACGCCTCGTTGACAACATCACAAATATCGAGAAATCTGGATATATGGAATCAGAATCCGCCATTCTTGGCCTCGCCGCCCTTGCCCAATCGACCAGGCTCGATGTGTTTCGCCTGCTGGTGAAGCATGAGCCGGAAGGGCTGGCGGCGGGTGATATCGCGCGGGCGCTGGCCGTCCCGCAGAACACCATGTCGTCGCATCTGGCGGTGCTGTCCCGCGCGGGACTGGTGACGACTCAGCGGTTCAGCCGCTCGATCGTGTATCGCGCCGACCTCGGCCGGTTTCGGGAAGTCATGCTGTTCATGCTCCGGGACTGTTGCGACGGGCGCCCGGAAATCTGCGCGCCGCTGATCGAAAATCTTATATGTTGTCCGCCCGTCAGGAAGAAGCGCACTTATGCCAGGCAGCTTTGACCTACCGCGTCGCCTGACGGCGGAGGCGCTGGGCACCGGGTTGCTGGTCGCCACCGTGGTCGGCTCCGGCATCATGGCGGAGACCCTCACCAGGGACGTGGCGCTGGCGCTGCTCGGCAATACGCTGCCGACCGGCGCGATCCTCGTGGTCCTCATCACCATTCTGGGTCCGATCTCGGGCGCGCATTTCAATCCCGCCGTGACGCTGGTCTTGGCGCTGAGGCGCGAACTGACGCCGCGCGATGCGCTGCTCTATGTCGCGGTGCAGATCGGGGGCGGCATCGCCGGCACGATCTTGGCGCATGCGATGTTCGCGCTGCCGCTGTTCGACGCCTCGCTCAGGATGCGCAGCGGCGCCGCGCAATGGCTGGCCGAAGGCGTTGCCGCGTTCGGCCTTGTCGCCACCATTCTCGCCGGCGTCAGGTTCAATCGGCCGGCGGTTCCCTGGCTGGTCGGGCTTTACATCACGGCGGCGTACTGGTTCACGTCGTCGACATCGTTCGCGAATCCCGCGGTCGCCATCGCGCGGTCGCTGACCAATACGTTCTCCGGCATTCGCCCGGTGGACCTGCCCGGCTTCATCGCCGCCGAACTGTGCGGCGCAGTCGCGGCACTGGTGCTGATGGGCTGGCTGCTGCGCGGCGGCGAGGGTGCCGCTGCGATCAAGGAGGCGCGATCATGAGCGTTACCATCTATCACAACCCCGCTTGCGGCACCTCGCGCAATACACTGGCCATGATCCGGCAAAGTGGCGAGCAGCCCAAGGTGATCGAGTATCTGAAAAACCCGCCTGGCCGCGCGCGGCTCATCGAGTTGATCAAGGCCATGGGGATTTCGGCCCGCGCGCTGCTGCGCGAGAAGGGCACACCCTACGCGGAACTGGGACTCGCCGATCCCAAATGGAGCGATGACGAGCTGATCGACTTCATGGTGGCCGATCCGATTCTGATCAACCGGCCGATCGTGGTGACGCCGAAGGGCACAAGACTGTGCCGGCCGTCGGAAGCGGTGCTGGAGTTGCTCGACAATCCCATTGGCTCGTTCGTGAAGGAGGATGGCGAAGCCGTAGTAACGCCGGCGAAAACCCGAGATGGCGTTGGACTTATCGAATGATGCCGCCGCTGGCGGCGAAGGGCCGGTTGCGGGCAGTGCGGTCATCTCCCGGAGGACCTCCGGCCGGGAGGTGCGCTACTCAGCCGGCCCGCAATCCTTCCGGTCCGTCGCCGACCATGTCCGGCTGCCGCGCCAGCGAAACCGCGGGCGACAGCAGGATCACCAGCGCCTGGATGCCGAAGATGATCGCGGCGAGATAGAGGCAGGCCTCCGCGCCAAAAAGCCCGCCGACGAGGGCGCCGAGCGCGGAGCCGAGCGGGCGCGCGCCATAGCTCATGGTGTTGATCGCGGAGACCCTGCCCAGCAGTGACGGCGGTGTCACCGACTGCCGCAGGGTGGTGGTCGAGATCACCCACAGGATCGGGCCGGCGCCGAGCATGAAGAAGCTCAAGCCGGCCAGCGCCGGCGATGGAATGAGGGTGGTCAGCGCCATCACGCCGGCGGCCACGAAACCGGTGACCGGCCCGAGCCCGATCACGGTGCCGAAGGGCAGGCGGCGCATCAGCCGCGTCGCCAGCAGCGCGCCGAACACCATGCCGACGCCGTACATGCCGAGCGTGATGCCGACGCCGGTTGCCGACAATCCGAGGCGGCGGACCGCATAGGGCACGAACACCGCCAGCAGCAGGAACGAGGCGGTGTTGAAGATGAACTGGGTGATGAACACGGGCCGCAGCAGCGGATGATGCAGCACGAACGCGGCGCCTTCCCTGATCTCCTGCAGCGGATGGCGGCGCGGCGCCGGTGCTCGCGCAGGCTCGTAAATGCCCGACAGCAGCACCACTGCGATCACGGAGAGGGCCGCGGCTGCGCCGAAGGCGGGTGCAGCCCCCATCCATCCCACCAGCACGCCGCCCAGCGCCGGGCCGCTGGCGAAGGCCACGGTGCGCGCAAGCTCGATCCGTGCATTGGCCGAGGGCAACAGGTCAGGCCGCACCAGCGACGGCACCAGCGCCGGCGCCGCCACGCTGTAGGCGACGGTGCCGCAAACCGCGACGAAACAGAGCAGCGCCAGCAACGGCAGCGACAGCCGATCAAACCAGATCAGCACCAGGATGGCGGCCAGCGCCGCCGCGCGCAAAGCTTCCGAGCCCGCCATCAGCCGGCGCCGCGAGATGCGATCGGCCAAGAGCCCCGCGGGGATCGCAAACAGGATGAACGGCAGCGTCAGCGCGGTCTGCAGCAGGCCGGTCTGGCCTTCGCCGACTCCGAGCAGCAGCACCGCGACAATGGGTGCTGCGGCCAGCGCGATCTGCTCGGCCGATTGCGCCGCCAGATTGGACCAGGCCAGCCGGTTGAAGGTGGCGGGCAGGCGGGGCGCGGGGTTGATCGCGGTCATGGCTTGATTCCCTGGCAGTGGGTAAGCTGCCATTGTCCGGCCCCCGGAACGGCCAGGCCACCCGCTTCCCGACAGCAGGCCGGATTGAGCTGGATGCAGTTGCAGATGCAGTTGCAGATGAGTGGCGTTAAACTAACGATCGGTCACCCTCCCGAAATGGACGTAAAAACTCCCGCTTTGCCGGCTAATTCCCAGCCCAATCCACCGCCGAGTGGCGCCGGCTGGCGTTCCGATGCCGCGGCCGACATCCAGAAGAGCCTGCCCGAGGTCTACGGCAGCATCGCGGTTCCGCTTGGCGGTCCTTGGTGGCGCAAGCTGCTGGCGTTCGCCGGCCCCGGCTACCTGGTCTCGGTCGGCTACATGGACCCGGGCAACTGGGCGACCGACCTCGCCGGTGGGTCGAAGTTCGGCTACACGCTGCTGTCGGTCATTCTGCTGTCGAACCTGATGGCGATCCTGCTGCAGGCGCTGGCGGCGCGGCTCGGCATCGTCACCGACCGCGATCTGGCGCAGGCCTGCCGCGCCACCTATTCCCGCCCGGTCAACTTCATGCTCTGGCTGGCCTGCGAGGCAGCGATCATCGCCTGCGACCTCGCCGAAGTCATCGGCACCGCGATCGCGCTGAAACTGCTGTTCGGCATCCCCCTGGTCGGCGGCGCTCTGATCGCAGCGCTCGACGCTTTCCTGCTGCTGCTGTTGATGAACAAGGGTTTTCGCTTACTCGAGGCCTTCGTCATTACGCTCCTGATCGTCATCGCCGTCTGCTTTGCGATCCAGATCACCGCCGCAGCACCGCCGGTCGCGGCGATGCTGAAGGGCTTCGTGCCGTCCAGCGAGATATTTACCAATCCCGAGATGCTCTACATCGCCATCGGCATCATCGGCGCGACGGTCATGCCGCATAATCTCTATCTGCACTCCTCGATCGTGCAGACCCGCGCCTACGAGCGGTCGGACGAAGGCCGCCGCGACGCGATCAAATGGGCGACGGCGGACTCCACCATCGCGCTCATGATGGCGCTGTTCATCAATGCCGCGATCCTGATCGTCGCCGCCGCCACCTTCCACACCAGCGGGCATGCCGACGTCGCCGAAATCAGCCAGGCCCACGAACTGCTGTCGCCGCTGCTGGGTCTGTCGATCGCATCGACGCTGTTTGCGGTGGCGCTATTGGCGTCCGGCCTCAACTCCACCGTGACGGCGACGCTGGCCGGCCAGATTGTGATGGAAGGTTTCCTGCATCTGCGCCTGCCGAACTGGGCGCGGCGGCTGCTCACCCGCGGCATCGCCATCGTCCCGGTCATCGTCGTCACCGCGCTCTATGGTGAGCGCGGCACCGGACAGCTCCTGGTGTTCAGCCAGGTGATCCTGTCGATGCAGCTGCCATTCGCCGTCATTCCCCTGGTGCAGTTCGTGTCGGACCGGCGCAAGATGGGCAAGTTTACCATCTCCCGTCCGGTCGCCGCCGTGGCGTGGATCGTGGCCGCGATCATCGTGATCCTGAACCTGAAGCTGCTGTTCGAGACGTTCTTCGGGTGAGGGCCACAGGTTGATGCGGCGTGACGACGCCTTGTCGTCGGGCTACGCTGTTTCTCCAGAGCAAACCAGGAAACGCCAGGGGAGGCACGCGTGGCAAGACTGCCGCTGATTGACCCGCAGACCACGACCGGAGACATCCGCGCATCCTTCGACCGGATGCCGGTGAAGCTGAACATCTTTCGCATGATGGCGCATGCCGAAGCCAACATGATTCCGGCGATGCGGCTCGGCAACTCGATCCTGCACAAGCAGAAGCTCAGTCCGGTCAACCGCGAATTGCTGATCCTGCAGGTGGCGCAGCTGGAAGGCGGCGCCTATGAGTGGCGCCAGCATGTGCCGATCGCGCTCGGCGTCGGCGTCACGCAGCATCAGATCGATGCTCTGGAGCGCGGCGATTTCGGCGATCAAGCCTTCAACGCGGCCGAACGCGCGCTGCTGGCGTTCGGCCGCGAGGTCACCGAAAATGTCCGGGTGGCGGAGCCGGTGTTCGCGGTCGTGCGCGAGTATTTCAGCGAACAGGAAATCGTCGAGACCATCGTCGCCATCGGATTTTACATGATGATGGCCCGCCTCACCGAGGCGACCGAGACCGATCTCGATCCCGCCGCCGGCATGCGGGTCTACGACAGCGGCAAGACGCGGAGCGCGTGAGCGGAATGCGGCAATGTAACGGAGCGAATGCATGAGCGCGCTATTCGGCAAGGTCTGCCAGAACGGCTATGTCGTTCGCGACATCCAGGCGGCGATGAAGTACTGGACCGAGGTGATGCGTGTCGGGCCGTTCTTCTATATCCCGAGCGTCAAGACCGACTGGTTTCGCTACCGCGGGATCGATTCAGCGGTCGAAATGAGCATCGCGCTGGCCAATTCGGGCGACCTGCAGATCGAACTGATCCAGCAGCGCAACGACGCACCCTCGATGTATCTCGATCACCTCAAGTCGCACGGCGAGGGCATGCAGCACATGTCGTATTGGACGGATGACTATCAGGGGCTCTACGACCGCGCCATTGCCTCAGGTTTCACCGTCGGCCATGAGGGGCAGATCGGCGGCCCGCAGGGCCGGTTCGCCTATTTCGAAAGCGCGGGGCATGCCGGGACGGTGGTCGAGATCTCCGACATCAGCGGCGGCAAGGGCCGCTTCTTCGGCCATGTCAGAAAGACCGCCGCGAACTGGGACGGCAGCGATCCGGTGCGGGTGATCGAGAGCTAGAAAACGCGAATGGCGAGTAGCGAGTGGAGGATTCCTGTTCGCTATTCGCGACTCCCTGTTCGCCGTCTAATCCTGCGGCTCGGAAAACACTTCGCCCGAGGCGTCGATGCGCAGCCAGCCGGAGGGGGCGAGGCGCTGTTGCGGCAGGAAGCGGCCCTTGTAGTCCATCTTCTTGGAACCCTCGATCCAGTAGCCGAGATAGACGTACGGTAATCCCAGCCGTCGGGCGCGCGCGATGTGGTCGAGGATCATGTAGGTGCCGAGCGAGCGGCTTTCCTCGGATGGTTCGAAGAACGAATACACCATCGACAGCCCGTCGCTGAGCACGTCGGTCAGCGCTACCGCCACCAGCTCCTCGCCACGGCCGGTGATGCCGGTATCGACGCCGCGCTTGCGGTATTCGATGATGCGGGTCTCGACGTGGCTGTCCTCCACCATCATGGCGTAGTCGAGCACGGTCATGTCGGCCATGCCGCCATGGCGGTGCCGGGCGTCGAGATAGGCGCGAAACACCGAATATTGCTCCGAGGTCGGCACCGCGCTGCGCTGTTCGCCCGTGATGTCGGCGTTGCGGGCCATGATCTTGCGGAAATTGCGCGAGGGCCGGAACTCGTTGGCGATGACGCGGATCGAAACGCAGGCGCGGCACTGGTCGCAGGCCGGGCGATAGGCAATCGACTGGCTGCGCCGGAAGCCGCCATGGGTGAGCAGATCGTTGAGGTCGCCCGCCTTGTCGCCGACCAGATGGGTGAACACCTTGCGTTCGTGCCGGCCCGGCAGATAGGGGCAGGGCGAGGGCGCGGTCAGGTAGAATTGCGGGGTGTCACGCGAGTGCTGGGTCACGTTGTGTCGTCAGGCCTCCGGAGGCGAAGCAGCCCACTATAGCGCTTTCACGCGAAGTGGGTACCGGTTCGCGTGAAGAACGCGTCAAAATTACCCTTGCAATTCGGCCCCGATTCAATCGGAGCCGAACCGAGCATCGCGCCGCGGAAGCCGTCGGTCAATCGGTTTGCCGGTTCAAAATGTTCTTGCCGGCTGCGCTACCTGGGTCCGTACCGAGCTGTTGATCACCACGGTTCCAAGCACGATGTCGTGCAGCAGCCGCCGGCGGCCGTTGAACAGGCCGACCAGCAGGATCAGCGGGCTCAGGAACGAGATCGAGACCCAGAAAAGCACCGCATGCATGGCGCCGAGCACGAAGTAGCCCGGCGCGCCGTACCAGGTGCGCAGCTCCAGATCCATCACGCGCATGCCCAGGGTGGCCGAATGCGGCCCGCCCAGCGACGCGCCGTAATAGACCACCGCCCAGACCACGGTGGCCGGCCAGGCCAGCCAGAACAGCATCCAGCCGAGCCCAAGGGTGATCAGGCCGAACACCGCGATGAACAGGTATCCCAGGATCACGGGTACGAAGAGCACCACGAGGTCGATCAGGAACGCGAACACCCGCCGCGTCAGCACGCCACGGAACAGCTCCGGCTGCGTCAGGGGATCGAAGGCATGCGACTGCACCCCGCCGCCGCTGCGCCAGGCGTCGTCGCCACTTCCCGAACCATTATAAGACATGTCCGTCCTCCAGACCGTGCATTCCTGCAACAGCACATGGGAATGGGCTGCGGGCGTGCAAGACCTCGCCGCACATTAACAAGCGGCAATATTCTCTGATTACAAGCGAGCGCTCACATGCATCATTCCGGGGCGATGCGAAGCATCGAACCCGGAATCTCGAGATTCCCCGATGTGCAATTGCACATCTGAGGTTCGCGTCTTCGACGCGCCCCGGAATGACGATCGGTTAGCCCGGATATCTCACAGTCGATAAGCGCATCGGGGCTCCGAATCAGCGAAAGTTGTTTTGCGAGAACGACTTCTTGATGATTCGAGGAGAGCCCCGATGCCGACAGAGTGTAGCGCAGAACGGTTTGACTTTGGACTCGTC
>JAUXWB010000204.1 GCA_030684475.1 Reyranella sp. | reverse complement strand
GCGCGCCGCGCCGACCAAGATCGAGTACGGCATGAAGCGCTACGTCGACGAGGCCAAGCGCCTCTACGGCGTGCTCGACAAGCAGCTCGCGGGCAACGCCTTCGTCGCCGGCGAGGAATACACCATCGCCGACATGTCGATCTTCCCGTGGGCGGCACGCCACGAATGGCACACGGTGAACCTCGCCGACTTCGCCAACGTCAAGCGCTGGTACGACATCGTCAACGCCCGCCCCGCCGTAACCAAGGGCATGTCGGTTCCCTACCTGAATTGAGGATCATGCCCATGCGCAAGTTTGCTCTGTTGGTCGTACTCGGCCTTCTCTCCGCTTGCGCACAGACCAGCGCACAATCTCAGCCGCCGCAGGTAGCGGCGTCGTGCGCCGCACCGCTCAGGCCCGCACTCGAGCTCAACCTCTATTTTGGTCGTGACAAGCCGGGCGGCGTGGTGAGCGAGGCCGAGTGGGCGACGTTCCTTGCCCAGGAGGTGACGCCGCGCTTTCCCGACGGGCTCAGCGTGATCAACGTGGCGGGTCAGTCGCGTGGCGCCGCGGGTCCGATCGAACGCGAAAGGACCAAGCTGCTGGTCATCGTCGTGTTCGATCCGCCGGCACACCAGCCCAAGGTGGTGGCGATCATCGACGCCTACAACAAGCGCTTTGCCCAGAACAGCGTCTTCCGCACCGAACACGCGGTCTGCGCGAGCGCCTGATCTCGACCTGTGATCAGAGGCCGGCCTCGGTCAGGATCCGGCGCAGGTCGTCCAGGTGAAACGGCTTCTGCAGGGTCGGCGTGCCGGCGTAGGGCGGCACGAGGATCTTGGCGCCATAACCGGTGGCGAAGATGAAGGGCAGCCCGCGCAGGCGCAGCACATCGGCGATAGCGTAGCTCAGTTGGCCGTTCAGGTTGAGATCGAGCATGGCAAAGTCGATGTTGCTGCTGCGCGCCAGTTCGATGGCCTGGTCGAGATGGGTCGAGAGCGCCACGACCTCGTAACCCAGCTCCTGAAGCATGTCCTCGACGAGCATGCCGATGATCACCTCGTCTTCGACCACGAGAACGCGCCGGGTGCGCCGGCCGGTGGACGCATCCGCCATCAGTCCGCCGCGCCCTCGTCGCGGACGACGCCGAGCGGGGCATCGATGGTGCAGACCACGCCGGCCGGCCGGTAGTCGATCTTCACCTCGCCCTCGAATTCGGCCGACAGGCCACGCTCGATCATGCGCGAGCCGAAGCCGGTGCGACGGGGCTGGGTGACGGCCGGCCCGCCGCTTTCCTCCCATCGCAGGCGGAAGCGGCCATCGTCCGTGGTCCAGCGCAGCGCGACGCGGCCGACCTCGGTCGACAGCGCACCGTACTTCAGCGCATTCGTGCCGAGTTCGTGCAACGCCATCGAGAGCGCGACGGCACTTTTGGGCCGCAGCCGGAAATCCGGCCCCCCGAAGGTGACGCGGTTGCGGCCATCGACCATGTGTGGTCGCAGCGAGCTCCGGATGACGGCATGGAGCTCCGCCCCGTCCCAGCTTTCCTCGGTCAGCAGGTTGTGGACGTTGCTGAGCGTGAGCAGGCGCTGCTCGAAGTCGGCACGCACACCGGCGTCGGTGCCTCTGAAGGTTTGGGCCGCGATCGACTGGACCATCGTCAGCGTGTTCTTCACGCGATGGTTCAGTTCGTTGATCAGCAGTTCGCGGTGTTGCTCGGCGCTCTTGAGGTCGGTGATGTCGCGAAAGACGACCCCCATGCCATCGCCCAGCGGGAACAGGCGATAGGCGAGCCAGCGCGGTCCCACCAGGACCGACATGGCCTCGCTGCGCACGGTGCTGCGCCGTTCCATGGCGTCGAAGAACAGCCGGCCGAGGTCGGTGTCGGCGGCCGTCGGGAAGACGTCCCACAGGCGCCGGCCCAGCATCTCGGCGGCGAGGCGCCGGAAATGCTTGGATGCCTCGGTGTTGAAGTGGGTTATCCGCCAGTCGCCATCGACGGCGTAGAAGGCCTCACCGATTCCCTCGAGGATCGTCTCCAGCTCGCTTTGGTCCCGGGGCTCGGCCATGCGCCGAATGTACAGGGACTATGCAAGCCGGCAACTCCGCCGCGAGGTCGCGCGTTGATCCCGGAACGGCGACTCGGATTGCGTCGGCGCTAAAGGCTTCAGGAAGGCGAGCTCTGGACGGCCTGCACGACTCCCACGACTGAAGATGACGGCGGCCCGTTCTTGAGATTGGGAAAGAAGAAGCCGGTCACGCTCGTTGCCACGATGGTCAGGAGGAAAGTCATCGTCAATCCGGCGGCGACCCGTGAGCCTACCATGGCGAACAGGCAGACGACGCCGGTTGCGCTCCCGATCGGGCTCAACACGTGGTCTGGGCATGTGTTGCCGGTCAGAGTCCTCGCAACCCACGACTGAAGATTGCCTATGTTTGAGGCAACGGCCCAGAGGGAGTCGCGGCGGGTGAAGGCTCAGTCGCGGCGGGCTCCGCTTCGGCGGCCGCTTTGGCGCGTTGATATATCCCTTCCGACCGCTTGAGGGATGCCTGGCGCCGAATGCGGCCCAAGGCACGCAACTGACCAAGCTCCTGGGCGACGATCTGCTGACGGGTGAGGCCGCTCAGGTTGCGGATCAAGGGCTACTCCAGCGTCGCGGGGGTGGCGATAACTGGATAAACGCCACCTTGGCAATTTGGTTACACCCTCAGGCCCGTTTCATCATCGCCGGCGCCGCGCTTGACGAGCTGATCGGTTTTATATAGGAAATAGACGATAGAAGAAACGAAACAAAAGGCGTACCTGCTGGTTTTGGACCATTCGATAGGAAGGGAGGGGAGGGGCCGCAGCGAAATGTCCGGGGGAGCCGGACAGGCCGAGTCCGGCCCTGCTGCCGGTTAACCTAGCCAAATCAGCGCGTTGAGCAGAGCATTCTGCGTCGCCGATCGACTCAACGTCGGAACGCGGGATGTCCGTGCAGAGGGAGGGCTGGCCTCTACTGCCGCTCGGCCCAGCCGATCATCCTGGCGATGAAGACGTCGCAGGCCTCCATCTGCGACCTGGCGACGAACTCGTTGGGCTGGTGGGCCTGGGAGATGTCGCCGGGGCCGCAGATCACGGTCGGGATGCCGTGGCCGCGGAAGATGCCGGCCTCGGTACCATAGGGTACGGCGTAGGTGCGGTTGCCGCCGGTCCATTGCAGGGCAAGCCTGGCCGCTTCCTCGTTCTCCTCGGGCTTCAGGCCGGGCACGAAGGAGCGGCGCTTGAGCGTGATGTTGGCGTCGGGGTGCCTGGCCTTCATCTTGGGCAATAGAAGTTCGGCCACGTACTTCTCGGCGCGGCGCTGCACTTCCCAGGCATCGTCACCGGGGAGCGTGCGGTAGCCCCAGTTGAGCGTGCATTCGCGGGCCAGGATGTTGCCCGCCGTGCCGCCAGCCACGACCCCGACGTTGATCGTGGTGTGGCCGGGCACGGTGTCGATGTCGGTGCGCTTGCGTTCTGCCAGTTCGATCTGCAGCTCGTTCAGCCAGTGGATGAAGTCGCCGGCGAAGTGGATGGCGCTGACGCCGAGATGGGTCATCGAGGAGTGGGCCTCGACGCCGGTGAAGGTGGCGATGATGCCGCCGCCGGCGTTCTGCGCGTTGACCACGCCCATCATGGTGGGCTCGCCCACGATCACAGCCTGCGGGCGCGGCACGTTGCCCATCAGCTTCTCGGCCAGCGAATGGGCGCCCAGGCAGCCGATCTCCTCGTCGTAGCTGAAGGCGAGATGCATCGGTACCTTGAGCTTCGCGCGCTGGAGGGCCGGGACGTGCGAGAGGCAGGCGGCGATGAAGCCCTTCATGTCGCAGGTGCCGCGGCCGTAGAGATTGCCGTCGGGTTTTTCGCTCAGCGTCCACGGATCGGTGACCCAAGCTTGGCCGTCGACCGGCACCACGTCGGTATGGCCTGACAACACGATGCCGCCCGGGGCGTCGGGGCCGATCGAGGCGAAGAGGTTGGCCTTGGTGCCGTCGTCGTTGGGCACCAGCGTGCTCCTGACGCCGTGCTCGCCGAGGTAGCCTTGGATGTACTGGATCAGCTCCAGGTTCGAGTTGCGCGAGGTGGTGTCGAACGCCACCAGGCGCTGCAGCATATCGATGGAACTGGGGACTGTGGAACTCATGCCGGCACCGTCGCACGCCGCGTGCCGGGAGGCCAAGAGCCTGATATCGCTTGCGAAATTGCGGGGTTGTTTGACACTCCCCGAGCCCCCCGCTAGAACCGCCGCGCATCCGTCGTGGATATTTCGATCGCCGGGGTCTTAACGGACTGCGGAGAGGTGGCCGAGCGGTCGAAGGCGGCGGTTTGCTAAACCGTTATAGGGGGTAAACCCCTATCGAGGGTTCGAATCCCTTCCTCTCCGCCATTATCCCCTGGACAGCTGTCTCCGGGCCCAGTCGGGGCCGATGAAAAGACCAGTAGTCGGGCGCTTTTGCCGCTGGCCACAGCACAGAAGTGGTCGACACCAGGTTAGCGCGGGTATCCGCCACGCCAGATAGAGCTGATTCAAGCCAGCGTTGTGTAAGTTCGCCGCTGTGGGAAGTTCCGTAATCATCGCAAGCCGCGTAGCGATCTAGTGTGAGTCTGTTGATTGCTGATCGGTCGGCTGCTGATCAGCAGCTCGGGCGGCAGATGACATGAATAGCCACTTGTCTGCACCCGCGGCACGACCTTCGTTGAATACGACAACGGCGCGGGTACGATCGCCGACTTTCCAGAATGCTTCGGAGACATCTCGATATACCATGGCCGTGGCACTTGATTTGATCCCGAGGTCCGTCAAGCTCAACGCCCCTTTGGCACTGCTAAAACTCCCTTCTCCGGCAGTGCTGTCGCCGTCCAGTATCTGGTACCCAGCTAACGTAAGCCAGCGCAAGCGTCCCGCAGTTGAGGCTAGTGGTGCGTGAGCATTCGTCGGGCTGAGAGAATCGCGCGACCTCTTTCTTTGCGAGGCTTATCGCCGCTTTCCGGTCTCCGCCTTCGGAGGCTTGCATTGCCGCTGTCTGGTAGGAAGCACTTGCGCAGGATGCCATCATCGATACACACGCCGCGAGTGTGACGACGCTCTTGAGCGCATGCATCCTGCCGCAACGACGGTCTGCGGATGAGCCGGCCGTATCAATCCTTCGCACAAATGGCCGGCAGACGTGCTAGTCAGTCGCCGTGACGAGCCGGTGACCTCTTGAGTTTAGCGCGCTTCGCTCGGCCGGGCCGGCCTCTCAGGGACGGACCGGCTGTAGTGCGCGCGACGGCCGAGCTCGAATACAGCTCGAATGCTCGGTTCATGTAAACGCGCGCACGGATGCGATCAGCACCTAGGTGCGGTGCGGGTACGGTAGCCGTCGTAGTACTGGCTTCCGCAGACGACCTGCTGCTGAACGACGTCGTCACGATACCCATGCTGGCCGCGGTTCGTCACGGTCACCGTGGTATAGCGACGGCCATCAGCCTGGTTGTACCAGCCCCGATTCCCCTGCTGATTGGCGTAGTTGTAGTTTGGCGCAGGCTGCGAATAGCCGTACCATGGTGAAGCAGGGGCGGGACTGTAGTAGCCGCTGTTGTACGGGTTGCCGTAGGTCGTCGGTGTCGGCTGATAGTAGCCGCGTGGTGCGGCATAGCCGTCGTCTTGGCACGCCGCCCCGGTGATGCCGATGCCCACAACGAGCATCAGTTTCAGAAACAGCCTCAACATCTCGATTCCTCCGAGCCAAGAAGTTCCCCAACTCACTCGATCATTCTGTCCTTCTAGAAAGGGACAACGGTCTGGGGGTCGAATAGGTTCCTGTCTACCGCTTTGGCGCAGCCCGGCTTGGAAGGCCCGTTAGCGCCTTCTTGGCGGATGCGTCAACCGCACCACCTGCCGCGCCAGCCAGCCGCCGCCTCGGCTACCAGGCGCGTGAGCTGCGGCTTGATCCATTTGGGCGGCCGAGATGTCGTTCCCACCGGTCAACTTGAGCAGGCCGGCGCTACAGCCTGCAAGTCACACAAGCATGTGACGAATATTGTGCCATGGAACACGCCAGATACCCCGTGGTAGCTAGCAATGATCCTTCTCCGCCATTCTATCCTGCCGAGCGTCGGCCGGGCCGCCTGGCGATCAGGCGGTGTAGAGCCGCAGCACGCCATAGGCCACGGTACTGCCGAGCACCACGGCAGCGATGATCGTCAGGGCGACGAGCTGGGCGCGGCTCATGGGCTCACTCCGCCGGTCTTGGCTGTTTGACGGATCGCAGCTTCTGGCTGAGCAGGGCCACGGCAAGGACGCCAACACCGATCGCGTCGGTGACCATGTTGGGGTCGATCAGCATCAGCGCCCCGGCAAACATGGGCAGCCTTTCGTACCAAGTCGCCCGGCGCAGGAAGTAGCCTTCGAGGCTCGCCGCCAAGGCAATGACGCCGACGGAGCCGGTCACCATGGCCCGCAGGACCTCGTCCCAGCTTCCAATGAACAGCAGCGACGGATTGAAGACGAAGAAATAGGGCACGACGAAGCCCGCGGCGGCGAACTTCACGGCATGCAAGCCGGCCGTCCACAGACTGCCGCCGCTGATGGTGACCGCGGCATAGACTGCCAGCGCAACCGGTGGCGTCACCGCCGACAGGCAAGAGAAGTAGAAGGCGAACATGTGGGCGGCCATGGGCTCGACGCCGAGCTTGACGATGGCCGGCACAAGCAGCGCCGCCTGCATGATGTAGGCCGGGGTGGTCGGCATGCCCATGCCGAGGATGATGCTGGCCACCATCGTGATCATGAGCGCCAGTACCAGCGACCCTTCGGTGAAACTGACCAGAAACCCGGTGAAACGCAGCGCCAACCCCGTTTGAAGCACGATGCCGATGACGATTCCGGCGCAGGCGCAGGCCATGGCGACGGGCACGGTATGGATCGCGCCATCGCGCAGTGCTTCCAGACAGGCCTTGGGCCGTAAGCCGGTCGCCGGGCGCAGCCAGGAAATCACGATCAGTCCCCCGGTGGCGATGATTGCGCCGTAGGTCGGCGTGAAGCCCATGAACAGCAGCACCAGCAGGACGATCACCGGCAGGAACAGGTGCGCCTGCGCGACCATGATATGACGCAGGATCGGCAGTTCTTCGCGTGCCAACCCGCGCAGGCCGCCG
>JAUXWB010000202.1 GCA_030684475.1 Reyranella sp. | reverse complement strand
TGGACCGCATCTCCTTCGGCAACACCATCAAGAAGGAAAAGGACATCGCCTGGGCCTACCAGCAGGGCGTGCGCCTGTTCGCCTTCGACAGCGAGGCCGAGCTGCAGAAGCTCGCCCGCGTGGCGCCGGGTGCGCGCGTGTTCTGCCGCGTGCTGGTCGATTGCGGCGGCGCCGAGTGGCCGCTCAGCAGGAAGTTCGGCTGTGCACCGGAGATGGCCAAGGATCTCCTGCGCAAGGCCAAGGACTGGGGCCTCGATGCCTACGGCATCTCGTTCCACGTCGGCAGCCAGCAGACCGACCTCGAACAGTGGGACAAGGCGCTTTCCCAGGTCTCGCAGATGTTCTTCGCCCTCGCAGAAGAGGGCGTGGACCTGCGCATGGTCAACCTGGGTGGCGGCTTTCCGGCCCGATATCGTGCCGAGGTCGGCAGCATCGAAGCCTACTGCGAGGCGGTCAGCCGCGCGCTGGTGCGCCATTTCGGCAACCGCATGCCGGAGGTCATCATCGAGCCCGGTCGTTCGATGGTGGGCGACGCCGGCGTGATCCAGAGCGAAGTCGTGCTGGTCTCGCGCAAGGCGGCCAACGACCGCAAGCGCTGGGTCTATCTCGACATCGGTAAGTTCAGCGGCCTGGCCGAGACCATGGACGAGAGCATCAAGTACCGCCTGCGCACGAGCCGCGACGGCACGCGTGTCGGTCCGGTGGTGCTGGCCGGCCCGACCTGCGACTCGGCCGACATTCTCTACGAGAAGACCGAGTACAAGCTGCCGCTGTCGCTCAAGCCCGGCGACAAGGTCGAGATCCTCTCGACCGGCGCCTACACGACGACCTACTCGTCGGTAGCCTTCAACGGCTTCGCGCCCTTGAAAGCGGTCTGCATCTAGATCCAAAGTTTCTCGAAAGGATCACCGACGGGGCCTTGAGAAAGGCCCCGTCGCCGTTCAACGAGCAAGTATCGAGCGAGGCAGGAACGCATCATGGCGAAGAAGACCACACGCAAGACAGGGAAGTATCTCTCGTTCAAGGGCCACATGGTCATGATTGGCTTCGGTTCGATCGGCCAGGGCGTGCTGCCGCTGATCCTGCGCCACATCGGCATCAAGCCTTCGCAGATCACCATCATCGCCGAGGATGCCCGCGGCGGCATTCCCGAGACCGAGCGCTACGGCGTCGAGTTCATCGAGAAGCGGCTGACGCGCGCCAACTACCGTAAGGTTCTGGCAGGGCGCCTGGGTCGCGGGGACTTCCTCGTCAATTTGTCGGTCGATATCGCTTCGACCGCGCTGGTCGAACTCTGCCAGGAAGCCGGTGCGCTCTACATCGACACCTGCATCGAGCCGTGGCCCGGCGGCTACTCCGATCCCTCGCTCTCGGTGTCGAGGCGCTCGAACTACGCGCTCCGCGACACCATGCTGAAGCTCCAGCCGAAGTACCGCGGCGGCCCGACAGCGGTGATCGCCCACGGCGCCAATCCCGGCCTGGTCTCGCACTTCGTGAAGCAGGCGTTGATGAACCTTGCCCGCGACACCGGACTCAAGGCGGCGGTGCCGTCGACGCGCGAGGGTTGGGGCAAGCTCGCCCGCCGGCTCGGCGTCAAGGTCATCCACATCGCCGAGCGTGACACCCAGGTCTCGCCGGTCCCCAAGGAAGTCGGCGAGTTCGTCAACACCTGGTCGATCGACGGTTTCGTCTCGGAAGGCGGCCAGCCGGCCGAGATGGGCTGGGGCACGCACGAAAAGAAGCTGCCGCCCGATGGCCGGCATCACACCTTCGGCTGCGATGCCGCGATCTACCTCAATCGCCCAGGCCTGCTCACCCGCGTGCGCACCTGGACGCCGCTCGAGGGCCCGTTCCACGGTTTCATCATCACGCACAACGAGTCGATCTCGATGGCGGACTATTTCACGCTGCGTGACGGCAGGAAGGTTGTGTACCGGCCGACCGTGCACTACGCCTACCATCCTTGCGACCAGGCGATCATGTCGATGCACGAGATCGCCGGGAAGAACCTGAGACAGCAGAAGCGCCAGCGCCTGATCGTGGACGAGATCACCTCGGGCCGCGACGAGCTCGGCGTGCTGCTGATGGGCCACAAGAAAGGCGCCTACTGGTACGGCTCGCAGCTCGACATCCACGAGACGCGCCGTCTCGCGCCCTACAACAACGCCACCTCGATCCAGGTCTGTGCGCCGGTCCTGTCGGGGATCGTCTGGGCGCTCGAGAATCCCGACCGCGGCGTCGTCGAGGCTGACGAGATGGACTTCGCGCGCAACCTCGAGATCTGCATGCCCTACCTCGGGCCCGTCGTCGGCAAGTACAGCGACTGGACGCCGCTCAAGGACCGCGGTGTCCTGTTCCCTGAGGATCTCGACAAGTCCGACCCCTGGCAGTTCAGGAACTTCCGCGTTACCTGATAAGCCACTAAAAAGAGGATGAATTGTCCTGAGTTGAGCGGTGCGTAGGTCTTGCCTAGGTCCTGATAAAGCTCGTGGAAACTGAAGGATGTCAGCAGCACTTGCAGATTTGCCACGATGAGCCGTCTTACTCTTGTCGTCGCATCTGTCCTGATATTGGCCGTGTTGGCTATCAGCATGAGCATTTGGATCGGCCTTCCTTATATGGAGCGTCGCTGGACCTTTTCGCCGGCGAGGTCTCTCTCCGCGGATCGATGGCAGAAGCCGGCCGACGCACTGGAGGTCGCCTTTCCAACGGACGACGGCGTTCAACTCGTCGGTTGGTTTCTTGCCGGTGCGATACCGCGCAATGGCGTCTCCGTCCTCGCGCTGTCCGGTAGCCTGGGCGTGCTTCCCGAAAGTGTGCCTCAAGCGCAGTTTCTGCAGTCCCTTGGTTTCAATGTCCTGCTGTTCGATTTTCGCGGCTTCGGCAAGAGCGAGGGTACGTCGCTCAGTGAAGCGACACTCAACGTGGATGGCGCCGCTGCACTGCGCTACCTGACCAAGGAGCGTGGCGTCGATCCTCAATCTATCGCGCTGATAGGCAGTTCCCTTGGTGCCGCGGTCGCGGCCAATCTCGCTACCTCTTATCCTTGCCGCGCCGTAGCCCTGATTGGTGCATTCGGCTCTGCCAAGACGCAGGGCAAGCGCATCAAGCCCTGGATGCCGGATTTTGTTTTCGATCTCCTCAGCAGTCCCTTGGACACGACTGCCAAGATCGACCGGGCAAACTGTCCCGTATTGATTGTTCACGGTGCCGACGATGCGATTCCCCTGGAGGAGGCCGAGGCGATATTCGATGCTGCTCCGTTACCCAAGCGGCTTATTGTTATTCCTGACGCTGAGCACGCGATGTCGGATTCGATTGTCCGGGACTTCCTCGACGACGTGGCCTCGTTCTTCATCAACAGAAGGTGAGCTGGGCAGAGTACGGTCGCTCATGTTCTTCAGCATGCAATCAGTAGCTGGCAGAAGAGGGGCGGGAAGATGCGGTCCGTTGCTCGTCGTCTAGCCGCTGAGCGGAGCCCCACTCAGCGCTTTCGGACGAATTCGGCACGCAGCACGAGGCCTTTGACGGCCTCGTGACGGCAATCGATCTCCTGGGGGTCTCCGGTCAGGCGGATGGTTTTGATGACCGTCCCTCGCTGCAGCGTTCGGTTGGCGCCCATGACCTTCAGATCCTTGGTCAGGATGACGCTGTCACCGTCGGCGAGGAGATTGCCGACCGAGTCACGCACCTCGACGACCTGCGCGGCCGCCCGCTTTGCCGCCGCTTCCGCGGCGGGCATCCATTCGCCACTGGCTTCGTCATAGACATAGTCGTCATCGGGATCGGCCACGTGCCACTCGTTTCCTGCAGTGAGAATAGTCCAGCGCTGGAGGGAATGGGCTCTACACGTCGACGATCATCGTCGCAAGCTTCAGCTCCTTTCCATGGGCGGTCTTCATCGTGCAGCGCGCGGTCCGAGCGGATCCTCAACGTTTTGCAGACTTGAGCACCGAAAAGAGGGAGGCGATCGCCATGGTCGCGAGGCCAACCAGGGTGAAGCTGCCGATCAGGTAGATCTGCACCGCCGTCGCCGCGACGATCGCAGGGGTGGCGTCGGCGCCGAACTGGCCGAGGATGACGACGAACGCCATCTGATAGCTGCCGACGTATCCCGGGGCCGTGGGCACCAGAGTGCTGAGGCTGGCGCCGCCGAGCAACGACAGCATACCGGCGAGGTCGAGATCGACGCCAACGGCGCGACAGACCGACCACATGGCGCAGGCTTCGACCAACCAGATCGGCAGGGTCAACAGGACGGCGGCAGGGAAGTGCCGTGTATGCACGACCTCGAGTGCTTGCGTGAAATCGGTCAACATGGTGCCGCCACGCCGGGCGATCGTGGCGCCTGCCGGGACCCGCGCGACGAGCAGCGGCAGAAGGTCCTCGGCGCTGTAACGCGACAGCAGCAGGACGATCAGCATCAGCACGACCACGGCCGCCGCTGCGATCACGGCGCCACCCAGCAACACGTGGCGGCTGGCGCTGTCGCCGCCACCGGCAAGCGCCAGGCCGACAGCCAGGGCGCAGATGACCGTGACCAGGTCGAGCAATCGCTCGACGACGATAGAGGCCAGCACGCCGGAGCGAGACAGTCCGGTGAGTCGCCCCAGATAGTGAGCACGAAAAAATTCGCCCAGTCGGGCTGGCAAGATGCTGTTGACGGCATATCCCGCAAGCAACGCCTGGAGACTCTTGGCCAAAGGGACGTGCCTCTGGAAGGCCAGGATCGTCTGCCATCGCCATGCGCGCAGCAGAACGCCAGCACCGAACAGCGCGATTCCGGCGGCAATGTCGGAGGAGTCGGCGGCGCGGAAAATCCGTACCGCTTCCCGCCAATCGACATTGCGCGACGACAGCCAAAGGCAGAGTCCGCCCAGCCCGAAGCCGAGAACCACCAGGGCGGCACGTCGCATGCTCATGAAGTTCTGCCGCAATCTAGCGCGTGAGCCGCGCGAAGCGGAACTTCACGACGTACCAAAGCGCCAGCAACCCGTCGCGCCAGCCGATTTTCTTGCCTTCGTCGTAGGTGCGTCCGTAGTAGCTGATGGCGCATTCATATATGCGCCAGCGTTTTGGCCGAGCGAACACGGCGGAAAGCTCGACCTCGATGCCGAAATCGTCGCTCGAGAGGACAGCCCCCTCGATCACCTCGCGGCGGAACATTTTGTAACAGGTCTCGAGGTCGGTCAGCGTCTGATCGAAGAGGACGTTGAACAGCGCCGAAATCGTCCGGTTGCCGAGGTAGTGGTAGAAATACAGGGCGCGGTGCGGCCGACCATAGAAGCGGGACCCATACACGACATCGGCAACGCCGATCTGGAGGAGCCGGAACATGGGCGCCCAATCCGATGGGTCGTACTCCAGGTCGGCATCCTGGATCACCAGCACGTCGCCGGTGGCGGCTGTCAGGCCATCGCGGAGCGCGCTTCCCTTGCCGCTGTTCGCCGCCTGCAACCGTGGTCGCACCGTCACCAGCCCCGCGACCTTCTCGAAGCCGTCGCCTTCGGACGCGGCGCCCAGGAACCTGATCGCCCCATCGTGGTCGCGACCGACGCCGGCGACGACATTCGATTCGGCCGGGAACGTGGCCGAGATCCATTCGCGCGTGCCGTCCTTCGAGCCGTCGTCGACCAGAACGATCTCCCGGCTGATCCCCGGCAGCACCATCATGACCGCGCGGAGGATACGGGGGAGGGTGTCCCGTTCGTTGCAGACGGGTACGACCACCGACAGCCGCAAGTCCTGCCGGGGCGGAACGTCAAAGCCGGATTGGCTCACTGCCTAGACCTCTCTATCGGCCCTGGGAGAAATAGGTGAAGTCGCCCAATGGGGTCACGGTCCACCCATTCGCCGGATAATCCTTGAAGGCGGCCAGGACGAGCGCAGCCTTGCCATTCTCGATCATCTTGGTTTGGAGCAGCACGCCGAGATTGTCGACACGTCCATGGTAGGAATAGCGGTATCGGAGGTCTTCCTTCGTCCGGAAATCGGCGGGAATCTCGACGGTTCGGCGATTGTGAAACTCCAGCCCGATCTCGGCGGAAGGGATCACCACGAGAGAGCTGCCGCTGAACGGCTTGTTGAGGTGTGTCTGAATGAAGTCCAATGCCGACCGAGACAGCACCATGTGCCGAAACCCCTGGTCGCTCTTGGCGCTGGCGAGGTGCCGCTTCAGCTTGACGACAAAGGTGACGCCGCCATAGGCGGCCAGGACCAGCGCCAGGCCGGCCGCGCCCAGCGCGAACGGACGCCGCCAACTCAGGGCGGCATGAACGACGCCTATCGCGAGCACCAGGCCAATCTGGCGGAAGTGGCGGTCCTCCAGGCTGACTTCGCCGCCCCGCACAAAGACCGCCGTCATGATCAGCGAGAAGACGACCGTCAGGATTGCGGCAAACTGGAAGTAGTCGGGATGTGACTTCGAGATCTGCCGCCCGACGAAATAGGCAAGAACGGCAACGGGGATCGCGGCGAGAAGGTAGAACGGAACAGTCGTTTGCAGGACGCCGTGCTGCGGATGCATCAGACCGGCCTTCGCAAGGTCTCCGACCGAAAGAATACTGGTAAAGCAGGCGACAAAAGAGGGGATCGCATGCGTCAGGAGTCGCTCGGGCGAGAAAATGGCCAGGCCGTGCGTGGTCGGTGTTTCGCCCCGGGAAAGCCAGACAAACCTGAAGGCAACGGCAAACACGGCGAACATGACACCTGCCGTCAGCAGTCTTCGCACCCTTCCGGGCCGACCTGACCGCAGGTCGATGATCTGGACAGTGATCACGGAGGCGACTGCAAGTACGAGGCCTGAAAGCTTCGCGACGGTGAGGACGGCAGTCGCTGCGAACATGCACACGGCCATTACGGGGGAAAAGTCCCGCATCCGGAAGAGCAGCAGCAGGAACCAAGGCGTCAGGGCGAAGAGCAGGATTTCGCCGCCGCCGTAGTAGGCGAACTGGTGGGAAAAAAGCCGGCTGCACGACAGGAGCAGAAGCGTGACGGCGATGCTGACGGGCGGAAATCCCCAGCTTCGATACAGGAAATACAGGCCGACCAGGCCCAGCGCCGAGCACAGGGCGACCGTGACGGTGATCGCCTGTCCGAGATTGAAGCCCAGTTCCTCGAACGCTGCCGGCACGAGGTACTGGCCAGGCGACCACCAGGCGATGAAGAAGTCCCTGTCCCGCGCGATGTCGGCGGGATCGGGCACCGGAATCTGGTTAAAGAGGCCGCCGAGCCTCATCGCCTCGAGCGCAAGGAAGCCTGTTCCCTGGTCCGCGTACATCGACGGGCCGACGATGGCGGCGCTGATCGTATAGGCGAGGACGATCAGTCCGGTCAGAACGTATATCGCCGTCGCGATCTTCCCCGTCGCCGGCATCGAGTCATGGCCTCGGTCCGTGGTCAGGTTCGAGGACATGGTACCGAGAGTCGGAGCTTTATCATATCGGCGACCCTTGGTCGGCGTTGCGACGCGCGATGGCGTGCAACGGAAAGCCGGCAACTTTAATGTAGAAGGATTGCGCCGGCCAGTTACCGCCGGACTTCCGGCGTGCCGTCATTGTGATGACCCCCTCACGCGTGCGTGAGAGGGTTTGACCCCGGCCGCCCTGCGCTTCTGCCTATACCAGCATGTACGCGGGAGGGACCAATGATGGCATTTATCGACAAGTGGCGCGCTAGGCTCGATGCCTTCCCGCAGCCGGCTTTGCAGCTCCTGATGCGGTTCAGCATCTTCTGGGTGTTCTGGCGCTCGGGTATGCTGAAGGTCGCCAACATGGAGCAGGCGATCAGCCTGTTCCGCGAGGAATACATGCTGCCAGTCCTGCCGCCCGAGATCGCGGCGTATCTGGGAACAACGGTCGAGCTGGTGGCCCCTTGCCTGATCCTCGCCGGGCTGTTTACGCGGCCGGCGGCCCTGTCGCTGATCGGGCTCACGCTCACCATCCAGTTCCTGGTCTACTGGAACGACTATCCTTCGCACCTTCTGTGGCTGGCGATCCTGGTGTTCATCGTGACGCGCGGCCCGGGGCCCTACTCGCTCGACGGACTGCTGTTCGGCGGCGGCATCACCAGTATGACAGGACGAGGTAGGCGGCCAGTATAAGGGTGGTCCACAGCGCCCCAAAGCGTTCAATGATAGATGAACAGTGGCAGTGGCGCGCCGTTGAACAGGCGCCGGGTGCAGGAGCCAAACAGGATCTCGCGAAATCCGCGGTGGCCAAAGGCGCCCATCACCAGCATCCGCGCCCCGATCTCCGCCGCGCGCCGCATCAGGAAGTCGGCCGGATCGCCGCTGGCGACGCACGGCTCGAGCTTGGCCTCGATACCGTGCGACTTCAGGAAAGTGCCCGCCCGCAACGCGATTGCCGAAGCTTCGCTGCGGTCGCGGTGGATCGACAGGACGTGGGCCGCACCGTCGCCCCCGGATGACCCGAAGAGGCCGAGCAAGGTCGCCATCTGCAGCGCCTTCGCGGCCGGCGCACTACCGTCGTAGGCTACCAAAATAGGCCCGGTCCCGGCAGCTGTAGGCCCACTGACCACGACTGGACGGCCGCCACGAGCGATAAGGTGCTCGACCAGTGGCGCCACGCCGTCGCGAGGCTCGAGATGGAACTCGGTATCCCGTCCCGTTACGACCAGATCGCAGGTCTCGATCTCGCGCAGCAGATTGCCGCGGACGTCGGTCTCGATCACTGAACACGGCGCCTCCAAGCCTTGCTCGGCGAGCGACCGCTGGAACGCCTCCGGCAGTCTGGCGACGCGCACGCGGCGTTCCTTGGCCAGCTGCTCGCGATGCTGGAGACGGTCGTAGGCATACTGGACGCCGCCCAGGGGAACCGGCTCGACCTGTTCGAGATCGCTTATTTCGATTCCGGTCATGCCGCGAAGCGAGGCTCCGGCCCCCTGCGCCAAGGCAACAGCCACGGCCTTGGCGGCGATGGAAGAGGGCGTATCATCGACAGTGACGAGAATCGAACGCATATGGTCTCCCTCAAATTGTGCCGCCCTAGATACCCGTGCCCGGGACATCTGTCTTGACCTCGATCAAGCCGCCATTCACCCCTTGCCGCGCAGGATGCTGAGCAGGTCGATGGGCAGCGGAAAGATGATGGTTGAACTCTTCTCGCCGGCGATATTGGCCAGGGTGCCGAGGTAGCGGAGCTGCATCGATTCCGGGCTGCGGGCCATGGCCTCGCCGGCCAGCACCAGCTTCTCGGCGGCCTGCATCTCGCCCTCGGCATCGATCACCTTGGCCCGGCGCAGGCGCTCGGCCTCGGCCTGGCGGGCGATGGCCCGCACCATGTTGCCGTCGAGGTCGATGTGCTTCAGCTCGACGTTGGAGACCTTGATGCCCCAGGCGTCGGTCTGCTCGTCGAGGATGCGCTGGACGTCGGCGTTGAGTCGGTCACGCTCGGCCAGCATCTGGTCGAGCTCGTGCTGGCCGACGACGGCACGCAGCGTGGTCTGGGCGAGTTCGCTGGTCGCCTGGTTGTAGGCCTCGACCTGGATGATCGCCTTCTCGGGGTCCATGACGCGGAAATAGACCACGGCATTGACGCGTACCGAGACGTTGTCGCGCGAGATCACGTCCTGCGGCGGCACGTCGAGCACACGGGTGCGCAGGTCGACGCGCTCCATGGTCTGCACCACCGGCACGACCAGGATCAGCCCGGGGCCCCTGACCCCCTGGAGCCGGCCCAGCGTGAACACCACGCCGCGCTCGTACTCGCGCAGAATGCGGATCGACAAAGCAAGGATGACGCCGATCACCAGGATCGGCAGCAGCCAGGCGAGGAATTCGAGGTTCGGCATGTCAGGACTCCTTCCCGAGCGGTCCAACGTGAAGCGTGAGGCCGTCGCGGTGGTCGACGCGCACGCGCGTTCCCGGCGCCACCGGATCCTCCGCCCGCGCCGACCAGATTTCGCCGTGCACCCGGATGCGGCCATGGCCATCGTGCCAGTCCAGCACCTCGCCCTCGAGGCCGATCATCTGCTCCGACCCGGTGACGACCGCGCGGCGGCGCGTGCGGAGCGCCATGCCCAGCACGCCGACGATCAGCAGGGCGTTGGTGAGGGCCGCGGCCAACAGCACCGGCCAGCCGACGGCGAAGTCGATGTCGGCACCGGCCGGATCGAACAGGAACAGGCCGCCGAAAACGAAGGCGGCGACGCCGCCCAGCCCGAGCACGCCGAAGCCCGGCGTGAAGGCCTCGATGCCCAGCATCGCGAGGCCGGCCACCAGGAGGGCCACGCCGGCGAAGTTGAGCGGCATCACCGACAGCGCCATCAGGCCGACGATCAGGCAGATCGCACCGACGATGCCGGGCCCGGCGAGCCCCGGGCTCCAGAACTCGAAGATGATGCCGTAGACGCCGATCATCAACAGGATGAAGGCGATGTTGGGATCGGTGACGACGGTGAGCAACTTCGCCTTCCAGCTCGGCTCGACCACGATCACCCGGGCATGCCGCGTGGCCAGCGTGCGCTCGCCCTCGGCGGTGCGCACGGTGCGGCCGTCGACACGGTCGAGCAGATCGTCGACGCTGCCGGCCAGCAGATCGACGACCTTCTCCTTCACGGCCTCCTCGGCCGTGAGCGTCGCGGCATCGCGCACCGCCTTCTCGGCCCATTCTGCGTTGCGGCCGCGCAGCTGCGCCAGGCTGCGCAGGTAGGCCACGGCATCGTTCATCACCTTGCGCTCCATGGCGCTGCCCTGGCCGCCGCCTTCGCCCTCCGCCGGCTTGTCGCCGTCGCGACGCTGCGGCGCCGGTGCCGGCGCCGGGGCGCCGGGCGCGCCCATCTGGACCGGCGTGGCGGCGCCAAGGTGCGTGCCCGGCGCCATGGCGGCGATGTGGGCGGCATAGGCGATGTAGGTGCCGGCGCTGGCCGCCCGCGCCCCGGCGGGAGCGACGTAGACGGCGACCGGGATCGGCGAGGCCAGGATCGCCTGGATGATGTCGCGCGTCGCCGATACCAGGCCGCCC
>JAUXWB010000198.1 GCA_030684475.1 Reyranella sp. | reverse complement strand
TCGTGGTTCCCGCGCCAATCGCTATCGTGCTACCGTTAGCCACTCAGGCCTCCTCGATTGAGAGGGTACAGCAGGCCCAGCTCTTTGCGGGCTGGCACATCTCTAGAAGGTGCGCCTGATCAACCTGGCACAAAGCCCGGTTGATCAGGCGTCGGTTACGCGTCAGAGGAAGCCTTCGAGCTCGCGATTGCCCCAGGCGATGACCTGGTCGATCGACTCGCCCGCCTTCAGCTTGGCCACCATCGTTGGCGCCGTACCGCGGTTGTAGATCTGCACCGCAATCTCCGGCGGCGCCGGCATGTGCGCCAGATGCGTGACCGCATGGTGTTGTTTGCGCACCGGGTAGTTGTAGACGCTTCCGACCGGCGGGCCGATCTTGTCCCACACTTTCGACTCGGCCATGTTGGCGTATGGCGGCAGATCGTAGCCGAGCACTGCGGCGCTGCGGGCATCGACGTTATCCGGCTGCATCAGGAACTCGATCAGATCCTTCGCCGCACCCTTGTTTTGCGCAAACTGCCAGATCGCCCAGAAATTCATGCTGTGCGGTACGAATCGGCCCTTCTGACCCGCCGGCACAGGGAAATGCCAGGTGTCTGCAGCCACCGCAGGTGCATCGCGCACTGCCACGGCCCAGGCCGACGGCGGATTGTAGATGAACGACGAATTGCCGGCGATCAGCGCGCGGTTGTTGGACCCATCATCCCAGCTCTGCGCGTCGGCCGGCAGGAACTTCACCAGCTTCTGGCTGAACTCCAGCCACGCGCGAACAGCGTCCGACTTGATCTGAATCTTGCCGTTGGCATCGACCAGCTCGGCGCCGAACGAGGCCAACAGAGATCCCTGGGTGTCGACGTTGTCGGCCGTGGTGCCGAGCCCGATGCCGAACGGCTTGCCAGCCTTGAAGCAGGCTTCGGCAGCCTTCAGCATCGCCTCGTTGGTCCATGCCTTTGCCTCGGCGGTCTCCGGTACATTCTCCGCCGGATACATCTTCACCACGTCGATCCCGGCAAATTCCTTCATCATGCTGATGCGCGCGGCCGGGCCCTTATTCTGCGTGCCCCAACTCGACGGCACGGCAACCCACTTGCCCTTGACCTTGGCCAGGTAGTTGGACACCTCATTGGCTGCGCCATTCTTGGCGATCAGTCGGCCGACCACGTCGTCGACATTCTCGAGCTTGTCGGCATGGTCCCGCACGTTCCAGTTGCCGATCGTGATGATGTCATGACCGCGGCGCGCCTGCGCCTCAGCGTTGATGGTCAGCAGCGTCTGGCGACCCTGCGACGTGATGAAGTCCGCCTTCACCTCGACCTTGTTCTTGTCGGAGAAGGCGGCGACCTGCTTCTTCATCTCGACGTTGCCGGCCGGCACCCAATGGTCCCAGAAGAACACCGAGACTTGTCCCGCGGCATAGGCGCCCCGGACGAACGGTGCCGCAACCATGACGGCCGACGCGGCCGCAGTGCCGGCTACAACACGACGACGACTGACTTTCCTCGAAGCCATAAGATTCCTCCTTGGTCGGCCGCCTCATGCGGCCGGTTTGTGGTCGCCCGCCAGAAACGCGGTGCGGTAACCCTCAAGCGGGGTCTTGGTACAAATGCTATGCGCAAGGCAAAGGACGGGCAACGCATTTTCGAAAAATCGCCGTTCGGCGTGCGGTTTGACAGGCCACGGCGAGACCCGGATGCTCTCGCCACTTCGAGGAGCGCGGGAAAGGAGCCATCGTGCAGGAAAACGCTGTGAAATCGCATTCGAAGACGGGCCCACAGAGCGCCGGCGGCGTGTCCTGAAATGCAGCGCGTCGCCCTCGTCAATCCCTGGCTGGCCGCCGTCGATCCCTCACCCATCGGCGAGACCAAGCGCTGGGTGCTGGGCCGCAGCTTTCCTTCCGACCGGCCGTTGATCGACCTCAGCCAGGCGGTGCCGGGCTATCCGCCGGCGCTGGAACTGCGCAAGCATCTCGGTGAGCTGCTGCTCGATCCGGCGGTGCATGGCTACACGCCGATCCTCGGACTTCCCGTGCTGCGCGAAGCTTATGCCGCGCACCTCTCAACGTTCTACGGCGCGTCCATCGCGGCCGGCGAGGTCGGCATCACCTCGGGTTGCAACCAGGCCTTTTGCCTGGCGCTCATGAGCCTCGCCAAGGCTGGCGACCAGGTGATCCTGCCGCGGCCGCATTACTTCAACCACGACATGTGGATACGGATGCAGGGCGTCGAGCCGGTGTCGCTCGATTTCCGCCCCGGCTCGGGGGCCGTGCCCGACGCCGAGGACGCGGCGAAGCTGATCGGCCCGCGTACCCGCGCCATCGTCCTCATCTCGCCCAACAACCCGACCGGCGCCGTCTACCCGCGCGCCACCATCCACGCCTTCTATGAACTCGCCAAGCGGCACAGCATCGCGCTCATCCTCGACGAGACCTACAAGGATTTCCTGCCCGATGGTGAACGGCCGCACGATCTCTTCACCGATTCGTCGTGGCGCGGGACGCTGGTTCATCTCTACAGCTTCTCGAAGGTCTTCGCGTTGACCGGCTACCGGGTCGGCGGCGTGACGGCCGGATCGGGATTGATGACCGAGATCGAGAAGGCGATGGATTGCGTCTCGATCTGTCCGCCGCGGCTCGGCCAAGAAGCGGCTCTCTATGGCCTGCGCAACCTGCTGCCCTGGGCGCGGCGCAACACAGAAGGGCTGAAGGCGCGGGCCGATATGCTGGGCCAGGGCCTCACGCGCTCGAACCGCTGGCGGCTGGTCAGCATCGGCGCCTACTTCGCCTACGTCGAGCATCCCTTCGCGGGCCAGCGCTCGACCGATGTATCCAAGCGCCTCGCCGACGAGGAGAACCTGTTGACCATTCCGGGCGACATGTTCGGCGCCGGCCAGGAACGCTTCGTGCGACTGGCCTTCGCCAATGTCGCCGATGACAGGATTCCCGCCGTGCTGGAGCGGCTGGAACGCTTCGGCGCGTAGAAATTTCGGAACGGAGCAAAAGATGCCGCAGGCAACGACCCCGGATGGCGTGAAGCTCCACTACGAGGAAATCGGTAGCGGCACGCCCATCCTCTTCGTCCACGAATACAGCGGCGACTGGCGTAGTTGGGAGCCGCAGATGCGCTTCTTCGCCCGCCGGCATCGCTGCATCACCTACTCCTTCCGCGGCTATCCGGGCTCCGACGCACCGGCAGACGCGGCGATGTACTCTCAGCAACACGCCATCGACGACGTCAGGCATATGCTCGACCACCTGAAAATCGCCAAGGCCCACGTCGTCGGGCTGTCGCAAGGCGCGTTCGCGACCGCCCACTTCGGACGGTGCTATCCCGATCGTACCCTGTCGCTGACCCTGGCGGGCGTCGGTTCCGGCGCCGGCCGCGATGGTCACGAGCAGTTCAAGAAGAATGCCCAGGCGACGGCGAAGAAAATTCGCGCCGAGGGCATGGTGAAGTACGCCGAGAGCCTGATCGGCAATCCGACACGCTCGCGCTTCAAGCAGAAGGATCCGCGCGGTTTTGCCGAGTTCATCCGTCATCTCGGCGAGCATCCCGATGTCGGCGCCGCCAACACCATGGAGAACTACCAGGGCAAGCGGCCGTCGCTGTACGATTTCGAGGATGAGTGGAGGAAGCTCGACCTGCCGACGCTGATCATCTGCGGCGACGAGGACGAGCCCTGCCTGCAGCCCAGCCTCTACCTGAAGCGGGTGTTGCCGAACGCCGGGCTCGCGATGTTCGCCAAGACCGGCCACACCGTGAACATCGAGGAACCGGACGCCTTCAACCGCGAGGTCTGGAACTTCATCGTCCTCGCCGAGGCAGGCAAATGGACGCCGGGCCATCCCGAGGCGATCGGCGCTAGCCCGGTCTGACCGTCACGGCGTGATTGAGCGGACCGAGGCCGCCGCCGTAGCCCGGTGCGGCCTCGATGGCTTGCTGGACGTAGGCGCGCGCACGGGCGACGGCATCGCGTAGCGAAATCTTTTGCGCCAATCCCGCCGCGATCGCCGAGGCGAGTGTGCAGCCCGTGCCGTGCGTGTTGCGGCTTTGGATGCGCGCCTCCTCGAAGCGGTCAAAACGTCCGTCGTGGAACAACAGGTCGACGACGCGATCGCCCTCGAGGTGGCCGCCTTTCATAAGGATCGCCCTAGCGCCCAGTCCCGCGAGGTGTTGGGCGGCGCGGCGCATGTCGGCCTCGGTGCGAACCGGAAAGCCCGCGAGAACTTCCGCTTCGGGCAGGTTGGGTGTCAGCAGGGTCGCCATCGGCAACAGCACATCGCGCATCTCCGCTTCGGCGTCGCTCAACAGGAGCCGGTGGGCACCCTTGCTGGCGACCATGACCGGATCGACGATAAGAGGAGTAGAGGGCGCGAGTCTGGCGATCGCGCCCGCCACCGCACGGATCACTTCGGTGCTGTGGAGCATGCCGGTTTTCAGTGCATCGGCCCCTATATCCTCCAGAACCACCTCGATCTGCTGCACGATGAAGGCAGGATCGACCGGCACGACGCCGTGCACACCCTTGGTGTTCTGGGCGGTGAGTGCAGTGATCGCCGTCGCAGCGAAGCCCGCCATGGCCGTGACGGCCTTGATGTCTGCCTGGATCCCTGCTCCGCCGCCGGAATCCGAGCCGGCAATGATCAGAACGCGCCCTTTCATGCCGCCTGCCGGGGGATCGCCTCGATGATCTGGTCGACGACGGTGCGCACAAGATCCGAGTCGTCGCCCTCGGCCATGACGCGAATCAGGGGTTCGGTTCCGGATTTACGCACCAGGATGCGCCCAGCCTTGCCCAGCCGCACCTCGGCGGCGGCGATCGCCTTCATCACGGAAGTAGCCGCCATGGCGGCATTGGCGTCGCCGACACGCACGTTCTTCAGAAGCTGCGGCACCGGTTCAAAAGCTCGGAAGGTCTCGCTCGCAGGCCTGCCGGCCTTGATCATGGCCGACAGCGCCTGCAGGGCAGCCATCAGGCCGTCACCGGTCGTGGCATGGTCGGTCATGATGATATGGCCCGACTGCTCGCCACCCAGGTTGAAGCCGTCGGCGCGCATTCTTTCGAGCACGTAGCGGTCACCTACCTGGGTGCGCACCAGCGACAACTTGCGCGTGCCGAGGAAGCGTTCCAACCCAAGATTGGACATCACGGTGGCAACAACGCCGCCGCCCGCCAACCGGCCATCGCGCGCCCACTGGTCGGCGATGGTGGCCATGAGTTGGTCGCCGTCGATCACCCGACCGTGCTCGCACACCAGCACGACACGGTCGGCGTCGCCGTCAAGGGCGATGCCGATGTCGGCATTGTGCGTCACCACCTGTTCCTGAAGAACCGCCGGGTGGGTGGAGCCGCAATTGCCGTTGATGTTGAAGCCGTCCGGCGACACGCCGACGCCGATCACCTCGGCGCCAAGTTCCCACAGGACCGTCGGCGCCACCTTGTAGGCGGCGCCGTTGGCACAATCGACCACGATCCTGAGGCCGGAGAGATCGAGGCCCCGCGCGGCGGAGGCTTTCACCGCTTCGATGTAGCGGCCCTCGACGTCGTCGAGCCGCTTGGCGCGCCCGATGTCGGCCGATGTGGCAAGGCGCATGCCCGACGGCGACCCGACGAGCGCTTCAATCTCGTCTTCCACCGCATCCGACAGTTTGAAACCGTCCGGGCCGAACAGCTTGATGCCGTTATCCTCGTAGGGATTGTGCGAGGCGGAGATCATGACGCCGACATCGGCCCGCATGGAGCGAGTGAGGAAACCCACGGCCGGCGTCGGGATCGGCCCCAGCAGCAGCACGTCGACGCCGACGGAAAGGAATCCCGCGGTCAAGGCCTGCTCGATCATGTAGCCCGAGAGTCGCGTATCCTTGCCAATCACCGCACGATTGCGATGCTCGCCCCGCCTGAACACCTGCCCCGCCGCCATGCCGATACGCATGGCGACCTCGGCCGTCATGGGCTCGCTGTTGGCGCGACCGCGCACACCATCGGTGCCGAAGAGGGAACGGGGCATGTATTGAAGCTTATCGCATTGCCATCGAAACGGCGAGGGCCTGCCGGGTGGCGGCGACGTCGTGCACCCTGACGATCGCCGCGCCCCGTCGTGTCGCTTCGACGGCCAGCCAGACCGAGGCCGGATCGCGATCGCGCGGGTCGCCAACGCCGGTCAGCTTGCCGATGAAGCCCTTGCGCGAGGCGCCAATCACCACCGGATAGCCCACCTCGGCGAGGCGGCCGACGCCGGCGACCAGCGTTAGGTTCTCGGGCACGCTTTTGCCGAAGCCGATACCCGGATCGAGAGCGATGCGGGTGGGGGAGATGCCGGCCGCCTCGCAAGCCAGGGCGCACTCGCGCAGGAACCGCCGGACGTCCTCGACGACGTCGGCATAGGCCGGGCCCTCGTACTTGTCCTGCGGCCGGCCGCGACGATGCATCAGAACGACCGCGGCATCGGTGCTCGCCACCAGCGGCAGCAGGTCCGGATCGTCGCGCAGCGCCGACACGTCGTTCACGATCCGTGCGCCGGCATCGAGGCAGGCGCGCGCCACGGCCGCCCGTCGCGTATCGACCGAAACGACCACCTGCTGCCTGGCGAGCGCCGCGACCACCGGAAGGACCCGCTTCAATTCCTCTTCCGCCGGCGTCGGCTTCGATCCGGGACGCGTCGATTCACCGCCGACGTCCACGATATCCGCCCCCTCCGAAACGAAGCGCAGGCCATCATCGATGGCCCGTGCCGGGTCGAGGCGTTCACCGCCGTCGGAAAAAGAGTCCGGTGTTACGTTGACGATCGCCATCAAACGCGGGCGATCGAGCAGGATGCCGGCGTAGGCTGCCGTCAAATGCCCGGCTGCGGCTCGGGATTGGTGCCCGGGGCCGGACCGCTGCTGCTCGTCGGCACCGAAGCGCGCCGACGCCGCTCCTGGCCTGCCCCGCCCGTGTCGTCGCGAACAACGCGCTCCCCGCGCAGAACCTGGCCGATCTCGTCGGTGTTGAGCGTCTCGTACTCGAGCAGCGCCTTGGCGATCTTGTGCAGTTCGTCGAGACGCTCGGTGAGGATCACCCGCGCCCGGCCCTCAGCCTCCTCGATGAGGCGGCGGACTTCCTGGTCTATGATCTGCGAGGTCGCCTCGGAAATGTTTTGCGTCTGGGCTACCGAGTGGCCGAGGAACACTTCCTGTTCATTCGCCTGGTAACGGACACGACCGAGTTTGTCCGACATGCCGAACGAAGTGATCATGGCCCGCGCCGTCTGGGTCGCCATCTGGATGTCGCTCGCGGCGCCGGTCGTGACGTTCTCCGGTCCGAAGATGATGTCTTCGGCGGTGCGTCCGCCGAACAGGATCGCCAGCCGCGACTCGAGGAACTGCTTGGTATGACTGAGATGGTCGCGTTCGGGGAGCTGCATGGTAACGCCCAAGGCGCGGCCGCGCGGGATGATCGTGACCTTGTGTAACGGATCGCTCTTGGGCACGTGCATAGCGACCAGCGCGTGGCCGGCCTCGTGATAGGCCGTGAGCGTCTTTTCCTCGTCGGTCATCGCCATCGAGCGGCGCTCGGTGCCCATCAACACCTTGTCCTTGGCGTATTCGAAGTCCGCCATGGTGACAAGGCGCTTGCCGACGCGCGCGGCGCGCAGTGCCGCCTCATTGATCAGGTTCGCGAGATCGGCGCCGGAGAAGCCGGGTGTACCTCGCGCGAGTACGCGCGGATCAACGTCGGGCGCCAGCGGCACCTTGCGCATGTGGACCTTGAGGATCTTCTCGCGGCCGCCGACATCGGGGTTCGGCACCACGACCTGCCGGTCGAAGCGGCCGGGCCGCAGCAGGGCCGGGTCCAGCACGTCGGGACGGTTGGTGGCGGCGATCAGGATCACGCCCTCGTTGGCCTCGAAGCCATCCATCTCCACCAGCAGCTGATTGAGCGTCTGTTCGCGTTCGTCGTTGCCGCCACCCAGGCCGGCGCCGCGATGGCGGCCGACGGCGTCGATTTCGTCGATGAACACGATGCAGGGCGCATTCTTCTTCGCCTGCTCGAACATGTCGCGCACGCGGCTCGCGCCGACGCCCACGAACATCTCGACGAAGTCGGAGCCCGAGATGGTGAAGAATGGCACGTTGGCCTCGCCCGCGATGGCGCGCGCCAGCAGCGTCTTGCCGGTGCCCGGGGGGCCGACCAACAGACAGCCCTTGGGAATCTTGCCGCCGAGCCGCTGGAACTTCTGCGGGTCCTTCAGGAAGTCGACGATCTCCTCGAGCTCGGCCTTGGCCTCATCGATGCCCGCTACGTCGTCGAAGGTGACGCGACCATGCTTCTCGGTGAGCAGCCGCGCCTTCGATTTGCCGAACCCCATGGCACGGCCGGTGCCGCTCTGCATCTGGCGCAGGAAAAAGATATAGACGCCGACCAGCACCAGGACCGGCAGCCAGCTCACGAACATGCTGCCGAGATTGACGCCCTCCTCGGCCGGACCGGCTTCGACGCGATCGACGTTCTTGATCAGCATCGGCATGAGCTGTTCGTCGGGGGGCGTGCTCGGCACGTAGGTCGAGAACTTCTGCACGCCGTTGCGCGGCTCGCGGAACGTGCCTGTGATCGTGTTGCCCTGGATCCGAACATCCTGGATCTGGCGCTGTTCGACCGCGCGGACGAAGTCGGAGTACGAAACCGTGTTGCCGGCGGTCCGCGTCGCGCCGCCCTGAAAGACGCTGTAGAGCAGCGCCAGTAGCAGCACGATGACGATCCACAAGGCGGCGTTGCGATTGAACGGGTTCACAGGTTCTTTCCGTTGAATGGGGCTTTAATCTACATGGGATGCGGCACGCTCGCCGCAAGCAAAAAATTCAGCCGGAACGAGGGGCTGCCGCCCGTTCCTGCCACTTTCAGGCCATACAATCCAGCGCAGCCGTCCCTCCGGCGCCTTGCGGAGCGTCAAACGGCAGGCCGATAACGTGAAATCCTGAGCTTTGCCGGATTTGCCACGGCCAATGAGGCCCGCGAGGCGGCGGGCGGCCCGCTCGGCCCGGTCGCGGCGAGGCGCATGGTCGCGCCCGCCAATCGCCAGGACAACCCGGCTGAGCAGGCCGGTCCGAAGGTCGGCGGCCAGCCGGCAGAACCCGGCGCGGTCGATCGCGGCAACGCCGGCGTGATCGAACTCGAGCGTCTCCACTGCCGCCTCGGCCAGGCGCCGCTCGCGCGCCGCTCGGGCGCCGCTTTCGACCGCGGGAGCCACGGTCACGGCCCTGGCCGAAGATGCCGCGCGCAGGCGTGCCCGCTCGAAGCGCGGATCGGCATTGGACGGATCGTCGATCCATTCGACGCCGCACTCCAGGAGCGTCGCGGTCAATCTCGCCCGCGGCACCGCGAGCAGCGGGCGGAGCAGCCGCACGTCCGGCCGTTCGATCACCGCAGCCATGCCGGCAAGACCATCGGGACCACTGCCGCGGACGGCGCGCATCGTCACGGTTTCGGCCTGGTCATTGGCATGATGCGCCAGAAGGAGATGCAGGATGCCATGACGGCGGCATTCATTGCACAACAGGCGGTAGCGCTCGGCCCGCGCGGCCGCCTGCAGGCCACTTTTCGGCTTATCTCCAAGCCAGCGAAGCACCACGGCCTCGATGCCATGTCGCTCGAGCAAGTCGCGCGTGCTTGCCGCTTCCAGGTCCGAGCCGACGCGCAAGCCATGGTCAACGATCAGGGCCACGATCCGGCCGCCCCGCGCCGCCGCCCAGTCATGCGCCAACAATGCCAGGGCGAGGGAATCGCGACCTCCCGACACGGCCACGGCGATAGCGGGATCGGTCTCGAACGGCTCGAATGTCGTCATCAGGCGCTCGAACGCGCGTGCGCCGACCGGTTGCGGCTCGGCCGACGTCACTTGCACCCGTTCTTCTGGCGCTCCTGCGCGATCCGCCGCTTCTGCAGGTCGGTGGCACGCGGATAGTCCTGCGCAAAGCGCGCGAAGATCGCACAGGCGTCGGGCTTGCGGCCAAGGGTGGCCAGCGTGATGCCGAGCTTCAGCAGATTGTCCGGGCCCTTCGGGCTCGACTTGTAGGCCTTGTAGCCCTCGGCGAAGGTGGTCATCGCGTTCTGGTAGTCGCGACGCGCATAGTACGTCTCACCCAGCCAGTACTGAGCATTGCCGGCCAATACATGCTGCGGATTACGCTGTACGAACGACCGGAACCCCTTCTCGGCACCGGCATAATCGCCGTCCTGCAGCTTCTTGAAGGCATCGCTGTAGAGCTGGTCGGCGCCGCCGGCCGCAGCCGCCGGCGGTGGAGCCGCGGCCATGGCTGGTGGCGTGGTTCGGCCTGGCGGGGTGGCACGCGATGGCGGCGCGACGCCCGGACGGCTGCCGCCCTTCTCCACCTGCTCCAGGCGGAATTCGTAGTCCGCCTGCATCTTCTCCATCTGCTGCTGGAGCTGCTGATTGCGATACTGCAGCTGCTCGATCTGGCCGGTGAGGAGCGTAATCGCCTGCTGCAGCTGGTTGAGTCGGTCCTCGACATAGACCGGGTCCACGCGCTGGGCGATCGCGGCGGTGGGGAGCACCACCGCGACGAGGATCAGGAGCCGTAAGAGCGGTTTCTTCATGGTCGTGATTGTTTCAATTCAAACGCGGCCATTTTCAGGCATGGCCGCCCGGCCTCCAAACGAAAACGCCGGCCGCGAGGCGGCCGGCGTTCGAAATCGCTCCAAGGTCACCCGTCGCTGCGACGCGCCTACTGCAGGTCGGTCACGGCGCGGCGATTGCGCGCCCATGCCGCCTCGTCGGAGCCGACGGGGTCGGGACGCTCCTTGCCGTAGCTGATCGTCTTGATCCGCGCCGCCGGGATGCCCTGGGCGACCAGATACTGGCGCGCCGCATTGGCGCGACGCTCGCCCAGCGCCAAATTGTACTCGCGCGTGCCGCGCTCGTCGCAATGGCCTTCGATGGTGACCTGATAGTTGGTGTACTTCTTCAGCCATTCGGCCTGGCGATTGAGCGTCGTCCGCCCGTCTTCACGGATGGTCGACTGGTCGGTGTCGAAGAACACCCGATCCCCGACGTTCTGGCGGAAGTCGGCGGCCGATCCGGGTGTCACGGTCGTTGTGGCCGGAGCGGCAGCCTGCTGTTCGCTGCAGGCAACCAAGAAGATCGTCGCGGCGATGGCTGTCAAAGCCTTGATCATACGCATTTTTCATCCACTCCCTGACAACATCGACCCGGCGCAGAACACGCACGGGCCGACAAGAAAGATCATATCCTTCGCTACTGCGGAATCAAGGGCGACCAGGCCGGATCCGATGCGTCCGTCGGCGTCGGCACCTGGCGTTCGAAGCGGCCCGTGATGTCGATCTGGTGTAGCGTGACCGATCCTGGGCGACCTCCCGAGTTGGGCTGCTGGCGGAAGAACATCAGCACACGGCCGTTGGGCGCCCAGGTCGGCCCCTCGACGAGAAATCCGCTCGCCAGCATGCGCTCGCCGCTGCCGTCGGTTCGCATCACGCCGATACCGAAGCCACCGCCGGAAATCTTGGTGAAGGCGATGAAATCGCCGCGCGGCGACCATACCGGCGTCGCGTAGCGGCCCTGCCCGAAGCTGATGCGCCGCTCACCGCCACCACCTGCGCTCATCACGTAGAGCTGCTGCGAGCCGCCACGATCGGAGTTGAACACGATCTGCGTGCCGTCGTTCGAATAGCAGGGCGAGGTGTCGATGGCCGGCGTATTGGTGAGGCGGCGCAGCGCACGCCCGCGCACATCCATCTCGTAGATGTCGCTGTTGCCGTCGGCCGAAATGCTCATCACGACCTTGGTGCCGTCCGGCGAGAAGCGCGGTGCGAAGCTCATGCCCGGGAAGTTGCCGAGCAGCTCGCGGCGGCCGCTGTCGACATTCTGGAGATAGACGCGCGGGGGGCCCTTGTTCTCACCGTACGCCATGTAGACGATTTCCTGCAGGGTCGGCGAGAAACGCGGCGTGAGCGCGATGGTGCGGCCATCGGTGATGTAGCGGTTGTTGAAGCCATCCTGGTCCATGATGGCGATGCGCTTGACGCGATTGCTGAGCGGACCGGTCTCGGAAACATAGGCCACGCGCGTGTCGAAGTAGCCCTCCTCGCCGGTCACGCGCTTGTAGATGGCGTCGGCAATGATATGCGCGAGACGCCGCCAGTTGTTGGGTTGGCTGGTGAACGAGAGGCCCGTCGCCTGCTGGCCGACCACGACGTCCCACAGCCGGAAATCGACCTTGATGTTGCCGCCCGCCTGCGTCACCTGGCCGACGACGACACCGGCCGCACCGATGCTGCGCCAGTCGGGAAAGCGCGGCGGCGTATTGGGATCGATATTCTGCTGAATGAATGCGCTCGGCGCGATCGATCTGAACAGGCCGGAATTCTGCAGGTCGTTGCGGACCACGCCCGCGATGTCGGCGCCAACTTTGTCACCCTTGAAATCGACGATCGCGATCGGCACCGGCTCGAAGCTCGGTTTGGTCATGTCGATGGTGAGCTGTGCCCGGGCGGGCGCTGCCGTTCCGGCAGCCAGCACAACACCACCCAGAATTGTCTGGCGTCGGGGGAGCTTCATGTCGAACCTCGTTTTCATGAACGCATTACCTCTATAGAGCGACACTGATCAGTAGTCGCGTGGATCAAAATTGAAGGTGATCGTGCGCCAGTTATTGAACTTCTCCGGCACGAGCGGCCACGGCTGGCAGCGTGGGTTCATGATCGCTCGATGCGCGGCGTCGGCCGCGGCGCGATAGATCGGATCGTTGTTGTAGCGCCCGGGTTCCTTGAGATCGGCCTTCACCGGCGTGCCGTCCTGGTTCATCTGCACGACCAGGGTCACGATCAGTCCGGCCTGGTCCTTCACTCCGGCGGGAAAGTTCCAGCACGGCCGGATCTTGCTCCTCACGCCTTCGATCTCGCTCGCCGTCACGACGGCTGCCAGGTTGGGCGCCGCCGGCGCCTGACGCGTCACCTGCTGCACCGGCTTGGGCTGCTGCTCCGGCGTCTGGACCTTGGTGGTCGATTCCTTGTTCTTCAAAATGTCATCGAGCAGCGAGTCCACCTTGTCGCGCGGCGCCGTCTTGGGCGGCGCGGGCTTCGGCGGGTCCGGTTTCTTGACCTGGGGCGCGGGCTTCGGCGGCTCCGGCTTCTTCTCCTCCGCCTTGGGCGGTTCGGGTGCCTTCGGCTTCAGCGCAATCGTCTCCTCCGCGGGCTTCGGCGGCTCCAGCTTTGGCTTCTCCACCGGCGTCGGCGTCGGCGGCTTGGCCTCGGCGACCTCGGGCTTTGGCTGAGGCGGGGCCGGCGGCGGATCGGCGGTCTTGGGCGGCGGCGCCTTGGTCGTTTCCTGCGCGATCGGCACGTCCTTGGGCTGTGGCGGCGGATTGCCGACCGTCGGCGCCGCCGCCTTCTTGTCGATCGCCTCGAACTCCACCATCACGGGCTCGGGTTCGATCGGTGGTGTCCGGCCGAAGAAATCGAGATTGAGGACAGCCGCCGCCACCACGAAGACGTGCACCATGGCCGACACGATCGCCGGTGTGCGCATCTCGACGCTGGCGGGGGAGCGTCCGACCATCGATTGCCTTGCCTCCAGACTTCTACCGGCGCGGTGCGGGCTGCTGCGGGGCGGCTGGCGGTGGCGCCGGGGCCGGGGCCGGGGCCGGGGCCGGCGTCACCGTGCCTCCGCCCTTGCCGAGCTGCTGTGCCTGCTCGCCCAGAAGGCCTAGCTGACGGAAGCCGCTGTCGATCACCACGCCCATGACCTCCATCATCTTGCCGTAGTCCACGGCCTTGTCACCGCGCATGAACACGCGCTGATCCGGCTTCTCTTCATGGACCGCCTTCAACTTGGCCGCCAATGCGGGAATGTCGTACGGCGTCTCGCCAAGGAACACTTCGCCGCTAGAGTTGACCGACACGACCAGCGGCTCGTCCTTGCCGCCGACCTGCTGCGCGCTCGTCTTGGGCAGGTCCACCGGCACGCCGACCTGCAACAGCGGAGCCGTGATCATGAAGATCACCAGCAACACCAGCATGACGTCGACCATCGGCGTCACGTTGATGTCGGCGATCGGTGTGAACTGCCGCCGGCGGAACCGCCCGCCGCCACTGCTGCTGCTGGGAACGATGGCGGCCATCAGACCTGCTCCTCGAGCTGACGTGACAGAATGGTGATGAATTCACCGGCGAACGCCTCGAGCTGGTGGCCGTAGCGCTGCACCTGCCCGGAGAGGATGTTGTAGGCGCCCGCCGCGGGAATGGCCGCAACCAGGCCCATGGCGGTGGCGAACAGGGCTTCGGAAATGCCCGGCGCCACCACGGCGAGCGAGGTGTTCTTCGACACCGCGATGTGACCGAAGCTGTTCATGATGCCCCAGACCGTTCCGAACAATCCGACGAAGGTGGCGTTGGCGCCGACCGTGGCGAGGAAACCCAGACGCTTTTCGATCGCCTCCATCTCACGCTGGATCGTGACGCTCATGACCTGCTCGATGCGCTGGCGGAGTGCCGCGCGTGCCGTGGCGCTGGTCGCCAGCCCCTTCGACACCGAACGGCGCCACTCGCGCATGGCGGCGGCGAAGACGCTCGACATCGGATCGTCGGGCTTGGCGCCGACGCGATCATAGAGGTCCTCGAGCGTGATGCCCGACCAGAAGGTGTCCTCGAATGACTGGGCACTGCGCTTGAGAGTCCGCAACCGGAGCATCTTCTCGAAAATGATTGCCCACGACCAGAAGGAGGCAATCAACAAGGCGATCATCACCGCCTTGACGACCCAGTCGGCCTGCATGAACAGGCCGTAGACCGACATGTCGATCGTCCCTGTGCCGCCGCCGAGGGGGGCTCCGGCGACTTGCGCAAACGCGTCCATTTTAGCTTCTCCGTTTATTCAAGAGGGTTGTATCCGAATATGGCGTGAGCGGGGCGAGCCACTCACGGCGACCTGGGCCAAGGCAGTCCGCACGTGCGGCGGCAATCGGACCGGCCGGCCGCCCGCGCCCATGCAGGCGACGGTAAGCTCGGCGCGGACCAGGGTCTCTGCGCCGCGGCGCGCGAGCTGGACCATGTCCAGCGAGGCGCCGCGCAATTCACCGCAACTGGTGACGATTTCGATCGTCTCGTCCAGCCGGGCGGGCTTCAGGTAGTCGATGGCACATCGGCGTACCACCCAGTTCACGTCGCGCTCCTCGCGCAAGGCTCTGTGCTCCTGGCCGAGCAACCGTAACAATTCGGTGCGCCCACGCTCGAGGAAGCGCAACCAGTTGGCATAGTAGACGATACCGGCCGCATCGGTGTCCTCGTAATAGACCCTGAGCGGCAGCACATGGGCACCGTCGGCGATGCGGCCGGAGGTCGGGGCGTTCACCCCTCCTCCGCCAGCCCGCCCGTCGCCAACAGGTCGAGTTGCCGCTTCTGCTCCTTGGGCACCGCCAGGCCGAGGTGCCGGTAGCCGCCCTCCGACAACAACCGTCCCCGCGGAGTGCGCATCAGCAGGCCGAGTTGCATCAGGTAGGGTTCGATGACGTCCTCGATCACGTCGCGCTGCTCGGACAGAGCCGCCGCCAGCGTCTCCGCGCCGACCGGGCCGCCGCCGTAATTCTCGGCGATGCAGCCGAGGTAGCGCCGATCCATGGCATCGAGGCCGCGTCCATCCACTTCGAGCCGGACCAGCGCATCATCGGCCACTCGCGCGTCGACCACCGTATGACCACCGACTGCCGCAAAGTCGCGCACGCGGCGCAGCAGCCGATTGGCCACCCGCGGCGTGCCCCGTGACCGTTTGGCGATCTCCGATCCGCCGTCCCTGGACAGCGACATCTTCAGCACGCGCGCCGCCCGCTGCACGATGGTCTCCAGCTCGGCCGGTTCGTAGAACACCATGCGCAGCGGAATGCCGAAGCGCTCGCGCAGAGGGCGGGTCATCAAACCGGAACGCGTCGTCGCCCCCACTAGGGTGAAGGGC
>JAUXWB010000341.1 GCA_030684475.1 Reyranella sp. | reverse complement strand
CTCATCGTGGTTTCCGTTACGCTCGACACCGTGACACAGATTCAGTCGCACCTGCTCGCCCACCAGTATGAGGGTCTCATCAAGAAGGCCCGGCTGCGCGGGAAGGGCCGATGAACATCATCCTTCTCGGCCCCCCTGGCGTCATGATAGGAATCGCCCGCACGCGGGATTTACTGACTGTGCTGGAGAGTTGACCGTGAGGCGCGACGCCGACCGCAATGTCCTGTTCACCCGCCGCGTTCTGCTGCTGGGCGGGCTGGAGGCGGGTTTACTGGGCATGCTGGGTGCGCGGCTGTACTGGTTGCAGACCATCGAGTCGGATAAGTACAAAGTGCTGGCCGACAACAACCGCATCAGTATCCGGCCGCTGACGCCGTCGCGCGGCCTGATCTTCGATCGGACCGGCCAACCGCTAGCGGCGAACCGCAACAACTTCCGGGCCCTGATCACGGCCGACAAGCGCCTCGTTTCGGCGGCGATCAAGCAGGCCGAGACGGTGCTGGAGCGGCTGGACCGCGTGGTCGCCATCGGTGATCACGAGCGACAGCGCATCATCGAGCAAATACGGCGCAATCGCGGCTTCGTGCCGACGACGGTGCGCGAGAACCTGACCTGGGAGCAGGTGGCGCAGATCGAGTTCAACGCGCCGGATCTACCCGGCGTGTCGATTGATCTTGGCCAGACGCGCGGCTATTTCCATTCCGAGCTGATGAGCCACATCGTCGGCTATGTCGGCCGCGTCTCTCCCGAGGATCTGCGTGACAGCGACGACGCGGCGCTGCAGCTGCCGGGTATGCGCGTTGGCAAGAAGGGTGTCGAGAAAGGCGCCGACGAGGTGCTGCGCGGCAAGCCCGGCGGCATCCAGGTCGAGGTCAATGCCGCTGGCCGCGTTGTGCGCGAACTGCACCGCGCCGATGGCGAGTCCGGCGCCAACCTGATGCTGACCATCGATCTGGAGCTGCAGCAATTCGTCGTCGAGCGGCTCAAGGAGCAGAGCGCCTCGGCGGTGGTGATGGATGTGATCACCGGCGATATCTTGGCCATGGCCTCGGTGCCGAGCTTTGACAACAACATCTTTGCCCGCGGCATCACCCAGGCGGAATGGCAGGAGCTGCTGAGCGACCCCAAGAAGCCTCTGCTCAACAAGGCGGCGCAGGGACAGTATCCGCCCGCCTCGACCTACAAGATGGTGACAGCGCTGGCGGCGCTGGAAAGCAAGGCGATCACGCTCACGGACCGCCTGCCCTGCATCGGTTACATCGATCTACCGGGCAAGCAAAAAAAGTACTGCTGGATCTATCCGGCTGGCCATGGCTCGCCCAATGTCATCGAAGCCCTGCAGGTGTCCTGCGACTGCTTTTTCTACCAGGCAGCCGGTCGCACCGGCGTCGACCGCATGGCCGAGATCGCGGCCAGGCTCGGCTTCGGACGGCCTACCGGCGTCGGCCTGCCGGAGGAGTCCGGCGGCCTGCAGCCGACGCGCGGCTGGAAGCAGGACCGCGAGGGCAAGAACTGGGGAGTCGGCGACACCTACAATCTCGGCATCGGCCAGGGCGACATGTTGGCGACGCCACTGCAGCTGGCGGTGATGGCGGCGCGCATCGCCAACGGAGGTTACGCCGTCAAGCCGCACCTGATCGCCGCCACTGCCGGTGCGCGCGATTCGCTGCAGCCGCTGACCGTGCAGACCCAACCAGACGCCCCCAGCCTACGTTTCAGCCCGCAGAACCTGAAGGCGGTGCAGCAGGGCATGGACATGGTGGTCAACAGCCAGAGCGGTACGGGTTTCGCCGCGCGCATTGTGGAGAGGGGTACGGCAATGGCCGGCAAGACCGGTACGGCCCAGGTCAAGCGCATCACCGAGAGCGAGCGCAGCCGACGTATGTCGCAGGCGGAGTTGCCATGGAACCTGCGTGATCATGCGTTGTTCGTCGCCTACGCGCCGGTCGACAATCCGCGCTACGCCTGCGCCGTGGTGGTCGAACACGGCATGGGCGGCTCGCGCACTGCCGCCCCGATTGCCCGCGACATCCTGATCGAGGTGCAGAGGATCGACCCGTCGCGCCGGCCCGAGCGCTTCAAAGGTGCCCGGCTGGCGGGTGGCGGCACGATTGCTGAGACGCCGCCGGCCGACCCTTGCTATGCAGTAATAGCGCCAGAATCATCTGCCGCAGATCCGGCCGATATTCTATGTTGAAGCTGCGGCGCCCCAGGGTCCGGCGTCGGTGCCCTCGAAGTACAGGCTGGTGGTGTCTCCCGGAACACCGGGTCGAGCCGAGTGAACAGATCGCGCCAGCGTCCCAGCAGGACCTGGATGGAAAAGAGCTTTTCGTTTCTTCGGCCGGCGATACGACATGACACAGCGCCCGCACGACGTGACGCTGCGACATAGCGCCCACTCGGCTGAGCGAACCCCTCAAGATATCGTCCAAGATGGACCGAATTTGGATCGGGCTGGCGGCGCTATCGGGCGCTGGTGCGACGGCGGCGGACATCGCCGCCCGCCATCTTTTGGCGGCCTTTCCCGTCAGAGCCGACTATGCATTGATAGGCGCGCGATTCGGCTACGTCCACGCCCTCGCCTTACTGGCGATTGGCCTTCTCAGCCTCCAACTCGCTCCGCAACGTCGTCCATGGCTCGCGGCAAGCGGCTGGTGCTTTGCTCTTGGGCAGACTTTGTTTTCCGGATCTCTTTATCTCATCGCCGCAGGTCTGGCGCCTTGGTCAGGACGGTTGACGGTGCCCGGACTCATTCTGCTATTCGTCGGCTGGCTGTCGTTGTTCTTGCATGCGCTGACGCTGAAGCCCACTAAGTGAATCGCAGGCCAAAGGCGACGGTTAAAGAGGTCAAAGAACAGTAGAGACTTTTTGCCGCTTCATGCTCGGTGCTTTGGGTGGCCGGTTGAAATGCCAGGACGAAAATACACCTTACTAATCAGTCAGTAATATAGGCTACATTCTTGTTCCGGAAGAAGGCGCGTACCAGCGCGGGGTTCTCTCCGATCGCCTTCATCTGCGCATCGATGCAATCCTGCAGGACCTCGCCGGCCGCTAGCGGTCGTCGCGCCACCCCGGTGCGCTTCATGTAGTTCCACACCAGCTCGTCGGGGTTCAGCTCCGGCGCGTAGCCCGGCAGGAAGTGGAGTTCCAGCTTGCCCCTGGTCGCCTCGACGTAGTCGCGCACCACCTTGGCCTTGTGGCTC
>JAUXWB010000196.1 GCA_030684475.1 Reyranella sp. | reverse complement strand
CTGAACCGGCGGCGGGGGCTGTCGATCAACATGATCCGCCGGCTTCACAAGGAGCTTGGCATTCCGGCCGACGTCCTGATCCGGTCGTCGCGGCTCAAACGCGCGGCGTAGGCTTTTCCATTCGGACCGTAGCAGCCCGCGATTTCAATCCACCGACGGGACCGCTAGGCTCGGCACGCCCAAATCGCCTACGAATCGGACGAGGAGGTCGAGATGGTCCGCAAACCCTCCAAAGCCGCCGCGGCCGCCTTGTACGAGGCGCAGGACATTGCCTGGGATGCCTGGGACGCACCCGACAGTCCACGGCGCATCGCGCTCGCAAAAAAGGCGTTGAAGGTCAGTCCGCTGTGTGCCGATGCCTACGCGATCCTGGCCAACGAGGCCAAGGCAGGCTCCGACGAACAGCTCGAGCTATGGCGGCGCGGCGTGGCCGTGGGGGAAGAGGCGCTGGGCAGCGAGGTCTTCGAGGAGATGGCCGGGCATTTCTGGGGGATCCTCGAGACCCGCCCCTACATGCGCTCGCGCGTCGGCCTGGCCGTGGCGCTGTGGCGGCGCGGCGCCGGCGACGAGGCCGCCCGAAACGAAGCGATCGGCCATCTGCAGGCGGTGCTGGCGCTCAATCCGGACGACAACCAGGGCGCGCGCTACCTTCTCGCCGGCTGGCTGGCGCAGATGGAGCGCGGCGAGGAACTCGAGTCGCTGCTGGCTGCCTATGCCGACGAGTATTCGGCGTTCTGGGGCTGGAGCCGGGCGCTGGCGGCGTTCCGCAAGACCGGCGATACCGCCGAAAGTCGCGCGCTGCTGGCAGAGGCGGTCGAGATCAACCGCCACGTCCGCGACTATCTCTGCGGCGACCGCAAGGTGCCGCGCCGCAAGCCGCCCTATTACAGTCCCGGCGCTGCCAGCGAGGCGATGGTCTACATCGAGGATCACGCCGCCGCCTGGCGCGGCACGGCCGGCGCGCTCGACTGGCTGCGCGCGCAGTCACCGGCCGCGGAGAAGCGGGTGCCGCAAAAGGCGGCTGGCAAAATGCTGCATTGAGCTGCCAGCTGAACAACGCCGCGATTCGGCGCTGTGCTCCGGCGGCATCGGCGTTGTGCCGCGGCTTTTGACAAACCCTTGATCGCGCTTGGCGATTTGCCGGTCGCGGCACAGGCAGCGGCACAGCTGGGCGACGTTTGCGGCACATTCCGTGTGCCGCTGCCTGGTCTCAAATGATCCGCTGCGTCCGCGCGAACGCCATATAAAGGTCGTGCGCTCGGGCGGCGATCGGGCCGGGCTGCAGGTCGCGGTCCTCGTAGCGGCTGACCGGCTGCACCTTGCCGGCATTGCCGGTGGTGAAGATCTCGTCGGCCTCGTCGAGTTCGGCGGTCGTGACGGTGCGCTCCTCGACGGTGATGCCGGCGGTGCGCAGCAGCTTGACGGTGCGGTTGCGCGTGATGCCGGCCAGGAACGAGCCGTTGGGCACCGGCGTGGCGACGACGCCGTTCCGGGCCAGGAAGACGTTGGAGCTGCAGGTTTCGGCCACGTTGCCCAGGGCGTCGAGCACGATGCCGTTGGTGAAGCCGCGCTTGGCCATCTCGGCCACGCCTCTGGAGGAGTTGGGATAGAGGCAGCTCGCCTTGGCGTCGGTCGGCGCGCTCTCAGGCGTCGGGCGGCGGATGGAGCGGCAGAGACCCAGGGTCAGCGGCGTGCCGGCGCGCATCGGGGAGACATAGACGCAGAGCAGGAACTGGCAGGAGTCGGGATCGACCGAGATCGGGCCGGCGCCGCCCTTGCCGGCCCAGAACATCGGCCGCACGTAGAGTTCCGCCTTGGGGCCGAAGCGGCGGACCGCCTCGTGCATCAGCTTGAGGATTTCGGCGGGTGTCTGCGTCGGGTTGAGGCCGAGCGAGCGGGCCGAGCGCACGGCGCGTTCCGCATGGAGGTCGAGGTCGGGACCGCAGCCCTCGAAGGCGCGGCCGCCGTCGAATACGATGGAGCCCAGCCACATGGCGTGATCGCGCGGCCCCAGGATGGCGGGGTTGCCCTCGTGCCACGTGCCGTTCCAGTAGGTGAGCGTGTCCATTCTTCTCTCCGCTGCGGAAGCGGGCGCTTCTAGCAGACGATGAGCGACGCTGCCATCCTCGCTTTAGCGGCGGCATTCTGCTTTGCATTGGCGCTGATCCTGACCCAGTTCGGCCTCAGGACCGTGCCGTCCTGGCGCTCGCCGCTCTATACGATCGGCGGCTCGACGGCGGCGGCGTGGCTGCTGGCGCTGGTTTTCGTCGATCCCTCCGGGTTCGAGTGGCGGGCGGCGGCGATCTTCGCCGTCGTGGGCTGCATCTTTCCGGTCGCGGTCTCGATCCTGGCCGTCCGCTCCAACGAGGCGCTGGGACCGGCCGTGTCGGGGGCCGTGGGCAACGTGACGCCGGTCTTCGCCGTGCTGGGCGCCGTGCTGTTCCTGGGCGAACGGCTGGGGCTGGTGCAGGCGATGGGGCTGGCGATGGTGGTGGGCGGCGTGGCGCTGCTGGCGTTGCGCGGCGGCGCCGGCGGCCGCCACTGGTCGGTCTGGGTGCTGGGCCTGCCGCTGGCGGCGGCGCTGATACGCGGCGCGATCCAGCCCGCCATCAAGACGGCCTTGGCACTCTGGCACGAGCCGCTGGCGGCGGCGGCGATCGGCTACACCATGTCGACGGCGGTGATCCTGATCCTGGTCGGCCGCCGCGCGCTCCGCAGCGGGCCGGTCGATCGGCGCGGCCTCGGCTGGTTCCTGGCGGTCGGCATGTGCAACGGCACGGCGACCTTTCTTCTCTACGCAGCACTCGGGCTGGGCTCGATCGCGCTGGTGGCGCCGCTGGTGGCGCTGTTTCCGCTGTTCGCCGTGGTCCTGAGCTTCTTCTTCCTGCGCGGCGAACAGCTCCATGCGATCGGATTGCTCGGCATCGTGGTGAGCGTTGCGGGGGTGATTTTACTGCTGGTTGGAAATTGACCGAATCGGGGCGGCGGCGCGGCGCAAATTCCTTGATCCGGCGGGCACTCGCGGGGCCCTCAAAGCGTATCTCCTTTTACGCGCGGTGACCCGCGCAGAACGGAGGCAATCATGTTGAAGCGTATCGCTCTCACGACCCTTGCCGCCGCCGCCACCTTCACAACGGCGACGGTGGTCTTGGCGCCCGTCACGCCGGCAGCCGCCCAGGTGAGCATCACCTTCGGCGCGCCGCCGCCGCCGATGCGCTACGAGGCCGTGCCGCCGCCGCGTGCCGGCTACGTCTGGGCGCCGGGTCAGTGGCGCCTGGTGAACGACCAGTACGTCTGGCAGGGCGGCCAATGGTATCAGGCGCGTCCGGGCTACCGTTACGTGCCCGACACCTGGGTGCGCTACTCCGACAACGGCCGCGACCGCTGGCGTCATCAGCCCAGCCGCTGGGACCGCGACGGCGACGGCATCCCGAACAGGCACGACCGTTATGACAACCGTAACGACAGTGCCCAGAACCCGTTCGGCGATCGCGACCGGGACGGCGTCCCCAACTTCATCGATCCGTACAACGACCGCCGCCGCTAGTTTGGACGTCTGATCGGACAAGGAGGCGGGCCCGCGCAAGCGGGCCCGCTTTCCGTCTGGCCAAGGTGTTCGAATAGAGACCGTAGCGCGTTGCAATGACCTTGATTGCGACGGGGACCAATCGGGGTGCCAAAGCGTAACACCTCCAGCGCAGATATCATGCCGCGCAGAATGGAGACCTCATGTTCAGGCGTATCGCTCTCACGACCCTTGTCGCTGCGGCCACATTCGGGACGGTGTCGATGGCCACGGCTCCCTTTGCGCCGGCTTCCGCGCAGGTCAACATCACCTTCGGCTCGCCGCCGCCGCCGGTCCGCTACGAGGCCATTCCGGCGCCGCGTGCCGGCCAGGTCTGGGCACCAGGCCAATGGCAGCTGCAGAACGACCAGTATGTCTGGACGAATGGCCGGTGGCAGCAGGCGCGGCCGGGCTACCGCTACGTTCCCGATAACTGGGAACGCTATTCGGCGAGCGGTCGTGACCAGTGGCGGTATCGGCCCAGTCGCTGGGACCGTGACGGCGACGGCATCCCCAACAAGTACGACAAACGCGACAACCGTAAGGACAATCGCGACAACAACAACCGCAGCAACAACGCCACCAATCCGTTCGGCGACCTGGACCGCGACGGCATCCCGAATTTCCTGGACAACCAGAACAACAACCGCCGCTGAACCGCGGACTTGAACGGACGGAGAGGCGGGCCCGCGCAAGCGGGCCCGCTTTCTTTTCGGCCGCGCCGGCCTATCATGGGGCATGCGCAAGAACCGCTTCGGGCTGTCCGTCGCCCTCGCCTCGCCGTTCGCCGAGGACCTGTCGATCGACCTGCCGCGTCTGGTGGCGCACGGCCGCCAGTCGCTGGCCGACGGCTGCGCGAGCCTCACGGTGTTCGGCACCACGGGCGAGGGCGCCTCGCTGGGATTGAACGAACGCAACCGCGCGCTGGGCGCCCTGGTGGGTGCCGGCGTCGATCCGGTGACGCAGCTCGTGGTCGGCATCGCCGCCTCTTCGGTCGAGGAAGCGATCGCCCAGGGCCGCGCGGGGTTGATGCTGGGCTGTCCCAGCTTCCTGCTGGCGCCGCCCTTCTACTTCAAGGGTGTGGGCGACGAAGGATTGTTCGACTGGTTTGCCGCGGTGCTCACGGGGCTCGGCCCCAAGGCCGGCAACGTCATCCTCTATCACATCCCGCAGGTGACCTCGGTCGGCCTCTCGATGGATCTCATCGGGCAGCTCAAGAAGGCGTTTCCGAAGCAGGTCACCGGCGTAAAAGATTCATCAGGCGATTGGGACAACGCCCAGGCGCTTCTGAAGCATCACGGCGAGCTGCACATCCTGATCGGTGACGAACGCCTGCTGGCCAAGGCCATGAACCTCGGCGCCTCGGGCGCCATCACCGGCCTTGCCAACATCGCGCCCGACCTGATGAAGCCGCTGATCGATGGCATCGAAGAGCCGCGCATCAATGCGATGGTCGAGGTCGTTCTGCCCTACGCCGTAACCGCGGCGGTAAAAGCCCTGGTCGGCCATCGCCGCAAGGACGCTGCTGCGTGGAGCCGCATGCGCGCGCCCTTGAAGTCGCTCTCCGAGGCCGACTGCCAAGAACTGTTCGCCGCCATCGACGCCATCCGCACCAGGCGCGCCGCCTGATCCCTCCTGCCGCCGCGAGGACACCATGACCGCACCGCTCACCATCCGGCTGCATCCCGGCGACAACGTCATCGTGGCGCGCATGGATATTCTTCCCGGCACCAAGGTCGAGGGCGAGGTCGCGGCGGCCACGCGCGTGCCGCCCGGCCACAAGATCCTGACGCGCGCGGTGAAGAAGGGCGAGGCGCTGCGCAAGTACAACCAGATCATCGGCTTCGCCACCGACGACCTGGCGCCCGGTACGCACATCCACACGCACAACTGCGTCATGGGCAATTTCGAGCGCGACTATGCCTTCTGCGCCGATGCCCATCCGACCGACTACGTCGTGCCGGCCGCGACCTTCCAGGGCTACCGCCGCGCTGATGGCCGCGCCGCCACGCGCAACTATCTCGGCATCGTCACCACGGTGAACTGTTCGGCCGCGACCAGCCGAATGATCGCGCGTCACATCGAGCCGTTGCTCGCGCAGTTTCCCAACATCGACGGCGTGGTGCCGTTGACCCACGGCGGCGGCTGCGGCATGGCGGCGTCGGGCCTCGAGATGGACGTGCTGCGCCGCACCCTGGCCGGCTACACGCGCCATGCCAACATGGCGGCGGTGGTGGTGCTCGGCCTCGGCTGCGAGACCAACCAGATCTCGGGCCTGATGAATGCCGAGGGTCTCAAGGAAGGGCCCAAGCTCATCCCGATGGCGATCCAGGACGAGGGCGGTGTCTCCCGGACCGTGATGCGCGCCGTCGGCTTCCTGAAGGAACTGCTGCCCGATGCCAACAATGTGAAGCGCGAGGCGATCCCGGCCAGCGAGCTGATCCTGGCACTGCAGTGCGGCGGCTCGGACGGCTACTCCGGCATCTCGGCCAATCCGGCGCTGGGCGCCGCGGTCGATCTGCTGGTGCGCAACGGCGGCTCGGCGGTGCTGTCGGAGACGCCCGAGATCTACGGCGCCGAGCATCTGCTGACGCGGCGTGCGGTGAGCAGGGAGGTTGGCGAGAAGATCGTCGAGCGCATCAGATGGTGGGAAGACCACTGTGCGAAGACCGGCGGCGAGATGAACAACAATCCCTCGCCGGGCAACAAGGCGGGCGGCCTCACCACCATCCTCGAGAAGTCGCTGGGCGCGGTGGCCAAGGGCGGCACGACCAACCTGGTCGACGTCTACAAATATGCCGAGCCAATCACGGCCAGGGGTTTCGTCTATATGGACTCGCCCGGCTACGACCCGGTCTCGGCCACCGGCCAGGTGGCGGGCGGCGCCAACGTGCTCTGCTTCACGACCGGCCGCGGCAGTGTGTTCGGTTGCAAGCCCACGCCCTCGCTCAAGCTTGCGACGAATACCTCGCTCTACCGGCGCATGACCGACGACATGGACATCAACTGCGGCACCATCGTCGACGGTGAGGAAACCATCCAGGAGAACGGCCGGCGCATCTTCGACCTCATTCTTGCCACGGCGTCGGGGCAGAAGACGAAATCGGAAGCGCTGGGCATCGGTGACGATGAATTTGAGCCGTGGAAAATCGGCGCAACGATGTGATCTGGTCGCCGGCGACAGTAGCGAGCGCACCGCCGGCACCTCTGTGTGAGAGCTCGCCCAACGGAGAGAGACGATGGCTACAGGTACGGTGAAGTGGTTCAACGCCACCAAGGGTTTCGGGTTCATCCAGCCGGACGGCGGCGGCAAGGACGTGTTCGTCCATATCAGCGCGGTCGAGCGCTCGGGCATGAACGGCCTTAATGAGGGCCAGAAGATCAGCTACGAGGTCGCCAGCGAGCGCGGCCGCGACGCCGCCGTCGACCTCAAGGCGGTCGGCTGAGCGCATGAGGATCGCCCCGCTCGTCGAGCGTCCCGATCTGGCCGACCAGGTCGCGGCCTGGGGCTTTGCCGAGTGGGGCCATCTCAATCCCGGGGAGACGCTGGCGCGGCGCGTTATCCGAATCCAGGGCAAGATGAACCTCGATCGCGTCCCGGTCGCATTCGTCGCGCTCGATGAGGCCGGTGGCATCGTCGGCACCGCCTCGCTGATCTTCGACGACCTCGAAGGCGATCCGCGCAATCCCTGGCTGGCCAGCGTCTATGTGCCGCCGGAGCATCGCAAGAAGGGCATCGCCTCGGCGCTCGTGCGTGCCGTCGAGGACACCGCGCGCCGCCTGGGCTATTCCCGGCTCTATCTTTTCACCTCGACGGTGCCCGATCTCTACGCCGGCCTCGGCTGGCGGCCGCTTGAGCGGCGTGACTATCGCGGCGAAAATATCCAGGTCATGGACAGGACGCTGTGAGGGAACGCGCATGCCGGAAGATCTGCACTATCTGTCGCTCGACGAGGTCGCGCGGCGTCTGAAGGCGCGCAAGCTCTCCTCGGTCGAGGTAACGCAGGCAATCCTTGGACGCATCGAAAAGCTCGACCCCAGGCTCAAGGCCTATGCCACCCTGACGGCCGAGCGCGCGCTGGCCGACGCTGCACATCTCGATGCCGAGACTGCCGCTGGCACATCGCGCGGGCCGCTGCATGGCGTGCCGATTGCCGTGAAAGATCTTTGCAACACCGCCGGTGTCGCGACCGCAGCCGGCATGACGATCCACCGCCATCATGTGCCCACGAAGGACGCCACGGTGGTGGCGCGCCTCAAGGCCGCCGGCGCGGTGATCCTGGGCAAGCTGCAGATGACCGAGGGCGCCTACGGCCTGCATCATCCGGAGATCACCCCACCGGTGAATCCCTGGAACGCGGCCTACTGGCCCGGCGTGTCGTCGTCGGGGTCGGGCGTGGCGACGGCGTCCGGCCTCTGCTTCGCCTCGCTGGGCTCCGACACCGGCGGCTCGATCCGTTTTCCCTCAACCATGAACGGCCTCACCGGCCTCAAGCCGACCTGGGGTCGGGTGAGCCGCGCCGGCGTGTTTGCGCTCGCCGAATCGCTCGATCATGTCGGTCCGATGTGCCGCAGCGCGCGCGATGCGGCGCTGGTGCTGGGCGTGATCGCCGGCGCCGACCCCGACGATCCGACCGCCGTGCCGCTTGCGGTGCCCGACTATGCCGGATCGATCGATGGCGGCTTGAAGGGCCGGCGGCTCGGCATTCCGGCCAACCTGATTGGCGTGGATTCGGATTCCCGGCGCGCGCTCGATGGTGCCATCGCGGCCCTCCAAGGGGCGGGCGCCGTGCCGGTGGATGTCGTGCTGCCGGACTTCGACGAGGCGGCGTTGAAGTGGCGAGAACTCTGCGGCGTCGAGGCGGCGCTGGCCCACGAGGCGACGTTTCCGTTGCGACGCGACGAGTATGGGGCGGAGTTCGCCGCGCTGCTCGATCTCGGCCGTGGTCTTTCCGTGCTCGATCTCGGCAGGCTGCTGCTCCTGCGTGCGCGCGTGAAGGGCGAGATCGACCGGTTGCTGGCCTCGGTCGACCTCCTGCTGGTGCCGGTGATGGGGACGGCCGCATGGTCGATCGAGGCGATGGCGGCGGCGGGACGGACGGCCGAGACGGTCGCGGCACGCCTGCGCTACACGGCGCCGTTCGATATGAGCGGCCATCCGACGCTCACCCTGCCCGGCGGCATGACAGGGGACGGCGTTCCCGTCGGCATCCAGATCGTCGGGCACGCCTTCGACGAGGCGGGCATTCTCGCCGCCGGGCACGCCTTTCAGCAGGCGAGTGACTGGCATTTGAAGCGTCCACCGCTGTAACGGGCGGGCCCATCTGCATGGACGGTGAATCTCCTTTCACCTATACTGATCTATGTTTTCCTCGGCAGCCGGCGCATGAAGAACAGCCTCGTCAAAAACCTGCGCCTGCGACCAAGCATCCTGATGCTGTTCGTGCTGCTGACGGTGCCGGTGTTCTTCGCGATCATCGCCGTCACCTACGTCTCGAACGAGAAGATCGCGCGCTCGAATGCCGACGAACTCGTCGAGCGCTTCCGCGTCGACGCCATCGAGAACATCGAGAACGTCTTCAATCCGATCAAGTCGCTGGTTCGCAGCGCCGCCGCCGTCGGAGCGGACCAGCCCGATTTCTATTCCGACAACCGCTCGCTGAAATACCTCTTCAGCATCATCCAGCACAGCAACAGGATCATCAGCATGTACGTCGGCCTCACCGACGGGTCGTTCCGGCAGGCGCGCCAGATCGAACCCACGGTCGAGGTCCAGGGCAAGCTGCCGCCGCCGGGCGCGCTCTATGCCTATCGCTGGATCGACGCCGTGCCGCGCGGAACAGCGCCGACCGACCACTACGTCTTTCTCGACGCCCAGCAGAAGGAGATCGGCAAGTCCGAGCAGGTCACGGCCTACGACCCGCGCGCGCGCCTGTGGTACCGGATGACCCAGCAGGCCGGGGGACCGGTGATCACCGACCCGGACGTCTTCGCCGCCCTCGGCCTGATCGGCTTCACGGTCGCCGCGCCGATTTTCAACGATGGCAGGATGCTGGGCATCGCGGCCGCCGACATCACGCTCGACGGCCTGTCCGAGTATCTTGCCGAGCGCAAGATCAGCCCGGGGTCGCTCAGCTACATTCTCGACCATCAGGGCCGGGTGATCGCCAACTCCGAGCGCATCAAGACCTACACCAACTACAACGGCCGGGTGGAGTTGCAGCACATCACTTCGCTCGGCAACGACCTGCCGGCCGTCGCCTTCAGCGCCCGGCCGCGCGACAGCGAGAAGCTTTTCTCCTTCACCAAGGGCGGCGAGGATTACGTGGCGAGCCTCACGACGCTGCCCCCGGATTTCGGCAAGAGGTGGCAGCTCTTTGTCGTGACGCCGCTCGCCGACTTCACGGAAGCCTTCCAGGAGCACAACAAGCGGCTCTTTCTCTTCGGTCTGGTCGCGATCGTGCTGCAGATCCTGATCATCTACTTCCTGTCGACCGTGATCTCCGCACCACTCGAGAAGCTCGCCCGCAAAGTGGTCCGCATCCAGGACCTCGAGGGCGAGAACCTGCCACCGCTGGACTCGCCGATACGCGAGGTCGCGGTCCTGTCGCGCGCGATCGACACGCTCGACGCCGCGGTGAAGTCGTTCGCCGCCTTCGTGCCGGTCGGTCTGGTCAAGCAGCTCCTCGAATCGGACCAGAAGCTCGAACTGGGCGGCCACAGCCGGTTCCTGACGATCTTCTTCTCCGATCTCGAGGCCTTCTCCTCGCTCTCGGAGGAGGTGCCGTCACAGGAGCTGCTGCTGCGCGTCTCGGCCTACCTGGCCGTCGTCACCAAGGCGGTGAACGAGGAATCGGGCACCATCGACAAGTTCATCGGCGACGGCGTGATGGCTTTCTGGGGCGCGCCGGCGCTGCTCGACGACCATGCCGCGCGCGCCTGCTTTGCCGCGCTGCGCATCCGGAAGGGCATGGACGGACTCAACGCGCGCTGGCAGGAGGACGGGCTGAAGCCGCTCAACATCCGCATCGGCATCCACTCCGATGCCGTTCTCGTGGGCAACATCGGCTCCAAGGAGCGGATGAGCTACACGGTGATGGGTGACGGCGTTAACGTCGCGGCGCGGCTCGAGGGCATCAACAAGGAATACGGCACCCGCATCACGATCAGCCATTCCGTCTTCAAGGAGGCGGGCGAGCGCCTCTGCGTCCGCCCGATCGACGACGTCGCCGTCAAGGGCCGGCGGGCGAAGATTCCCATCTACGAGCTGCTGGGCGCCTACGGGCTCGAGCCCGAGTTCGAACCCGATCAGGCAACGGTCCGACTGTGCCGGCTGACGCGCACGGCCTATGAGGCGCTGGTCGCCGGAGACGTTGCGCTGGCGCTGGAGCGCTACCGCGCGATCCTTGCCGAATATCCCGACGAACCGGTGGCCCTCGAAATGGCCAGGCGGCTCGACACCCAGGACGCCGGTCCGCGCGTTCCACGCCAGCTTTCGCGCTGATGTTCGATATCGACAAACGCCTGCCGGTTCCCGCGGCGCTGCGCCCGAGCGAATACACCGCGGCGCTGATCCAGGCGCTGCGCCTCGACGCCGGCCGCGTCCGGGGCGTCAGCGTGCTCGAGATCGGCTGCGGCAGCGGCGTCGTGCTGGCGGCGCTGGGCTCCATGGGTGCGGCCTCCCTCTGCGGTATCGACATCGAGCACGACGCCGTCGCCGCGAGCACCGCGCTGCTCGACGACCTCGGGCAGGGCGCAATCGCCCAACTGTACCGTGGCGACATGTGGCGGCCGGTCGCCAGCCGCCGCTTCGACCTCGTCGTGGCCAACCTGCCGCATTTTCCGATGGAGGCGGTCGAGGTGGCGGGCCGCCTGCCGACCTGGAGCGCCGGAGGTGCCGATGGTCGCAGCCTGCTCGATCCTTTCCTCGAGGGCCTGCGGGATCATCTTGCTCCTGGCGGTCGCGCCGTCATCACCCACAACGCCTTCGATGACCTCGATCGGTCGCGGGCGCTGTTGGCGAAGAACGGCCTTTCGCTCCGGATCCTTCTCACGACCCTGGTCTATATCTCGCCCGAGAAGCTTGCGCGCATGACCGTCGATGTCCTGCGCGCCGAGGAGGGGCGGACCATCCATCGCCATGGCCCCTATACCTTCGGCGAGTTGCACATCGTCGAGATCACCCCGGCCAAGGCCGGGGCGGGGACGTCGGCCTGAGATGCGGACGTGGCGGATCCTGCTTTTCGTCCTGGCGGCGGCGTTTGCCGTGCTGCCGGCGCAGGCCGAGACGCCCGATGCGGCACTCGCGAAGCTGATCGAGGATGCCCGCGCCGAGGCCTCGGTGGCGGGCGCCTGCGCGAAGCCCGAGCTCGACCGGCTGGTCCGCATTTTTTGCGAGAGCCGGATCCGACCCGGCGTGCGCGAGTACTATCCGCTGTTCGGCACGCGCCAGGGCGAGACCCGCAGTGGCTATGACGTCGATGTGGGGCGCGCGCTTGCCAAGCATCTGGGCGTCGAACCGGTGTTCACCCGCGTCAACGCCGCCAGCCGCGTCCCGCTGCTCGCCGACGATCGCATCGACGTCATCCTGGCGACCATGGGGCACAACACCCAGCGCGATGGCCAGGTGCGCTTCATCCGGCCGCACTACTACCAGTCCGAGACGATCATGGTGGGCCCGCGCGCTCTGCCGGTGAAGGGCTGGAAGGACATCGCCGGCCGCACCATCTGCGTTACCATCGGCAACGGCTCGAACGCCCAGATCGTCTCGCACAACGCCCGCCTGATGCTGTTCGACGAGGCCGGCGTGCTGCCGGACCAGCTTCGCACCGAGACCTGCACGCTGGCGGCGCAGGACGATTCCTTCTTCGACTACTATTTCATCGAGCCCGATTTCGCCGCCCACTTCGACAAGAAGTTCGGCTTCGCCCAGGTGCCGTGGGGCATGGCCGTCGCCCGTGTCGCCAGCGCCGATCGCTTAGCCCGGGCGCTCGACTTGATGAGCCAGATTTTCCATCGCGACGGCATCTTTCTCGAGATCGCCCGCGCCAACCGCGTCAGCACCGGCTTCCTCGAGCGCCAGCAGGCCGTGTGGAAGCGGCCCGAGTGCAACACCGACACCGGCAGCACCAATCCCGCCTGCGTGCTGCCCGCACTGAAGTCCGACCTCCAGCCGACGCCCTTCGCCGGCCGCGTCGTGGCGTTCGAGAAGTGGGTCAATGCGCACATCGGCGTCGACCTGTCGCTGCCGATGCTCAAGACGGCGCCGGCCTGGTCCTTGTTCACGGCGGGCATCGTCAATTCTCTGATCCTGGTCGCTGGCGCGCTGGTTGCGACCCTGCTCTTCGCCTTCTTGCTGGGTGCCGCGCAAAGCACGCGCATGATGCCGATACGATGGGCAGCGCGGGCGGTCACCGTCATCCTGCAATCCTCGCCGGTGGTGCTTACGCTCGTCATTGCCGCTGCGGTCGCTCAGGCAATCTTCGCTTATTCGTCTGCGGTGGCGATCGGCGCCGCCATCGTGGCGCTCGGCCTGATGAACGGCAGCAATGCCGGCCAGGCCATCGCGGAGGCGATGCACACCCTGCGGAAGGAACTCGGCCGCGGTCCCCGCGGGACCGTCGTCCTGTTCGGCCGGGCGATCAGCCGGTCGGCGACGCAGATTGTATCGTTCCTCATCAATGCCGCCAAGGGCACGCCGATCGCAAGCTTCATCGGCGCGCCCGAACTGCTGAGCGCGCTGACCGACATCACCTCCTTCGCCAGTGGCCGCGTCACAACCTATTCGCTGCTTCTCGTCTTCTACGTCGCCGTGGTCATGGTCGTGGTCTGGCTGTGCGGCAGGTTGCGCAAAGTCCTCGAGCGGAGGCACGTGTGAGCCAGATCCTCCCCCAGCTTTCCGCCGACTTCCTGCCCCAGCTTCTGGCCGGCATGGTGGTCAATTTCGAGATCGCGGCCATCGCGCTCGTGATCGGCCTGGCGCTTGGCGCTCTCTTGGCGCTGGCGCGGCTTGCCGGCGGCGTGACGAGCGGCATCGCGGCTTCGGTCATCGGCCTGATGCGCGCCGCACCGACCTTCGTCGTCATGTTCTTTCTGCTGAACATCATTCCCAGGAACGCCACGCTGTTCGGCCTCGGCGTCGCCCCATCCGCGCTTATGACCGTGGCCCTGTCGCTGGTGCCCTATTCGGCGTCCTATGTCGCCGACAACGGCGCCGAGGCCCTGCAACAGCTCCGCCGCGGGTCGCGGCTGGGCGCTCTGCTGTTCCTGCCCAATGTCACGCGCGCCTTCTTCGTGCTCGTGATGTCGTCCAGCGCCGGCGCGGCGATCGGCGTCACCGAGGGCATCGCCGTGATCCTGCGCGAGGCCGAACTGCTGCCCGCGCTCGGCGACAAGCTCGTCCTGTTCGCCATCGGCATTGTCTTCTTCGGCGTGACGCTTCAAGTCGGCTTCGCCCTGGTACGACTGCTGCAGCGCCGGCTCGGCCGCTGGGCGACGAGCGCCTGAGCGCAAACCTCCGTCATGCCCTACAACTCCGTTTTCCGCCCCGACCTGTTCGCCGGCCGCACCGTCGTCGTCACCGGCGGCGGCTCGGGGCTCGGTCGCTGCACCGCGCATGAGCTCAGCTCGCTCGGCGCGCGTCTCGCCCTCGTCGGGCGCACCCAGGAGAAGCTCGATCGCGTGAAGGAAGAGCTCGGCGATCCCGACACATTCACCTTCTCGGCCGACCTGCGCGACGAGACCCAGGTGAAGGCTGCCATTGACGGCGTGCTGGCCTGGGGCGGCCGCATCGACGGCCTGGTGAACAACGCCGGCGGGCAATTCCCCGCCCAGCTCAAGGACATCTCGCTCAACGGCTGGAATGCCGTAGTCGCCAACAACATGACGGCGACCTTCCTGGTGTCGAAGGCGGTCTATCTCGGCTGGATGGAGAAGAACGGCGGCGCGATTGTGAACGTCGGCGCCGATTTCGAGCTCGGCATGCCGGGCATGGGCCACAATGGCGCGGCGCGCGCCGGCCAGACCAACTTCACCTACACCGCCTCGGTGGAGTGGGCGCATGCCGGCGTGCGCGTCAATTCCGTCATCCCGGGTTTCATCGCCTCCTCTGGCCTCGATCGCTACCCCGCGCGCGCCCACGACGTGCTGCGCAACGTCAAGGGTCGCATCCCGCTGAAGCGCCATGGCACCGAGTCGGAAATCGCCGGCGCCATCGTCTATCTGCTGAGCGCCGCCGCAGCCTACGTCACCGGCATCTCGCTCCGCGTCGACGGCGGCCTGCACAACTACGGCAAGTCGAGCTTCTACGAGGTGCCCGACCACGACCGCTCGAAGCCGTTCAACGGATTTCCGCTCTACAAGCCGCCAAGAGTGTTGGGGTAGCGTGAGTCCGTCCCCAACGGCAAATCGGACCGAGATCGGCGTGGTCTACTTCGCCGCCGTCGTGCAGGGCCTGGCCCTGGTGACGTTTCCGGCGGCCAGTTCGATCTTCACCAGCCCGGACGGATTCGGTTTCGACAGCACGCGCTACGGCGTGCTGTTCGCCCCCCAGGTGGTGCTCGCCATCCTCGCCTCCGGGCTGGCGCCGAAACTGGCGCGCCGATGGGGCCTGCGTCGCGTCCTGCTGGCGGGACTTGTCGGCGATTTCTTTTCGATGGGGCTGCTGGCGCTGAGCGGGCTGCTGATGGACGCGCCCGACGCGGCCTTCGCCGTGCTGCTGCTCGCCACCGCGTCTCTGGGCCTCGGCTTCGGCGCCACGGTGATGGCACTCAATACCTACGCCGAGGCGTTCTTCCCGGAGCGCGCCGATCGGGCGGTTCTGGCGCTGAATGCGCTGCTCGGCGTGGGCACCGCCCTGGCGCCGGCGCTCGTGGCAGTCGTGGTCGCTCTGGGGGCCTGGTGGCTGCTTCCCGTGGTCGCGGCGGGCATCCTTGTCCTGCTGTTCGGCGTCGCCTGGACGCAACCGCTGCGGACCGCCGAAGCCGCCGCTGCGGGCGGCGGCGCCGGCCCGCCGGCGTCGATCGGTTGGGCCGATCTGCCACGCCGGTTCTGGCTCTATGCCGCCTCGGTCTTCGTCTATGGCTTCGTCGAGACCTTGAGCGGCTGCTGGGCCGTGCTCTATCTCGGCGGCGAGCGCGGCGTGTCGGCCCAGGGCGCGTCGCTTGCGCTCACCGCCTTCTGGGCGATGGTGACGGTGGGACGCCTGCTGATCGCGGTGGTCTCCCGCATCGTGCCGGCCCGCTGGATCTACGTTGGCCTGCCGCTCGCGTTGGTGATCGCCTTCCAGCTCGCCGCGCGCGTGCAGGGCGAGATGGGTGGCATCGTGGTCTTCGGTCTGGTTGGCCTCGCCTGCTCGGGCTTCCTGCCGCTCAGCATCAGCTTCGGCGGCGGTGAGTTTCCCCGCCTCGCGGCGGTGATGTCCGGCGGGCTCATCGCCTTCTATCAGTTGGGCTACGGTCTTGCGGCCTTCGGCGTCGGCCCGTTGCAGAGCCTGCTCGGATGGTCCTTCTCGACCATCTTCGCGGCCGGCAGCCTGGTGGCCCTGCCCCTGGCCGTCATCGCGCTATTCCTCGTCCGCCGGAGTCGGCCCGCGAACGCCTGAGGCCGTAGCCGCGCTTCGCCCCGATTCAGGCGGCCTTGTGGTCCGCCCCGTGGCCCGCCTCGTGGTCCGCCGCGGCGGCTTTGATATTCGAGCGCTGGATGCGGTCGAGGTTCGAGCCCTCGATGCGCACCAGCTTGGTGAGGCCGTCGCGCTTGGGCGAGTGGACGACGCCGACGTCGTAGAAATGCGCGTCGCCCGGTTTCATCACGTAGGACTTCTCCGGCGCCACCAGCGTGGGCGAGCCGCCCTCTCCCTTCTTGACGATTCGCCAGTCGGTCATCTCGGTGTCGCCGACCGCGAGGCCGTAGATCGCCCAGCTCGAGCCGTGGTCGTGCGGCGCCCCGTGCGCCGGCTTCTCGTAGACATGGCCGCAGATGCAGAAGCCGAGCTCGGGATCCTCGTACAGCACCTTGCGCGGCTTGCACTGCTCGGCTGTCAGGTGCTGGGCGACGAAGTCCTCGTCGCGCAGCACCTTCGCCACGATGCCGCAGATCGCCTGCTTGCCGGCGGGTCCGGCGTCGGCATTCAGGGCGGCACGGATGTCGGTGCCGAGTTGTTCGAGCGTGATGGCCATGACGTCGTTCCTCCAGCGAATGGACGTCTTATGTGGGCCGGAGGGCTTTGCCGCGTCAAGGGCATCGACGCCGCGGGCATCAGGCGCCGGCGGCCGCCTGGTGACGGCCGAACTCGACCAGCTCCGCCCGCTGCTTCGGCAGCGCCCCGGGGTAGCTGTGCTGCAGGAATTCGATCAGCTTTTCGCGCACCTCGCACCGCAGGTCCCAGGCTTCGGGGGAGGTGCGTGCGCTGACCAGGGCGCGAAGCTGCACGGCACGGTCGTTGGAGTCGGTCACCTGAAGATTGACCACCTGGCCGTCCCACAGTGTCGTTTCCTTGACGATCTGCTCCAGCCGGGCGCGGATGGGGGCCACCGGCACGGTGTAGTCGACCCACAGCATCACGGTGCCGATCAGGTCGGTCGTCTGACGCGTCCAGTTCTGGAACGGACGCTCGAGGAAATAGGAGAGCGGAACCACCAGGCGCCGCCAGTCCCACAGCTTGATGACGACGTAGGTGCCGGTGATCTCCTCGATCCAGCCCCATTCGTTCTCGACGATCACCGCGTCGCCGATGCGGATCGGCTGGGTGATGGCGATCTGGATGCCGGCGAAGAGGTTGGTGAGCAGCGGTCGCAGCGCCAGGCCGACGATGATGCCGGCCGCGCCGGCCGAGGCGATCAGGCTGACGCCGTATTGCTTGACCGAGTCGAACGTCATTAAGGCGGCGGCCACTGTGAGGACGATCACCAGCGTCGCCGTCACGCGCCGGAGCACGCGCACCTGGGTCACGTGCTTGCGCGCCATGGCGTCGCTCCGCCCGGCGACCTCGGAGCGCCACAGATAGAGATCCGTCGCCAGCGTGATGGCGATCGTGGCGCTCCAGCCCAGCAGCACGATGAGGGCCACGAACAGGATGTGCGCCACGATTTCCTGGGCCCCGACGCCGAGCGGGACGCCCGGCAGGACCACGGCGACGGCGATGATCACCAGGGCGAAGCGGCTGAGCGTGTTCGTCGCCCCGATCAGCGACTTCAGGAACGCCCGCTCGGGCGCGACCAGCCGGTTGACGGTGCGCATCGCGAAGTGGTGCGCGAGCAGCGCAAGTCCCGCCGCCAGCATGAGGACGAGTGCCGCCACGACGATATCGGGCACCGACGCGCCGTGGCGATGGAGTGCCGACAGGAGTTCGCTGAAGGACATTGGCCCATCTTCGCCGAAGGACATCGGCTTATCAATGAGCGGAGACTCGGATGGTTTCGTGCCGCCGGCCGGCGTCTTGCGGTTCGCGGGCGACACGCGCAGCATGGCGGTGGAAAAAGATCAGGAGGGCCGTGATGTCTGGAGAATTGAAAAAAGTGGTGCAGCGCTTCGAGGAGCGGCTGGGTCTTCTCGAGTCCGGCGGTCATAAGGGCCCTGCACACTGGAAGATCTTCCATCTGCACAATGCGCTGAACGTGCTGAAGGATGATCATGCCGCTGCGGATCTGCATCTCGACGAATTCGATCGGGCCGAGCTCGCCAAGGAATTCCCCGAGCTGGAAGCCGACAGGATCCCGACCGTCGAGGAGCTGCGGTCCCGCTTCGACATGATCGCCGGGGGGATGATCTAGCCTGCCCTGGCGCGACGGCCCGCCGCCCTTCACAGTGACGGCGGCGGCACCGATATAATGGGGGTCCACCGAACCACGCCGAACCAGGGACCCCGTGGCCCACGCCGTCAGCACCTTCTCCTTGCGGTCCGACCGCCTGTCGCCCGCCGCGCTGGCGTTGGCGGTGCTGCTGCATGCGCTGGTGGTGCTCGTGCTGTGGGGCCTCTCGGTCTATCGGCCCGCGCTGCCGCCGGTCGAGGACGTCATCGAGGTCTCCTTCGAACAGCCGCCGAAGCCGCCGCCGGAGAAGGCGCCCCAGCCGCTGCCGGTTGAGCCGGCCCTGCGGCCGCCTGCGGCCGTGACGGCGGACCGGCCGACCCAGGCATTGCCGGCGGAGCCGCTGTCGAAGGCGTTGCCGGCACCGCCGCCGCCTCTCCCCCGGGAGGCATCGCGGCTGCCGCTGCCCCAGCCGGCGCCACCACCGCCGCTGCCCAAACCCTTCGAGGCGCCGGCGTTGCCGGAGCCCGCGCCGATCCCGGCGCCGCCGCTGCAGTCGCTGCTGGCACCCCCTGCGCCGCCGCCGCCCGCACCCCGGCCCGAGACCCGTTCCTCGCCGCTCACCCCTGCGCCGACCCGGCGACCGCCCGCCGCCCAGCCGAAGGAGGAGCCGTCGCCGCATCCCTTCGTCAATCCCGCCGACGCCTACAGCCGCGCTCGCGTCGCCGACAATTATCTCTGGCAGATCGCGCGCAAGCTCGAGGGCTACCGCTACAGCGCCAACGTCAATGTCAGCCGCGGCGTCACCGTGGTGCGCGTCGTCATCGCGCGCAATGGCCGGCTGCTCGACGTCAGCATCCTGAGGTCGAGCGGCGTGCCCGAGTTCGACCGCGGCGTCCTCTCCGGCGTGCGTGGCGGCTCGCCCTACGCGCCGTTGCCGCCCAACATCAAAGGCGACAGCGCCAGCTTCGACCTGCCGCTGGTCTCCGTCGTCGGCCGGTGATCATCGGTCGGCGATCACCGGCCCGCACGCTCGATCACTTCTCGCGCCTTTCCAGCCGTTCGAGGCACTCGCTTTCGTTGCCGGGTTCGGCCTCGGCGCGCACCGCGACCAGCAGGGCCTGCAAGGTCGTCAGGTCCGGCCCGCCCCGAGGCGCGACCGCGACTGAGGCGACGACCGCCCCGGAGCGTGACCGACCCGCGCCCGGCCGATACGGGGGATCGTCTCGGCTGTTGGGAGGTGGGAGGGGGCGCAGGCCGTGTCACGATCCTCGATAGCGCGAAAGGCCCGGCGCGGGTGTGGCCAGCTTGTGTCATTTGCCCGGCGGCGACACCGGCGGCGCGACAACCCTACGATGGTCCGCTCCATGCATCGGTCTGCGATAGGCGACGGGCGCTGCCGCTTGCCGGTTCCGTGCGCGCGGGATCAGACTGGGAAATCCAGACTGGGGAAAACGGGAGAGATCGACTGCCATGAATACCGTCACGAGAAGAACCGCGCTCATCGGTGCTGCCGTCCTGCCGCTCGCGGCCTCCGGCCCGTCGCGCGCCCAGGCGAAGTTTCCGGAGAAGCCGATCCGGCTGATCATCCCGTGGGCAGCCGGCGGGCCGGCCGACGGCGGCTTCCGCATCATGGCCGAGTCGGTCTCCCAGAAGCTCGGCCAGCCGGTCGTGGTCGAGAACAAGGGTGGCGCCGCGGGCGTGCTGGGCGCGCTCGCCCTCCAGGAAGCCAGGCCCGACGGCTACACCATCTGCCAGATGCACATGGGCATGCTGCGCCAGCCGCTGCTCAACCCGCAGCTCAAGTACGACCCGATCAAGGATCTCACCTACATCCTGCAGATCACCGGCTTCGTGATGGGCGTCGTCGTGCGCGCCGAGGCGCCGTGGAAGACGCTGCCCGAGCTGCTGGCCTACGCCAAGGCAAACCCCGGCAAGCTGAACTGGGGTACGCTCGGCATCGGCTCGACCCAGCACCTCGCCATGGAACGCATCGGCATGGCCCAGGGCCTCTCCTGGACGCACGCGCCCTACCGCGGTACCGCCGACACGCTGCGCGCCCTGCTGGGCGGCGAGATCGACTTCGCCTCCGAATCCTCGGGCTGGGCGCCGATGGTGATGGCGGGCAAGCTGCGGCTGCTCGCCGTGTTCACGGCCCAGCGCGCCAAGCGCTTCCCCGACGTGCCGACCGTGCGCGAGCTCGGCCTCGATATCGTGGTCGACAGCCCCGGCGGCCTGGTCGGCCCGCCCGGCATGGATCCCGCCGTCGTGAAGATCCTGGCCGACGCCTTCCGCGCCGCCGCGCAGGAACCCCGGCATGTCGAGTTCCTCGCCCGGCTCGACCAGCCGCTGATCCTGCTCGACGGCGCCGCCTATCGCGCCGAGATGACGAAGACCCTGGAGCAGGAGCGCGACCTCCTGCGCCGTTTGAAGCTGCTGCCGGCATAGGCAGCTTTGCATCGCGCGGCCTCTGGCAGGAATGGAGCGTATTGGGACGTCCTCGCCATCATTCTCCTCTCCCGTCGCGGCTTGGTTACAAGCCGCGACGGGAGAGGACGGGTGAGGGGGATTGAGCCATCGGAGTCGGGATCCTTCTCTTCCCCTTTGCGGAGTCCGCGTGCCTTAGGGATCATTGGCGGTGCTCGCGCGTTGTGTAGAAATGAACTCGGGCATAATGCAGCCGGTCCGCACCGTCTGGCGCATCGAGCAGGCGCGTCGCGCCGCCGTCCTGGTCGACGGTGCCGCCTTCTTCGCGGCGGTCCGCGCCGCCTTCCTGAAGGCCCGCCGCAGCATCTTCGTCGTTGGCTGGGACATCGACAGCCGCACCGTGTTGGTCGGCGACGGCCATCCGCCGGACGGCCATGCCGCCACCTTCGCCGCCTTTCTGACCGAGTTGGTCGAGGTGCGGCCCGAGCTGCGGATTCATCTCCTGCTGTGGGACTATTCCCTGCTCTATGCCCACCAGCGCGAGGCGATACCGCGCCTGTCGCTGCAGTGGCAGACGCCGCCCCAGGTGACCTTGTGCCTGGATTCCACCGTGCCCTTCGGGTCCTCGCAGCACCAGAAGATCGTGGTGGTCGACGATGCGCTCGCTTTCTCCGGCGGGCTCGACCTCACCATCCGGCGCTGGGACACCGAGCGTCACGAACTCGACGACGCGAGGCGCATCGATCCGGCCGGCGCGCCATACCGGCCGTTCCACGACGTCCAGATGATGGTCGATGGTGGCGCCGCGAGCGCCCTCGCGCGGTTGGTCCGGCAGCGCTGGTGCCACGCTGGAGCCGACGCGCCCGAAATTGTGCCCCCCGTCGCGCCAGTCGGCGATCCCTGGCCCGACGCCGTCCGGCCGGACTTCACCGACGTCGACATCGGCATTGCCCGCACCCAGCCACGCTACAATGGGGAGGCGGGCGTGCACGAGGTTCAGGCGCTCTTCCTCGAGTCGATCGACCGGGCCGAGCGCTCGATCTACATCGAGAACCAGTTCACGACCTCGCCGCAGATCGCTACCCGCCTGGCGCGCCAGCTCCGTCGCCGGCCTGCGCTCGAGGCCGTGATCGTGGTGCCGCGCAGCCAGGATTCCTTCATTGAGCGCCGCACCATGCGCAACGGCCGCATCCGCTTCTGGCGCATGCTGCGCGCGGCGGGCGGCGATCGCGTGCGCTTTGTCTACCCGTCGGTCGAGAAGGACGGTCGCACCACCGACACCATGATTCATTCCAAGGTCATGGTCGTCGACGATCGCTTCCTGCGCATCGGCTCGGCCAACATGAACAATCGCTCGATGGGCGCCGACACCGAATGCGATCTTGCGATCGAGGCGGTGGGCGAGGGCGGCGCCGCCGCCGCCGTCCGGGCGGCGATCGTCGGGATCCGCGACCGTCTGCTGGGCGAGCACTGCGGCGTTGCCGCGACCGCGGTGGCGGCGGCGCTGGCGCGTCACGGCTCGCTCGTCGCCACGACCGACGCGCTCGGCGCCAACGGCCACAGCCTGCGGCCGGTCGACGACGGCCGGCTCGACCGCGGCCTACTTTCTCGCCTGGCCGAGCGCATCGCCGATCCGGCGCGCCCGTTGCGGCTGGGCTGGCTGGCGGGCCGCCTGCTGCCGAGACTCCTGCTCGCGCGCAGCCGAGCGGTGATGCTCGTGCGCAGTCGCGCGGTGGCGCCCGCGCGCAGTCGCGCGGTTGCGCACCGGCCCGGCCTGGCGATCGCCCTGGTGGCGGCTCTGGTCGTGGCGCTCACGCTCGCCTGGCAGGTCACCGGCCTGTCGGGACTCGCCCAGCCGGAAGAGATGGCGGAGCTGTTGCTGGCAGGCGCAGGCGAGCCTTGGGCCTTCGTCCTGGTCCTGCTGGCGTTCCTCGTGGGGGGCGCCACGGCGTTTCCCGTCACCATCATGATCCTCGCCACCGCGGCGGTGTTCGGGCCGTGGCTCGGGCTGCTCTATGCGAGCCTTGGTGCCGGCACGAGCGCCCTCGTCATGTTCGGGCTCGGCGCCCGCTTCGGACAGGAGGCGCTGGGCCGTCTGCTGGGCGCTCGCTGGGAGCGCGTCCGCGAGCGCCTGCGCCGCCGCGGCCTGCTGGCGGTGGTCGCCGTCCGCGTCGTGCCGGTCGCGCCTTTCACCCTGGTCAATCTCGCGGCCGGGGCCGGCGGAGTCCGGCTCGCCGATTTCGCCGCAGGCACGCTCATCGGCATGGCTCCCGGTTTGGTGGCGATGTCGTTCCTGGGCGATCGCGTCGCGCACGCCGTTGCCCATCCCGATGTCGGCGAGATCGCGCTGCTCCTGCTCGGTGCGGCGGCCTGGGTGGCGCTGTCCTTCGCGGCACAGATGGTCTTGTCCCGCCTCGGAAGCCGCGCCTCTTGAGCGGGCTTCCTCCGGGCAGGGTCCGGGTGATGACCTGGAACATCCACGGGGCGCTGGGCCGCAACCCGCGCTTCGACCTCGACCGCGTAGTGGCGCTGGTCCGCCGTCATGCCCCCGACATCGTGGCCCTCCAGGAGATCGACTCGCGCCGCGTCCGCGAGGCCGGGGCCGGCAATCCGTTCGACGTGTTGCAGCAGGCGCTGGGCGCTTACGGCATCGGCGCCAAGACAGTGACGACGGCGGACGGCGACTACGGCCAGGCCTTGATCAGCCGCTGGCCGCTCGCCAACACCGAGATCCACGACATCTCCTGGCCCGAGCGCGAGCCGCGGCGGGCGATCTGCAGCGACGTGATGACGCCCGCCGGCCCGCTGCGCGTCGTGGCCACGCACCTCGGCCTCAGCTTCCGCGAACGCCACGTCCAGGCGACCGCGCTCCTCAAGGCCCTGGGCGACCTGCGCCTGCCGACGGTCGCGCTGGGCGACTTCAACGACTGGTTATGGGCGGGCTCGGTCCGCCGCCGTCTCGCCCGCGCGCTGCCGGCCCGCAGCCGGCACCGCACCTTTCCGTCGGCCTGTCCGATCTTCAAGCTCGATCGCGTCTATCTCTGGCCGGCGCACGCCTTGCTGGCCAGCCACACCGATCGCGCGGCGCGGGCGATCTCCGATCATCTGCCGGTCTTCGCCGACATCGATCTCGCTGCGGCCGCGCGCAGCGAGAAGACGAAGACCCTGGAGCTGCCTTGAAGTCGTCGTGCTACCGTCGCCGCCATGTGCGAACTCTTCCTGCTCTCCAGCCGCCTGCCGGCCGAGGCGACCTTCTCGCTCCGCCACTTCGCGGCGCACGGCGCCCCGGGCGGCCGCAACGTCGACGGCTGGGGCGTGGCCTTCCACGACGGCCGCGACATCCGCCTCTACAAGGAACCGGAACCGGCCGGCGACAGCCCCTGGGTGGCCTTCATCGAGCAGCGCGCGCTTGCAACGCGCCTGTTGATCTCGCACATCCGCCGCGCCACCCGCGGCGCCAACTCCCACGCCAACAGCCAGCCCTTCGCGCGCGAGCTCGGCGGGCGCATGCACGTCTTCGCCCACAACGGCCGTTTCGATACGATCGATGACCGCTTCGCCGCCTCGAGCCGGCGCTTTCTGCCCGTCGGCGAGACCGATTCGGAGATGGCCTTCTGCCTTCTGCTGGAGCGCCTGGCGCCCGTCTGGGACGGCGCCGCACGGAAGGGTGCCGCCGCCCCGTCGCTCCCGGCGCGGCTGGCCGTCGTGAAGGATTTCGCAGCCGAGATGCGCCAGCTCGGCGTCGCCAACTTCCTCTACAGCGACGGCGAGTTCGTCTTCGGCCACGGCCATCGCCGCACCCAGGCCGACGGGCTCGTGGCGCCGCCGGGCCTGTGGCTGCGCCATCGCCACTGCGCCCCCTCCCATCCCGATGTCGCCGGTGGACCGGCGCGGCCCGGCGTCGCCATCGCAACCGGTGACGCCAACCAGGAAATCACGCTGCTCGCCAGCGTGCCCGTGACCGACGGCGGCTGGCGGCCGCTCGACGAGGGCGAGATCGTGGTCGTGGCCGCAGGCGAACTCGTGCCGCTCGCCACCCGCGGGTAGATATCCACGGCGCCTGCCGTGGGCGCACGCCGGGGCTCTATTTCTTCCGGGGCCTGTTATTTCGGGCGCGCGCCCCACGACCCTTCAGCGACGTCGCCAGCGCCGCCACGCCGTCGCTGAGCGCATCGCGATGCGACTCGTCGAGGACGTCGTGCGCCGCCAGTCCTTGCCCGATTTCCTTCAGGATGTCGGCCAGCAGGTAGTAGTGCAGGTGGATGGCGATCTCGCGCCGCTCGTCACCGGCGCGCACCATGCGCAGCAGAACCTCGTCGGGCTCCACCTTCACGTCGAAGGAGGACTCCCGCCCGAACGAGCCCATGTAGGTCTTGTCCGGGAAATCGACCGAGACTTCAGCCTTGTCGGAAATGGACTTCATCGTGGCGGCCCCGGCTTCTCTGTAGGCCATCAGCATAGGGGATCCCGGGCGGACGCCCTTGACGTAGCGCAAAGGCGGCGGGGCCGGCGGTCCGCGCGATCCCTACAGTCCCTGCGCGCCCGCCACCGCGATGGCCTGACCGGTCACCCACGACGCCAGCGGCGAGGCGAGGAACAGTGCCACGTTGGCGATCTCCTCGGGCGTGCCCATGCGGCCGAACGGGATCGAGGCCAGCGTGCCGTTGTAGAGCGCGGGATTGTCGGTCTTGCGCCGGTCCCAGACGCCGCCGGGAAAGTCGACCGAGCCCGGCGCGATGCAGTTCACCCGGATGCGGTCCTTGGCGTACATCGCCGCCTGCGAGATTGTGTAGTGGATCACCGCCGCCTTGATGGCGCCGTAGGGCGGCTGGCGCGCCGCGGGATGGAGCGCCGAGATCGAGGAGATGTTGACCACGCTGCCCTGGCTCTGCCTGAGCGCCGGCAGGGCCTCCTGCGTCGCGTGCACGATGGAGAGCATGTCGACCGCGAGGCTGCTGGTCCAACCCGCGTCGTCGTCGGTCGAGCCGAAGGCTGAGGCGTTGTTGACGAGCAGGTCGCACCCGCCCAGCGCCGCCACGGCGTCACGCACATAGCCGCGCACGGCTTCGCCCTTGGAGAGATCGGCGCTGGCGGCATGGGCCTTGTGGCCGAGCCTGGCAATCTCCGCCCGTGTCGCCTCCAAGGCCTCAGCCTCGCGGGCGCAGATCGAGACGTCGCCACCGCACGCTGCGAAACCCAGCGCAATCGCCCGGCCGATGCCCTTGGAGCCGCCACAGACGATGGCCTTCTTGCCCGCGAAATCGATCTTCATCACGACGTCTCCTGTTGTGCTGCGAAGGCCAGTCTAGATCATCCGAAACGCAGGCGTCCCGTCTGGCGAGACGTGCAACCGATCGGCCGCCACGGCGTTGTGGCACATGCCACTCCCGGTCCGATGCTGAGCAAGCCCCTGGTTTTTCTGCGCGGCTGGGCACGCGACCCCGTTGCCGTGGGATTGCCGATCGGCAGCAGTCCCTGGACCGCGCGGCGGCTGGCGCAGGCGGCACTCGCGGCGGCGATTCCCGGAAGCGGCCCGGTCCTCGAGCTTGGCGCCGGCACCGGGCCGGTGACCCGGGCCCTCGTCGAGGCGGGATGTCCCGAGGACCGAATCGTCGTGGTCGAACGCGATGCCGAGCTCTGCGCCATCCTGGAAAGGCGGTTTCGCCATCTGCGCGTGCTGCGGGGCGATGCGCTGGAACTGGGCGGGATCCTGGCGCGGGCACGAATCCCGTCGGTCTCCGTCGTGCTGAGCGGCCTGCCGATGCGCGCCGTGGCGCCGCGGGCGGCCGCGCACTGCTACGCCGGCGCCTTCCAGTCCATGCCGTCGGGTGGCGCCATCATCCAGTACACCTATGGCTTCCGGTCGCCGGTCGATCCCGACGAGTCTGTCCTGAAGCTCGACGCGACATTCGTCGGCCGGGAGTGGCGCAACATCCTGCCGATGGGCATCTGGAGTTATCGCCGGTCGGGCGGCGATACGACGGCTCTCCGATCGTGTGATCGCGCCACCAAAGGAATACCACAGAATGAACACGGGCCGGCGCTACGCCTTGCCGGCTACCCTGCGCAACAGACGGAGGAAAGCCGGGCATGCAGCCTGCCTCATCGACCATCGCCTTGATCCTGGGAGCGACCATGGCCCTGCCCCTGGTTGTCGCCGGCTGCGCCCAGGTCGGGTTGCCGGTAGGCTCCCCTCTCTCGACGCCGATCGCCCCGTCCGAGGTTGAATGGGCGCGCAAGAGCGGCGCCAACACCGTGAGCGGCAACGCCGCCCTGAAGGCCCCCGGTCCGGCTGGCGGCGCCAGCCACACCTGCGCCGGACAGTCGGCCAACCTGATCCCCGATACCGCCTACGCACGGGCGCGCATGACGGCGATCTTCGGCAACGACAGCCGCGGTACGCGCGCCGCCAGCCTCGGCCCGGTGAAGTTCGAGCGCGACGATCCGCTCTATGTCTCGACGCTCCGCACGACGCGTTGCGACACCTCTGGAAGCTTCGCCTTCGCGCGTGTGCCCGACGGCGTCTGGTACGTCACCACCAGCGTCAAGTGGCAGGCGCCGGTTCAGGTCGCAGGGACCCCGGTCGCCGGCGCCCAGGCCGCGGGTACGCCGGTGGGCGCGTCGGCGGGCGGGCAGATCGAAGGTGGCTCGATGATGCGGCGGGTCGAGGTGCGCGGCGGACGGCTGGTGAAGGTCACGCTGCCCTGAACGGGCCGAAAGATCATAAAGTGTCCTCCTGAAACACGGGGAGGACGACCAATGGTGAAGCCGGTGCGCCGGATCGTGACGGGCCACGACGCGAAGGGCCGCTCGGTCTTTGTCGACGACGGTCCGGCGCCGAACGTATTCTGGCCATCGCATTCGCCCAATGTCGGCCTCACCAACTTGTGGCTGGTGGACGTGCTGCCCGCGTCGGCTGCCGACGGTCCCGATCGCCTTTTCGTCGATCCCACTGCGCAGCCCTTCCGGCTGGAGCCGCCACCCAACGGCAACGTCGTGCGCATCGTCGAGTTTCCACCCGACAGGGAGCGCAACTACGGCAACCAGGCCGAGGTTTTCCGCCAGTATGGCGCGACTGAGGCGCATGACGCGGCGGCACGCCATCCCGGCTTCCACAAGACCCGGAGCGTCGACTACGCCATCGTCGTCGAGGGCGAGATCTGGGCGCTGATGGATGTCGGCGAGACCCTGATGGGCGTGGGCGACGTCCTGATCCAGCGCGGCACCAACCATGCCTGGAGCAACCGCTCCGGCAGGATTGCACGCGTCTGCTTCGTCCTGAACGGGGCCGATCCGGTCTAGCCGCCGGCGGGCAGGCGAGGAACCTGCAGGCCGCCCGCGCGTTCTCATCTTTCGAAGGAGACGGCAAGGGGATTGCGAGGTCGGCATGGCGGGCGAGGTGGCCAAGGTGATGCGGCGTATCGAGGAGAGCTTGGCCTTGCTCGAAGCCGGCGGCCCCGACGTGCCCGTGCACAAGCGCTATCACCTGAACAACGCGCTCACGACGCTGAGGGACGATCACGCGGCGGCCGACCTGCATCTCGACGAATTCGACCGGGCCGAGCTCGCCAGGGAGTTCCCTGAGCTCGAGGCCGACAGGGTGCCGACCGTCGAGGAGCTGCGATCCCGCTACGACGCCTTCACCGGCGGCCTGCTGTAGCGCGTCGCGGCGGAATGACATTGCCCCCCGATCCCAAATCCCCGCATGCCGCCTTGGCATCCGAATCATCCGTCGGCTTGAGATAGCTCAAGAATTTTGCAGCCGCCCTTGCCACCATGCCGTGGCTGCGACGGCAACCGTCGCCAGGTGGCGTGTAAAGGATGCGGTTGGCCACCTGCCTTCGGGTAGCGGAACCAGGCCTTTGTTCGCAGAAGGAGCCCCAATGCCCCTCCGTACCGGACTGCGCGCCACGGTCCTCGCGGCGATCGGCGTCATGTTGGCCTTGAGCCCGGCATGGGGCGAGACCCTCAGGATTGGCGGGACGGGCGCGGTCACCGAGTTGCTCCGTCGGATGGGCCCCGCTTTGACGGCGGACACCGGCATCGCTCTCGAGGTCGTTCCCGGTCTCGGCACGACCGGCGCGAATAGTGCAGTCGCCGACGGCAAGCTCGGCCTCGCCTTCTCGGGTCGGGAGCTGCGCGACAGGGAAATGGCAAGGGGTCTCAGGGTCGCCGCCGTTCTCCGCACACCCTTTGGTTTCGTCACGTCGCGCCAGGGCCCGGACAACTTGAAGAAAAGCGGGATCGTCGCGCTCTTCCGGGCCGACCGGCCGATGTGGCCCGACGGAACGCCGATCCTCATTCACCTGCGCCCGGCCGACGAGAGCGACTACATCGTCCTGGGCGAACTCTTCCCGGGGATGACCGAGGTCATCCAACAGCTGCGCAAACGCCGCGATCTGTCGGTCGTCGCTACCGACCAGGACAATGCCGATATGGCCGAGAAGGTCAAAGGGTCGCTGGCCGCGGCCACTTTCACCCAGATCGTGACCGAGAAGAGAGATCTGAGATTCGTTTCGATCGACGGCGTCGCGCCGAGCCTGGAGAATTACCTGGACGGCTCCTATCCGTACGGCAAGTCGTTGTATGTGATCGTGCCCTCGGCGATCAGCCCTGATGCCCAGGCCTTCCTCGCTTTTCTCGCTGGGCCCGCGGGCGTGGCGCTGCTGCGACAGGCCGCGTTGATCGCCGGCAAGTGATCCGCTCGCGCAGCAAGCTCGGCAACGTCGTCGCGGGGCTGGGGCTCGGTATCGGCCTCATCGTCGCGATCGCCGGCCCCGCCGGATACCTGGTGGTGGCCTATTCGGAATTGAGTCACGAACTCTCGTTGCTGGCGGAACTCAAGGCCACCCGGCTGGCCAAGTACATCTACGCCCATCAGGAACTGTGGCAGTACCAGACCGTCCGTCTTGCCGAACTGACCGACATTCCCGAGGCCAAGGAAGCCGGCGCCCGGCAGCGCATTTTCGATTCGGCGGGCGCCCTTGTACTGGAGACGGGTGAAGCGCCGGCTTTTCCCGTGGCCACGTCGAGCGCGCTGGTCGTCGTCGCCGGCGCGCAGGCAGCGACGATCGAAACCGCGACCAGCTATCGCGATATCCTGGTCGAGACCGCGATCGTCGCGGTCTTCAGCAGTCTGCTCGGTCTTGCCGTATTCTTCGTCATCCGCATCCTGCCGCTGCGTATCATCAATCGGACGCTGGACGAGCTGGAGGTGGCGCAGGACCGCTATCACCTGCTCTTCGACGCCAATCCATTCCCGATGGTCGTCGTCCACCGCCAGAGTGGGGCCTTTCTCGCCGACAACGCAGCGGCGGTCGAGCGCCACGGCTGGTCGCGCGAGGAGAACCTGGCGATGAAGGTCGGCGATCTTCGCCCGCCGGGAGAGGCGCCGCGGGCGCGTGCGATCGACCCGGCGGACAAGCCGGCCACGGGCGCGGCGACGCCTGTGGCGCGGCGGCCTCGCCGCAAGGACGGGACGGTCATCGAGGTCGAGGTGACGACACGGGCCATCGAGTTCGAGGGCCAGCCCGCGACGCTGGCACTCGCCCTGGACGTCACGGAGCGCAATCGCATCGAGGAGCAGCTCCGCCAGTCGCAGAAGATGGAGGCGGTCGGCCAGCTCACCGGCGGCATCGCGCACGACTTCAACAACCTGCTCACCGTCATCATCGCCAACCTCGAGGCGCTGGAGGAGGACGACCGCCTCGGGCCGGCGGG
>JAUXWB010000188.1 GCA_030684475.1 Reyranella sp. | reverse complement strand
ATGCGGTCCGGCCGCATGCGCAGGCAGTTCTTCACGAGATCGCGCATGGTCACCTGCCCCACTCCCTCGAGGTTGGCAGGGCGGGTCTCCAGACGGACCACGTGCGGTTGCTGCAGCTGCAGTTCGGCGGTGTCTTCACAGGTGACGATGCGTTCGTCGGTTTCGATGAAATTCGTGAGGCAGTTGAGCAGGGTCGTCTTGCCGGAGCCCGTGCCGCCCGAGATCACGATGTTGCAGCGGACCTTGCCGATGATCTTCAGGATCTGCGCGCCCTCCGGCGAGATCGCGCCGAATTCGGTAAGTTGGTCGAGCGTGAGCTTGTCGCGCTTGAAGTTGCGGGTGGTGAGGATCGCACCGTCGATTGCCAGCGGCGGCGCGATCACGTTGACGCGGCTGCCGTCCGGCAGGCGGGCATCGCAGATCGGCGAGGACTCGTCGACGCGACGGCCGACCTGGCTGACGATCCGCTGGCAGACATTGAGCAGCTGGGTATTGTCGCGGAAGCGGATGTCGGTTTGCCGCACCTTGCCGTGGATTTCGATGAAAATCGGGTGACTGCCGTTGACCATGATGTCGGTGATCTCGTCGTTGGCAAGCAGCGGCTGAAGCGGCGCGTATCCCAGCACGTCGTTGCAGATGTCTTCGAGCAGCTCTTCCTGCTCGGCGGTCGAGATGATGGCCTTCTTGGCAGCGACGACTTCGCCCACGACATCACGGATCTCGGCCCGCGCCTGGTCATGATCCATCTTGGTGAGCTGCGAGACGTCGATGATCTCGACCAGGAAGCCGAAAATCCGTCGCTTCAGGTCGTAGTATTCGTCGGTCTTGCCCCCATCGTGGGCTTTCTTCATCGGTACGGCAGCGCGCAGCGGCACGACCTTGGGCGACGCCGCTTTCGGCGCCGCCGCCGAACTCGAGGCCACTCTCTTCACTTCGAGCAGCAGCTCCTCAACTTCGCTTCGCTTGCCGAACATCGTCATGCACTCCGAACCGGAAAGGATGGTGATTTATCCTCTCTTGGCGCGGTCCGGACCATTCGGCTGGACGATCTATGGCTTTTGTGGCTTGCCTAGGCGGAATGGCCTAGGCCGACGATCCCGGTGCCGTTGGCGGAGCCGGAGAAACAGCCTGGCGAGGCCGAGGTGGCAGCCGCTAGGGGAAGCAGCTGGTCGCCGAAAGAGGCACGGACTGCTGAAACAAGCCGACGTCCAAAGTGTAGGTGATCGAGGCGCTCACCTGGTTGCCGCAGGCCGCCGGCGCATAGGTGAACACCGGGGCGATGAGGGCTCCGGAGTAGCGGGAATTCGCGTAGGCAATGATCGCGGTCGGGCTGCTGCATACTGTCGGAATGAACGAAGCGCAGCGGGCGGCGGCCTCGACCGCAAAATGCATGCTGCCGATCGAGAGCAGCATGAGGGATAGACCCATGATCCCGACCAGGAGCATGACGGCGGCCGGTGCGACGAGGGCGAATTCCACCGCCGTCGTGCCCCGGTCGTCGCGCCAAAGCCGTCCCTTGCTTCTGCTCTGCCCGGTCATAGCATTCGCACCATGGCGGTCTTCGTGATCGGGGTGGTAAACAAGCCGGCGACGGAGATCCCCGTGAATATCGGCGAATAGGTGAAGGTCACGGCC
>JAUXWB010000176.1 GCA_030684475.1 Reyranella sp. | reverse complement strand
CATCGCGACCGCCGATGCCGGCCTCGGCCGCGATCTCGCGGGCGCGCTGGCCGCCGGCATGTTCCGGCCCTACTGGACGGACGACGTGGCCGGTGTGTCGCTGGGCGGCGCGGTCAAGAACGTGCTGGCCATCGCCGCCGGCATCGTCGAGGGCCGTGGCCTTGGCCACAACGCCGCCGCCGCGCTGATCACCCGCGGATTCGCCGAGATGGCGCGCTTGGGCCTCGCCATGGGCGCCCGGCTGGAAACGCTCACCGGCCTGAGCGGGCTCGCCGATATCGTCCTCACCTGCAACGGCCCACTGTCGCGCAACCGCTCGCTCGGGCTGGCGCTGGGCAAGGGCACGTCGCTCGCCCGCCACATGGAAGGAAGGCGGCAGGTCGTCGAGGGCGAGGCCACCGCCGCCGCCGTGCTGGCGCGCGCCTCGAAGCTCGGCATCGAAATGCCGATCTGCGCCGCCGTCGATGCTATCCTGCACCGCGGCGCCGACCTCGACGACGCGATCCGCGCGCTGTTGGCGCGGCCGTTGCGCCGCGAAGGCGAATAAGAAGGGGAGTGAAATGGCTCATTGGCTCATCAAGTCTGAGCCGTCGGCATATTCCTGGCCGCAGTTCGTCAAGGACAGGAAGACGTCGTGGACCGGCGTGCGCAACGCGCAGGCCGCGATCAACCTCAAGGCGATGAAGCCGGGCGACCGCTGCTTCTTCTATCACTCGAACGAGGGCAAGGAGATCGTGGGCATCGCCGAGGTCGCAAGGGCCGCCTATCCCGATCCCACTGACAAGGACGGCAAGGCCGTGACGGTCGACGTGAAGGCGGTGGAGCCGGTGAAGAAGCCGGTGACCTTGGCCGCCATCAAGGCCGATCCGCGGCTGAAGGACTTCGGTCTCGTCCGCCAGTCGCGCCTCTCCGTCGTGCCGGTGAGCGACGAGCAGTGGAAGCTCATCCTGAAGATGTCCGAGACCAAGTGATCGACAACACCCGCGGCATCCTCGCGATGTCGGCGGCGGTCGTCGTCTTCATTTTCAACGATGCCCTGATCAAGCTCGCCGCCGAGACCGTGCCGGGCGTCCAGGCGATCGGCGTGCGCGGAGTCTTCGCCACGATGTGGTGCCTGCTGGCCCTGGCGATGAGCGGCGCGTGGCGGCAGCTGGGCGGCGTCGTCCATCCGCACGTGCTGCTGCGCGGTGTGCTCGAGGCCGCGGCGGCGATCATCTACCTGATCGCGCTGTTCCATATCCAGTTCGCCATCGCCACCGCCATCAACCTCTCGACGCCCCTCATCTTCACGGCACTCGCCGTGCTGCTGCTCAAGGAGAGGGTGCGCTGGCGGCGCTGGACGGCGGTGATCGTGGGCTTCCTGGGCGTGCTGCTGGTGATCCAGCCGCGGCCGGGCGACATCGACGCCTGGGCCTGGGTGGTACTGCTCGCCACCGTGATCGGCGCCTTCCGCGACATCCTGAGCCGCTACCTGCCGGCCACGGTGCCGACCCTGGTGGTCTCCTTCGCCTCGGCCGCCGGGGTGGCGCTGGCCGGCTGCGCCTGGACGTTCGTCGAAGGGTGGCAGCCGATGACGGCGCGCGAGATCGGGCTGCTCGTCGCCTCCTCGGCCCTGCTGGCGGCGGGCTACCAGTTCCTCGTGCTGGCACTGCGGTCGGGCGGAGAATTCTCGGTCATCGGCTCGTTCCGCTACGCCTCGATCCTGTGGGCGCTCGGCATCGGCTACGTCGTCTGGGGCGACGTCCCCAATGCGCTGGCGCTTTTCGGAATCGTGGTGATCGTGGGCTCCGGCCTCTACATCCTCCACCGCGAGCGGGTGCGCCGCTAGCGTCTCCTTAATCTCTACACCTTTTCTTTTCATGCTCCTCTCCCCCGCTAGGGGGAGAGGTTGGGTGAGGGGGCATGAGCAAGAACAGGATCCAGAGAGCCCGGGTACTCCGGCGTGATGGAAGCCGTGCAGAACGCGTCTGCTGGGAGTTGCTGCGTGATCGTCGACTGAGCGGTATCAAGTTTCGTCGCCAGCATCCGATTGGTCGCTACGTCGCCGATTTTGCCTGCATATCGAGGAGGCTCGTCATTGAAGTCGATGGCGGGCATCATGCCTATCAAGTCGAGGCGGATGCGCGCCGCAGTGCCGCAATGGAACAGGAAGGTTGGCGTGTTCTGCGCTTCTGGGCGAGTGAAGTTGTGCAGAATCCGGAAGGCATTTGGGCCGCCATTCAAGGCGTGCTCGGCGATCTCCCGCCGCCCCCTCACCCAACCTCTCCCCCTAGCGGGGGAGAGGAGCATGAAAGTGATGGCGTTTGATCAGCCCGCTTTCTTTGGCGGCACGTCGAGCCGCACGATCACACCCTCCAGCTTCGGCGACACCGCGGGATAGAGCTTCATCACCAGCGGATCGTGGCCGGGGATGATGTGGTCGGGAGAGGCGGCAAGGCGCTCGCAGGTCCGGTAGCCGTCGACCATGTCGCCCAAGTTGAAGGCCTGCGTGAAGAAGCGGTTCTTCTGCATGTGCTCGTAGTAGTGCGAGGCGTCCGACGCCAGCACCACCCAGCCGCGCTTGGTCATCACGCGGACGATCTGCAGGCCGGGCGTGTGGCCGCCGACGTGATGCAGCGTGATGTTCGGCGCCAGCTCGAAGTCGCCGTTGTGCTGCTCGAGCCTTCCCTTGAAGTTGAGCTTCACCATGCCGACCACGTCCTCGACCTCGAAGCTGTGGCCGAACTTGGGGTAGCGCATGTAGGGGCCGGTGACGAAACCCATCTCGCGCGTCTGCAGATGGAAGCGTGCCTTGGCGAATTTGTGGAAGTTGCCGACGTGGTCGTAGTGCAGGTGCGTCAGCACCACGTCCTCGACCGAGTCGGAATCGATGCCGAGCTCCGCCAGCGTCTCGATCGGGCAGCGCAGATGCTGGCGCCCGCGCTTGGCCGACACCTCGGCAGTGAAGCCGGTGTCGACCACGATGGTGCGGCCACCCTCACTCCCACTGCCCTTGATCACCCAGGTGAAATAATCCATCGGCATGGGGCCGTCGTGTGGATCGCCGCCGATGAAATGATCCGAGCGTTTGGCGTCGCGCCAGGCGTAGCGGAGGGCGAAGATCTCATATTCAGCCCCAGTCTTGTCAGCCATTGCCGGCCTTCACCACGGCCGAAAGCTTCTCGGCATCGACGGCGATCTTCACGCCGGCGCGCTCCTGCTGCAGCAGCATCGCCGAACGCGAATCGCGCTCCGCCCAGCCCCGGTTCATTGCCTCGGTCATTTCCTCCAGCGTGAGGTTGCAGGCGCGCATCGGCACGCTCACTTCCTTGCCCAGCGCCACCGCGAGCGACACGTCCTTGTGGGCGTGGCGCAGCATGAAGGCGGGCGGATCGTAGGTGCCGGGCAGGAACTGGTCGATCAGCCCGTCGAAGGTGCGGCGGCGTCCCAGCGCGCCTTGGCGCACGGCCTCGAACAGCGCGAGCGGCTCGACGCCCGCCTTGACGCCCATGGTGAAGACCTCGGCCAGCGCCAGGTTCATGGCGTAGCCGGCGCAATTGTGAACGAGCTTGGCCACGGTCGCCTGGCCGATCGGCCCGACATAGCGCGCCTGGTCGCCCATGGCGCCCAGCACTGATTTGAACTTCTCGAACACGTCCTTGTCGCCGCCGACCCAGATCGCGAGCTTGCCGGTCTTGGCGCCTCTGGGTCCGCCGCTCACCGGCGCGTCGAGCATGTGCGCGCCCTTCTCGGCGAAGGCGGCGGCAATCTTGCGCACCGTGGCGCGCGAATTGGTCGAGAGATCGAAGTAGGCGCCGCCGCGCTTCATGCCGGCCAGGATGCCGTTGGGACCGAGCGCCACCGCCTCGACCTCGGGCGGGCCGGGCAGCGACGTGAACACCACGTCGGAGGCGGCGGCCACCTCGGCGGGCGAGTCGGCCCAGATGGCGCCGGCTTCGATATGGCTGTCGGCCGCGGCGCGCCGGGCGTCGTGAACCGTGACCTTGTGCTGGGCCTTCTGCAGGTTGGCGGCGAGACTCGCCCCCATGATGCCAAGCCCGATGAATCCGACTTTCATCGTTCGTTTCCTCCCATTGTTGGCCATGGCGGGCACGCCTTCCACTCGAGCTCCCTCTCCGCCACGAAGTGGGGGAGAGGGTGGGGCCCATTGCGAAGCAATGGGAGGGTGAGGTGGTGCCTGACGCAAAGACGATGTGCGGGTGAAAGGTCGATGACCCACCTCACCCTCCCCGCTACGCGGGTCCCCTCCCTCTCCCCCCGCGTAGGACGCGGGCGGAGAGGGCTTTTGAGCGAGGGAGCGTATGCCGTGGTCGTCATCGCGTGACCGCTACCTCGCGACCCAGTTCTCATAGTCGCGCGCCACCTCATCGACGGCCGTGTCGTAGAAACGCTTGCCATGTTCCGGCGTCGCCTGGTTGGGATCGGAGCCGATACGGCCGTCGGGAAACGTACGCCGGTAATCCTCGGCGTCGGCGAAAGAACCATTCGGCGCGATCTTGGGATCCATGTCCTTGCGCTGGATGGTCTCGGGATATTTGTACCAGGTGAGCGCCACTTCCGAGGCGGTGGCATGGCTGCCTTCGCCCACGGGATAGAGTTCCTGGCTGAGCTTCTTGATGCCGGGCCCGTCCCACCAGTTGCGCAGCGCACACTTGATCGAAGGCTGGTTGCTCATCTTCTCCATCGAGCGCTCGGAATAGATCTCGGAGAAGGCGGCCGTCACCGTGGCGATGTTGCCGCCGTGGCCGTTCACGAAGAAGAAGCGGGTAAAACCATGCCGCGCCAGCGAGACCACCGTGTCGCGCACCACGGCGATCAGCGTCGTGGGCTTCAGCGTGATCGAGCCCGCGAAGCCTAGGTGATGCTGCGCCATGCCGACCGAAATCGTGGGCGCCACCAGCGCGCCCACCTTCTCGCCGGCGCCACGGCCGATCATCTCGGCGGTAAGCGCATCGGTGCCGATCAGGCCGGTCGGGCCATGCTGTTCGGTCGAGCCGATCGGGATGATGATGCCGGTCTTGGTTTTCAGATAGTCATCGACGAATTGCCAGGTTTTGAGCTGAAGCTGCACGGGGATACTCCTAGACGTCGCCCCGAGCGAAGCCGAGGGGCCTTGCCTCAACCGTAACGGCCTTTGGGAGGCTGGCAAGGTCCCTCCACTCCGCGCTTCGCGCTGCGGTCGGGACGACGGATTACTCCAGCGGCTCGCCGAGGTCGCCTTCGCTGTTGATCAGCAGCACGCGCGCATTCCGGTCGAGGCCCAGCGCCTCGAAGGCGGTCGCCTCGGTGCAGACCCGCGTGAGGCCGGCCAGGCCGGCGCAGCCCGAGGGCCCGGACGTCACGGCGGGATCATCGCCGAGCGGCTGGGCGAACAGGCGGCGCGCCGGCAGGACCTGATCCTCCTCGATGGTCATGAACCAGTCCGCCGCCTCGCCGATGATCGGCCAGGTCACGGGCGAGATCTCGCGGCAAGCGAGCCCGCCCATCACCGTGTCGGCGTTGCCGCTGGCCAGCGCCGGCTTGCCGGCGAGGTTGCTCTGGAACCAGCAGTCCGCGCTCACGGGCTCGACCACGATCGACACCGGACGTTGAGGCAGCACCGCCCAGAGATAGCCGATCACCGCCGCGGCCAGGCCACCGACGCCGGCCTGCACGAAGACATGCGTCGGTGCGTCTTTCCATTGCTGGACGATTTCCTCGACCAGCACGGAATAGCCACGCATCACGCTGCGCGGGATGGCATCGTAGCCCTCCCACGAGGTGTCGGAGATGATCGTCCAACCGTTGGCCGCGGCCTGCTTGCGGCATTCCGCGACGGCGGTGTCGTAGTCGCCATCGATGCGGATCACCTCGGCGCCGCGGGCCCGGATGGCGGCTTCGTTGTCGGCGCTGGTGAA
>JAUXWB010000335.1 GCA_030684475.1 Reyranella sp. | reverse complement strand
ATCTATTCGTCAACCTTCTTCATGGCGACCGGCTTCCACGGCTTCCATGTCTTCGTCGGCACGACCTTCCTGCTCGGCTGTCTGTTCCGTGCCCAGGCGGGCCAGTTCAAGCCCAAGCAGCATTTCGGCTTCGAGGCCGCCGCCTGGTACTGGCACTTCGTCGACGTGGTCTGGCTTTTCCTGTTCTTCTGCATCTACTGGTGGGGCGCCGGCAACGCGCCGATCGCGCTGCACTGACCGCTCGAAGCGGACTATCCTTGGAACCGCCGGGCGCTCCCCGGCGGTTCGCCTTTTGGGAGCACGAGATGGCCGAGTGGCCACGTCAATCGTCGCCCGATGTTGCGCTCCGCGGCGCCTGCCCGCGCTGCGGCCGCGGCCGGCTGTTCCGCGGCCTGCTCACCGTCGTCGACCGTTGCCCGGTGTGCGACCTCGACCTGCGCGGCAACGATGCCGGCGACGGACCGGCGGTATTCGTGATCCTGGGCCTGGGTGCCATCGTCATGATCGGCGTATTCTGGGTCGAGTTCCGTTACGAGCCGCCGTGGTGGCTCCATGCGCTCATCTGGGGACCGCTTACCTTCGGCCTGGCGGTGTGGTTTCTGCGCGTGCTCAAGGCGTTGCTGATCGCCCAGCAGTACAAGCACCGCTCGACGGCACTCGACGAATAAGGGAATCGAGATGATCAGGTTGCGGCCCGCCCTGTGGCCAACACTCATTTCACTGCCGATCCTCGTGCTCTCGCTGGGGCTGGGGATCTGGCAGATCGAACGGCGCGAGTGGAAGCGCGACATCCTCGATCGTCTGGCGACGAACCAGGCGGCGGCGCCGCTTTCGCTCGACGAACTGCTGCAGGGCGACCCGCTGCGCCATGAGTACGGCCGGGTGAAGGTCGCCGGCACCTTCGAGCACGGCAAGGAGTTCCACCTTGCCGCCCGCAGCCTCAAGAACAAGGTCGGCCTCCAGGTCGTGACGCCGCTCAGGACCGACGACGGGCGGATCGTGCTGTTCGACCGCGGCTGGATTCCCTCGGAGAAGAAGGAAGCGCCGAAGCGGGCCGAAGGCCAGGTTGCCGGCCGCGTCGAGCTCGTCGGCATCGTCCGCCGCTCGCAGATCAAGGGCCGGTTCGTGCCGGACAACGTGCCGGACAAGAACGTCTGGTTCCAAGTCGACGTGCCGCTGATGCGCAAGCTGGCGGGTGGGGCGCCCGATGCCAGGCTCGACACGTTCTTCCTCGACGCCGATGCCGCGCCCAACCCGGGCGGGGCGCCGGTGGGCGGCCAGACGCGGCTAGACATCCCCAACGACCATCTGCAATACGCCATCACTTGGTTCATGCTCGCGCTGGCGATGGCCGGCGTCTATCTCGCCTACCACTGGGAGAACGGGCGGCTCGAGATCGCCGGCCGGACCAAGCGCAAGCCGTGATCGCCCCCAAGATCAGTAGCGATCCTTACGCTGAACTGGAGCGCCGGTTCGCACGCATGAGTGCCGTCAACCGGGCCGCTGCGATCCTGAACTGGGATCGTTCGACCATGATGCCCGACGGCGCCAGCGAAGATCGCGCCGACCAGCTCGCGACGCTCGGCGTCATCGCGCACGAGATGATCACGGCGCCCGACATGACCGACCTGCTCGCGCAGGCGGAGGAGGGGCGGGCAGCGCTCGACCGCTGGCAGGCGGCCAACCTGCACGAGATGCGCCGCTCCTGGGTGCACGAGAACGCCTTGCCGGGCGATCTCGTCGAGGCCCGCGCGCGCGCCACCTCGGCCTGCGAGCATGCCTGGCGCGAGGCGAGGAAGAATGCCGACTTCAAGGCGCTGTTGCCGACACTCGCGGAGGTGCTGGCCATCATGCGCCGGGTCGGCGAGGCCAAGGCCGCCGCGCTGGGCGTGTCGCTCTACGACGCACTGCTCGACGAGTTCGAGCCCGGGGGACGGGCGGCGCGCATCGATGCGCTGTTCGACGAACTGCGCGGCTTCCTGCCGGGCCTGCTCGGCCGGGTGCTCGAGCGCCAGAGGAGCGAGCCCGCGCCGCTCGCTCTCGACGGGCCGTTTCCGATGGAAGCCCAGCGCCGGCTCGGCGAGGAGCTGATCCGGATCATCGGTTTCGACTTTCATCATGGCCGGCTCGACGTGTCGGCCCATCCCTTCACCGGCGGCACCGCCGACGACGTGCGCATCACCACGCGCTATGACGAGGCCGACTTCGCCCGCTCCCTGATGGGCACCCTGCACGAAACCGGGCACGGCCTCTACGAGGCCGGCCTGCCGCGCGACTGGCGGCGCCAGCCGGTCGGCAACGCGCGCGGCATGGTGCTGCACGAGAGCCAGTCGCTGCTGATGGAGATGCAGGCCTGCCGCGGCCGGGCCTTCATCGACTTCGCCGCCCCGCGTATGCGCCAGGCATTCGGCAAGGCCGGCCCGGCCTGGACGGAAGCCAACATCCATCGTCTCTACACGCAGGTGACGCCGGGCTTCATCAGGGTCGATGCCGACGAGGTTACTTATCCGCTGCACATCATGCTGCGCTACCGGCTCGAGCGGGCGATGCTGGGGGGTGACCTGGCGCTGGCCGACCTGCCGGGCGCCTGGAACGACGGCATGCGGGAATTGCTGGGAGTCGTGCCCTCAGACGATGCGCAGGGTTGCCTGCAGGACATCCATTGGCCGGACGGGGGATGGGGCTATTTCCCGACCTACACGATGGGGGCCCTGGCGGCGGCCCAGCTTTTCGCCGCCGCGCGCCAGGCCGTCCCCGGCCTGCTGGAGGCCATCGGAAAGGGCGATTTTGCGCCCCTGCTGGGCTGGTTGCGGGCCAATGTGCACGGCAGGGGCTCGATTGCCGCGACCGACGAGATCCTGGCGGATGCCACCGGCGCACCGCTGGGGGTCGCGGCCTTCAAGGCGCATCTGGAAAGCCGGTACCTCTCGGCGTAAGAGAGAGCCATGCTCGACCTCCGCCCCAACTGCGAATGCTGCGACAAGGACCTGCCCAACGGCGCGTCCGACGCCCTGATCTGCACCTTCGAGTGCACTTTCTGCGCGGATTGCGCCCGAACTCGCCTGGGCGGTCATTGCCCGAACTGCGGCGGCGATCTGGTCAAACGCCCGACCCGACCGGAGCGAGCTCTTGCGAAGTTCCCGGCTTCCACGAAGCGGGTTCGCAAGGATCACGAGGCCTGCCGCCAGGTCGCGTAACCGACTAGCCGGAGTTTCCCTTGCGTTACATCAGCACCCGCCACGGCTCGCAGGGCACCCCTGCGTCGCTCGGCTTCGAGGACATCATGCTCGCGGGCCTTGCTCGTGACGGGGGCCTCTACCTGCCCGCCGAATGGCCGCAATTCAGCACGGCCGACATCGCCGCGCTGAAGGGCCTCAGCTACACCGAGCTCGCGTTTCGTGTCATGCGGCCCTTCGTCGGCGACGCCTTTGACGAGGTGACGTTCCGTCGCCTGATCGGCGAGGCCTACGCCACCTTCGAGACGCCGGAGGTGGCGCCGCTCAAGCCGCTCGGCAATTCGGGCCTTCACTTGCTCGAGCTGTTCCATGGCCCGACGCTCGCCTTCAAGGACGTGGCGCTGCAGCTCCTCGGCCGGCTGCTCGACCACACTCTCAGCCGCAAGAAGCAGCACGCCACCATCGTCGGCGCCACGTCGGGCGACACCGGGTCGGCCGCCATCGAGGCGGTGCGCGACCGCAAGACGATCGACATCTTCATGCTGTTCCCGCACGGCCGGGTGAGCGAGGTCCAGCGCCGGCAGATGACCACGGTGTCGGCGCCCAACGTGCACAACATTGCGGTCCAGGGCACGTTCGACGACTGCCAGGATCTCGCCAAGGCCTGCTTCGGCGATCTCGCCTTCCGCGATCGCCATGCGCTCACGGCCGTGAACTCGATCAACTTCGCCCGCGTGATGGCGCAGATCGTCTATTACTTCTGGGCGGCGCTGAAGCTCGGCGCGCCCGAGCGTCCCGTGGCCTTCGCGGTGCCCAGCGGTAATTTCGGCAACGTCTATGCCGGCTATGCCGCGAAGCAGATGGGTCTGCCGGTGTCGCACTTCGTGGTCGGCTCCAACAGCAACGACATCCTGGCGCGCTTCTTCGAGAGCGGTACCATGACGACGTCGGAGGTCGTGCCGACCTGGAGCCCGAGCATGGACATCCAGATCTCGAGCAACTTCGAGCGCCTGCTGTTCGACCTCTACGACCGCAACGGCGTGACCCTGGCCGATGCCATGACAGCGTTCCGCAGCACCGGCACCCTCGAGGTCGGCGCCAACGCGCTCTCGGGCGTGCGCACGCTGTTCGACGCCGGCCGTCTCGACGACGCCGGCACGCTGGCGGCGATTGCCGATTGCCGCCGCCGCTTCGGCGAGGCCATCGATCCGCATACGGCGGTGGGCTACGCGGTGGCGCAGCAACATCGCCGCGACGCCTCGGTGCCGATGGTCGTCCTGGCCACCGCCCATCCTGCCAAGTTCCCGGATGCCGTCGAGAAGGCGACCGGCGAGCGGCCGCAGCTTCCCCCACGCCTCGGAGATCTGATGGATCGCGCCGAGCGCGTCGATGGTCTGCGCAACGACGTCGAGGCCCTCAAGGCGATGATCGAAGAACGGCGCGCCATGGCGCTCGCCCCCGTCCGAACCAAGGTGCGCACATGAGCGAGGTCAAGGTCACTACGCTCACCAACGGCCTGCGCATCGCCGTCGACGAGATGCCGGAGGTCGAATCGGCCTCGCTCGGCATCTGGGTCGCCTGCGGCACGCGGCACGAAAGCGCCGAGCTGAACGGCATGGCCCACATGCTCGAGCACATGGCGTTCAAGGGCACCAGAACGCGCAGCGCCCGCGCCATCGCCGAGGAGATCGAGAATGTCGGCGGCAGCCTCAATGCCTACACCGGTCGCGAGATCACGGCCTACCACGCGTCGGTCCTCAAGGAGGATGTGGCACTGGGCGTCGAGATGGTCTCGGACATCCTGCGCAATTCGGTGTTCGATCCCGACGAGCTGCAGCGCGAGCGCGGCGTCATCCTGCAGGAGATCGGGCAGGCGCTCGATACGCCCGACGACCTGATCTTCGACCAGTTCCGGGAGACCGCGCTGCCCGGCCAACCGCTCGGCCGGCCGGTGCTGGGCACGGCCGAGTCGGTCGAGGCGATCGGCCGCGACGATCTCTTCGGCTTCCTCGCCCGCCACTACACCGCCTCCAACATGGTCCTGTCGGCGGCGGGCCGGGTCGAGCACGACCGCATCGTCGATCTCGCCGAG
>JAUXWB010000169.1 GCA_030684475.1 Reyranella sp. | reverse complement strand
TCGCGATCGGGCGTCAGCGTGCGCATCATCCCCAGCACCGCCTGCGCAACGACGGCCACAGCGGCAACCTTCAGCCCGTGCAGCCAGCCGGAACCGCCGAGGCCGCCCAGCGCATCGACGCCGTAGGCGAAGGCCACGAGGGCAATGGCCGAGGGCAGGGTGAAACCCGTCCAGGCTGCAAAGGCGCCGGCGTAGCCCGCCCGCGACAGGCCGATGGCGATGCCGACCTGGCTGGACGCGGGGCCGGGCAGGAACTGGCAGAGGGCAACGATATCGGCGTAGGTGCGATCGTCGAGCCATCGCCGCTTGGCCACGAACTCCTCGCGGAAATAGCCGAGATGGGCGACCGGGCCGCCGAACGAGGTGAGGCCGAGCCGCAGAAAGATCGCGAGGACTTCGATCCAGGTCCCGGGCGTGCCGCCCGTGGTCGCGGCCGGTGTCGTCTCGGGAGTATTTCCGGCAATCTCGGTCATCGGCGCTTGTCCAATTCGTTGAAGAGTTCACGCACTCTTTCCGTTGCCACGGCGAGTGCCGCGCGCCCCTGGCGCGTCGCCCGATAGTGGCGGCGGGCACGCCGGCCGGCGCCCTCAGTCCTGGACTTCAGGTAGCCCTTGCGCTCGAGGCCATGCAGCATGGGGTAGAGCGTTCCCGGGCCGATCCTGTAGCCATGCTCGCGCAGCTCCTCGAGCATCCAGTTGCCGAAGAACTCGCCTTCGGCCGCATGATGCAGGATGTGCAGCCGGATCAGCCCGGCGAGAATATCGTGATGCTTTGCCGCCGCCATGCCCACAGTGCCACGATAATCGATATCCGTAATCGAACTTCGATACTAAGGTTTGTCCTTGGGACGGGCAACAGCGTCCCTGGTGATCGACGCTGCGGACTGTCGCCGCAACCCGGCCAGCAGGCGGCGCCAGGCGGCGATCTCGCGGGCGGGCCGGAACAGCGGCGCGCGGCGGGCGAGCGCCTGGCGCAGGCGCGCAGCGAAGCGCGGCTCGTTCTCCAGCCGCTGCAGCAGGCGGGCGAGCGCCTCGGTATCACCGACGGGGAAGTAGCCGGGGTAATCGGCGCCGAGCAGGCCGACGTTGCCGTCGATGCGCGATGCCAGCACCGGCACGCCCGCGACGGCGGCCTCCGAGATCACGTTGGCGCCGCCTTCGCTCAACGACGAGATGACCATGGCGTGGCTCCGCGCCAGCAGCCGGCGCACGGCGGCGGCCGGCACGTCGCCGCGCCAGAGGTAGCGCGGGTTGGCTTCCATCTCGGCGCGCGCGCGTGCCGCCCATTGCGGCGTGTAGGCGCGGCCGACCTGCTCGATGCGCACGCGACTCGTGGCCGACAGCCGGCGTGCCGCCTCGGCCGCGCGCAGCGGATCCTTTACGTCGCGCAGATGGCCGATCACCGAGACGACCACGGCACGCGCGCTCGGCCGTCGTGGATGCGACAAACGCGCCGCCGACTGATGGATGACGCAAAGACGCGGGCGGAGCCGTTTGGGCACGACGCGCCAGGCGAGATCGTTCAGCGCCACCAGCCGGTCGGCCAGCTCCATCGAGCGCAGCGTCGGAACGGGATCGCTGTCGATGTACTGGTAGATGTCGGTGCCGCTCAACTGCAGGACCACCGGGCGTTCGGGGAACGTCGCCTTGAAGCGCTCGATCGCGGCGGCGCTCCGCCAGGCATGCACGGCCACCATCAGATCGGCCGGCCGGCCGTCATAGTCCGAGCCAATGCGCACACGATGGCCGAGGCGACGCAGGATGCGCGCCCAGCGCGAGGCGGCCACGCGGTTGCCGGTGCGTGAAGTCGGACCCTCGGGCGTGATAAGGACGATCCTCATGGACCACACCCCCGAGGACCACGCCCAGGCGCGGCGCCCGACCAGCGGAGCGTCCGCGGTCGAACTGGTGGCGCAACTGCGCGAAGTCCGTCATCGCACCCGGCGCTTGACGGAAGAACTGTCATCGTCGGAATTGATGGGACCGCAGATCGCCATCGTCAATCCCGTGCTCTGGGAGATCGGCCACGTCGGCTGGTTCCACGAATACTGGACGCTGCGCCATGCCCATGGGCGCGCGCCGCTGATCGAACGCGGCGACCGACTGTGGGACTCGAGCAACGTGCCGCATGCCACGCGCTGGCAGCTCGACCTGCCGGACCGTGCCGGTACTTTCAGCTACCTGGCCGACGTGCTGGCGCGCCAGGAGGATCGGCTCGGCGGCACGATCGACGAGGCCGCGCGCTATTTCTACGAGCTCGCGATCCGCCACGAGGACATGCATGTCGAAGCACTGACCTATTCACGCCAGACGCTCTCCTACGCAGCGCCGCAAGGACTGGGCGAGGCACGCCGCCCCGCCGCGGGCGCCCTACCGGGCGACGTCGCCGTGCCGGGCGGAACGTGGCGACTGGGGTCGACCGCCGCCGACGGTTTCGTCTTCGACAACGAGAAATGGGCACACGAAACGCCGTTAGCACCCTTCCGCATCGCCCGCGCTCCGGTCACCAACACAGAGTTCGTGGCCTTCGTAGAGGCCGGCGGCTACGGCGCCCGCGAATTCTGGAGCGACGCCGGCTGGGCCTGGCGCCAAGGTCGCAACGGGGGCCGCAACGCCGAACGCCCGGTCTACTGGCAGGCCAAGCGCGACGGCGTATGGACGGTCCGGCGCTATCGCACGGTCAAGGAATTGCCACCGCATCAGCCGGTCGTGTTCGTCACCTGGTTCGAGGCCGAGGCGTGGTGCCGATGGGCCGGGCGGCGCCTGCCGAGCGAAGCCGAATGGGAAGCGGCAGCCGTCGGCGAGCCGGCGAGCGACGGCGCGCGCCTGGCCGACACGCGTCGCCGGTGGCCGTGGGGCGAGGCGCCGCCCACCTCATCCCGTGCCAATCTCGACTATGTCTTCGACGGGCCGATCGACGTCGCCGCCTGCCCAGACGGCGACAGTGCCTTCGGCTGCCGGCAGATGATCGGCAATGTCTGGGAATGGACGGCGTCGGACTTCCTGCCCTTCGCGGGCTTTGCCGCCGATCCCTACAAGGACTATTCGCAGCCCTGGTTCGGCACGCGCAAGGTGCTGCGCGGCGGATGCTGGGCGACCAGCGCCCGCATCGCCCGGCCCGCCTATCGCAACTTCTTCACGCCCGAGCGCAACGACGTTCTCGCCGGGTTCCGGACCTGCGCCCTGTAAGCCCCCGAGGGCGGCGCGGGCAAAGCAGTGACAATCTGTTGATTGGCCCGCGACCCGGCCGGGTGCATTATGGCGTGATGATGCGTCTGCGCCTCCTTGCTGGCCTCCTGGGCTGTCTCGCCATGCTGACGGCGGGCTTGCCCGCGGCCGCGGTCGCTTCGGCGCCCGCCGGCGGCGGCCAGCCGGTGCAGACTGCCGACGATGGCATGGAAAAGCAGATGGTCGCCTCCGAGCCTGGCAATCCCTGCGGTGACTGCGGCGGCCTGCCGTGCCCACCCGCGACGGCAGGTTGCACGACGGTCTGCGTCAATGCCCCGCCGGTGCTCGGCACGGCCGGGCCCATCGTGCCGGCCGAGACCGCAGGCGGGACCGTATGGCCCGCTCGGCTGGCGGTCCTGAACGGCCTATCGCCTCCACCCGATCCCTTCCCTCCCCGATCCTGACTTCCTGACGGTCGATTAGGCGTGGCGTGTCGCCGCGCGCGTCGTCGTGCGCGGCCAATCGAAGGGAAGTCGCATGTCGAACAATTCCGGTTCAAGGCCGGGCCGCGCTCTGGCGATCGCCGTGGTGGCGGCCGCGCTGGGCGCCGCCGGCGGCGGGGCCGCTGTGCTGTGGGCCTGGAAGGGCGCCGTGTCGCTCGCGCCAATGAGCGTCGCCGAGGCCGCGGCCGAACCGCCGGTCGGCGCCTGCGGCGGCGGCAAGGTCAAGTACTACCGCAACCCGATGGGCCTGCCCGACACCTCGCCGGTGCCAAAGAAGGACTCGATGGACATGGATTACATCCCGGTCTGCGAGGACGGCGATGAAGCGGGCGGCAACGTCGTCAAGGTAAGCCTCGACCGCGTGCAGCGGCTCGGTGTGCGCAGCGAGGCCGTCGAGGAGCGGGCGCTGTCGCGCACCGTGCGCGCCTTCGCCTCCGTGCAGTTCGACGAGCGCCGCCAGACCGTGATCGCGCCCAAATTCGGCGGCTGGATCGAAAGGCTCCACGTCAACGCCACCGGCGATACCGTGACGGCCGGCCAGTCGCTGTTCGACATCTACAGCCCCGAACTCAACGTGCTGCAGCAGGAATTCCTGCTGGCGAACCGCCTGCAGGGTCCGCAGGGCATCGGCGACACCCGCCTGCGCAACATGGACTATCCGGAGCGCGAACTGGCGAAGCTGCGCCGCGGCGAACGCGCCGCGCGCATCATCGCCATTCCCGCGCCGGCGTCCGGCACGGTGGTCGAAAAGACGGCCGTCGAGGGCATGCGGTTCCAGCCCGGCGAGACCCTGTTCCGGATCGTCGACACATCCACCATGTGGGTTCTGGCCGAGGTCTACGAACAGGACCTCGCCTTCGTGAAAGTGGGCGACATGGCCAGCGTCGTCGTCAACACCTGGCCCGGCCGGTCGTTTCCCGGCCGCGTGACGTTCATCTATCCCGCCCTCGGCAAGGAAAGCCGCACGGCCCGGCTCCGCATCGAGGTGGCCAATCCCGATGGCGCCCTGCGGGCCGACATGGCGGCGACCGTCGAGATCGAATCGCCCATCGCCGGCCGCTGGGTCGCCGCGCCCGACTCCGCGATCATCGACAGCGGCAAGCGACAGGTCGTTCTGGTCGAACGCGACGAGGGACGCTACGAGCCGCGGCCGGTCAAGCTCGGCGCCCGCGTGCCGGGATATGTGCAGATCCTCGAGGGCCTGAAGCCGGGCGAGCGCGTCGTCACCTCGGCCACTTTCCTGATCGATGCCGAAAGCAACATCAAGGCGGCGCTTGCGGCGTTCATGGGAGAATCCCGGTGATCGCCGGCCTGATCCGATGGTCGGCGCGCAACCTGCTGCTGATCCTCGTCGGCACGCTCGCGCTCACGGGCGGCGGACTCTACGCCGTCGGCCGGGTCTCGCTCGACGCGATCCCCGACCTCTCCGACACCCAGGTGATCGTCTACACCGAGGTGCCGGGCCAGGCCCCGCAGGTCGTCGAGGACCAGGTCACCTATCCGCTGACGACCGCACTGCTCGCCGTGCCGCGCAGCAGCGCCGTGCGCGGCTTCTCGTTCTTCGGCGTGTCGTTCGTCTACGTGATCTTCGAGGACGGCACCGACATCTACTGGGCGCGCAGCCGCGTGTTGGAATACCTGAACTCGGGTGCCCAGAAGTTGCCAGCCGACGTCAAGCCGACCCTCGGCCCGGACGCCACCGGCGTCGGCTGGGTCTACCAGTATGTCGTGGTGGGCGCGAACCGTACCCTGGCCGAGCTGCGCTCGCTGCAGGATTGGTACATCCGGTTCGGGCTCGCCAAGGCCGACGGCGTCGCCGAGGTCGCGAGCGTCGGCGGCTTCGTGCGACAGTACAACGTCGTCGTCGACCCGGTGAAGCTGCGCAGCTACGGCGTGCCGCTCGCCCGCGTGATCGCGGCGATCCGCGCCAGCAACCGCGAGGTCGGCGGCCGCGTCGTCGAGATGGCCGAGACGGAGTTCATGGTGCGCGGCCGCGGCTATGTGAAGAGCGTGGCGGACCTCGAGCAGATCGTGGTGCGCGCCGATGGCCAGGTGCCCGTCCTGCTGCGCGACATGGCGCGTATCGAACTGGGCCCGGACGAACGGCGCGGCGTCACCGAACTCGACGGCGAGGGCGAGGTGGTGAGCGGCATCGTGCTGCAGCGCTTCGGACGGAACGCACTCGAGGTGATCGCCAACGTCAAGCTCAAGATCGAGGAGCTCGCCGGCGGCCTACCCGAGGGCGTGCGCATCGAGACGGTCTATGACCGCTCCGACCTGATCAACCGCGCCATCGAGACCCTGGTCCACACGCTGGTCGAAGAGAGCATCGTGGTGGCCATCGTGTGCTTCGTCTTCCTGCTGCACGTGCGCTCGGCGCTGGTGGCGATCGTGACCCTGCCCATCGGCATCCTGATGGCCTTCCTCGCCATGCACCTGTTGGGCATAGGTTCGAACATCATGAGCCTCGGCGGCATCGCCATCGCCATCGGCGCCATGATCGACGCGGCGATCGTCATGATCGAGAACGCCCACAAGCATCTGGAGCGGCTGAAGCCGGGGCAGTCGCGCGGCGACGCCGTCATCGACGCGGCCGTCGAGGTCGGCCCGGCCCTGTTCTTCAGCCTGCTGGTCATCACCGTGTCGTTCCTGCCGATCTTCGCGCTGGAAGCGCAGGAAGGACGCATGTTCAAGCCGCTGGCATGGACCAAGAGCCTCGCCATGGCGGCGGCGGCAATGTTGTCGGTGACCCTGGTGCCGGCGTTGATGCTCCTGTTCGTGCGCGGGCGCATCCTGCCGGAGCGCCGCAATCCGGTGAACCGGCTGCTGATGTGGCTCTATCGCCCGGCGATCGGGCTCGTTCTGCGTGCGCGCGTGCTCACCGTCGCGATGGCGATTGCGGTCCTGGGCGCAAGCGTTTTGCCGGCGACACAGCTCGGCCGCGAGTTCATGCCGGCCCTCGACGAGGGCACACTGCTCTACATGCCGACGACGCTGCCCGGCCTGTCGATCACCAAGACGGCCGAGCTGCTGCAATCCCAGGACAAGATCATCAAGACGTTCCCCGAGGTGGCGTCGGTCTACGGCAAGGGCGGCCGGGCCGGCACGGCGACCGATCCGGCGCCGCTCGAGATGTTCGAGACGGTGATCAACCTCAAGCCCCGGTCGGAGTGGCGACCGGGCATGACCACCGACAGGCTGATCGCCGAGTTCGATCGGGCGCTGCAGTTTCCCGGCGTCAGCAACGCCTGGACCATGCCGATCAAGGCCCGGACCGACATGCTGGCCACCGGCATCCGCACGCCGGTCGGCGTCAAGCTGCTGGGGCGCGACCTCGGCGAGCTGGAGGGCCTCGCCCGCCAGGTCGAAGCGGCGGTGCGCGACGTGCCCGGCACCACCAGCGCTTTCGCCGAGCGGGTCACCGGCGGCTCCTTTCTCGACATCGTGCCCGACCGCGGACGCCTCGCCCAGTACGGCGTGATGATGGAGGACGTCCAGCTTGCGGTGTCCAGCGCGCTCGGTGGCGAGGCGGTTTCCACCACTGTCGAAGGCCGCGAGCGCTACACCGTCAACGTGCGCTACCCTCGCGATTTCCGCTCGGATCCGCGGGCCATCGCCTCGGACGTGCTGGTCTCGACCGTGCGAGGCGGCATGATTCCGCTCGGCCAGCTCGCCGAGGTGAAAGTCGATCGGGGGCCGACCACCATCCGCACCGAGAACGCCCAGCTTGCGGTCTATGTCTTCGTCGACTTCCGCGACCGCGACCTCGGCGGCTATGTCGCCGACGCGCGGCGCGCCGTCCAGGAGAAGGTGACTTTTCCGCCCGGCTCCTATGCCGTGTGGAGCGGCCAGTTCGAGTTCCTGCAGCGCGCCGAGGCGAGGCTGCGGATCGTCGTGCCGGCCACGCTGCTCCTGATCTTCGTCCTGCTCTACCTGAATTTCCGGCGGATGACGGAGACGCTGATCGTGATGCTGTCGCTGCCGTTTTCGCTGGTCGGCGGTCTGTGGTTCGTCTGGTGGATGGGCTTCAACATGAGCGTGGCCGTCGCCGTCGGTTTCATCGCGCTGGCCGGGGTCGCCGCCCAGACCGGCGTGGTGATGCTGATCTATCTCGACCAGGCCCTGAAGGAGCGGCAGGCGCGCTGCGCCGCCGAACGGCGGCCGATGGAGCGGGCCGACCTCCGGGCGGCGATCATCGAGGGCGCGGTCGAGCGCGTGCGGCCGAAGATGATGACGGTGACGGCCATCATGGCGGGACTGCTGCCGATCCTGTGGAGTACCGGCACAGGCTCGGAAGTGATGCAGCGCATCGCCGTGCCCATGGTCGGCGGCATGGTGAG
>JAUXWB010000332.1 GCA_030684475.1 Reyranella sp. | reverse complement strand
TCGCGCTGGCGCTCGCGGTGCCGCAGATCCTCAAATACAAGTGGCTGGAAGGCGTGACGGGCGGCGTCCAGGGCATCGTGCTGCTGAAGCCGGAGCCGCCGTTCGGCCTGCCGCTGTCGGAAGACCAATGGCTCTTCTATTTCTGCTTCATCACCATGGTCATCCTGTACTGGGCGGCGGCCAACCTGCTCGACAGCCGCAGCGGCCGGGCGATGATGGCGATCCGCGACCAGTACATGGCGGCCGACACGATGGGCATCGACACGGCGCTCTACAAGACGGTCACTTTCGGCATCAGTGCCGCCTACACCGGCATCGCCGGAGCGCTGTCGGCGTCGGCCATCGCGTTCGTGGCGCCCGACAGCTTCACCATCTTCCTGTCGATCAAGTTCCTGATCGGCCTGGTGGTGGGTGGCGTCGGCTCGATGGCCGGTTCGGTCGTCGGCGGCATCTTTTACGTGCTGGTCGACAATTCGGCCCAGGCGCTGTCGATGTTCGTGAGGAACGACCTCGGGTTGCCCTTCGACCTGTCGGCCTACACGGTATTCGGCGTCCTGCTCATCGTCTTGATGTATCTGATGCCGATGGGCATTGTCGGCGGCGTCTACCTGGCGTGGCGCAAGCTGCGCGGCGCGCGAGGATGATGCCGGCCCAAGGCTCCTGGCCCTTTGGTGCGTCGCAACATTGGGAGTTTGTATAGCCGGAGGCCGTGTTTTTCCCTTTTCAGCAGGCGGATTTCGCGCGACGCTGATGTCCACAATTAACAAACAGTGGAGGCAACTTTGAAGACCACAAGGCGTAATTTTGTCGGCGGCGTTTCGACCGTCGCGGTGCTGTCGGCGTCCGGCGTGGCGCTGGCGCAGAAGAAATACTCCGACGGCGCGACCGACAAGGAAATCAAGATCGGCAACACCAACCCGTACAGCGGTCCGGCGTCGTCCTATGGCGTGATCGGCAAGGGCATCGAGGCCTACTGGAAGAGCGTCAACGACCGCGGCGGCATCAACGGCCGCATGGTGAAGTTCGTTACCCTCGATGACGGCTATTCGCCGCCGAAGACCGTCGAACTGGTCCGCCAGCTCGTCGAGCAGGAAAAAGTGCTCAGCATGTTCCAGACGCTGGGTACACCGACCAACACGGCGATCCACAGGTACATGAACCAGAAGAAGGTGCCGCAGCTCTTCGTCGCGACCGGTGCCTCGAAGTGGGGCAAGCCCAAGGAGTTCCCGTGGACGATGGGCTTCCAGCCCGACTACCACACCGAAGCCGTCATCTATGCCAAGCACATCCTGGCCAACCACAAGGATGCCAAGATCGGCGTGCTGATGCAGAACGACGACTACG
>JAUXWB010000331.1 GCA_030684475.1 Reyranella sp. | reverse complement strand
ATATATAGTCATGGACACCGAACTCGCCCGCACTTTCCTGACCGTTGCCGCCACCGGCAACTTTGTCGCCGCCGCCAGCCGGCTGCACGTCACGCAGTCGACCGTAAGCGCGCGCATCCACACGCTGGAAACCACGCTCGGCGCGCGCCTGTTCCAGCGCGGCCGCAACGGTGCGGAGCTGACGCCCGCCGGCAAGCGCTTTATGCGTCACGCCAAGCATCTGGTTCGCACCGTCGAGCAGGCGCTGCATGACGTCGGCCTGCCACAGGGTTTTCATGACGTGCTGACGCTGTCGGGCCGCATTGCGTTATGGGAAGGCTTTTTGCCGCACTGGGTGGCCTGGATGCGCGAAGCCGCTCCGGATGTGTCGCTACGCCTGGAAATCGGCTTCGAGGCCGACATCATGCAGGGCTTGATCGAAGGCACGGTCGATATCGGCGTGATGTACACCCCGACCTCGCGCCCCGGCCTGGTGGTGGAACCCCTGTTCGACGTGTCGGTATCTACCGACATGGTGCGGCTCGCCCGCTCGCCCGTGGCCGTGGGCCGGCTGGAGAACCTGAAGGAACTCACCAACGCCCTGCAGGAATTCGAGTCCCTGCCCGCCTTCCTCGAACATGTGGCCCTGCTGACCGACATGGCCGACCGCAGCGACACCGACATGGTGAGCCTCATGACACTCCATGCCGCCAAGGGCCTGGAGTTCGACACCGTGTTCCTGCCGGGCTGGGAGGAAGGCCTGTTCCCCAACCAGCGCGCGCTCGACGACAAGGGGCTGGCCGGGCTCGAGGAAGAGCGGCGGCTGGCCTATGTCGGCCTGACGCGGGCACGCAAGCGGGCCTATGTCTCCTTCGCCGCAAACCGGCGGATCTTCAATCAGTGGCAGGCCGCGATCCCGTCGCGCTTCCTGCGCGAGCTGCCGACCGGGCACCTCGCCGAGAGCAGCGACGCCGGCCTTTACGCCACCTACTCGGCCGGCCATCACGGCGGCCTGCGCGACCAGGCGAGCGGCTTCGACTATGAAAGCCTCGGCACCGGCGGCGCGCGCCGCACGCGCTGGCGCGACGAGACGCTGGACGACCGCCGCGCCGTCGAGGGCGACAAACCCGACCTCGGCGTCGGCCAGCGCGTGTTCCACCAGAAGTTCGGCTACGGCCGCATCGTCGCCGTCGACGGCAACAAGCTCGACATCGATTTCGAGAAGGCCGGCCCCAAGAAGGTGCTCGACAGTTTCATCGAGGCGGCGTGAGCGGCTGGAAGGCCTGGACCGTCGTTCCGGCTGCTGACCGCGTCGCGCGGGAGCAAACCCTCGAGCACCTGGCGGAGACGGGCTTCGTCGTCACCAGCCATGAGGTCTCGCGCGACGGACCATGGCGCATCGAGATCTACGGCCACGGCGACCGGTCCCCGGTTCAGGGGGCGATCGACGCCGGTTGGCGCTGGGAGGATCTTCCGGACAAGGATTGGGTGGCGGAGAACCAGCGCTCGTTCCGGCCCTTCGCGGTCGGGCCGTTCTGGGTCCATCCCTCGCATGTCGCCGACGGCATTCCCGCCGGCCTGCTGCCCTTGCGCATCGATGCCGGCCTCGCCTTCGGCACCGGCACGCATGCGACCACGCGCGGCTGCCTGGAACTGCTGGCGACGATCGATCCGTCCGAAGCGACCAATGCCGTCGATGTCGGCTGCGGCAGCGGCATCCTGGCCATCGCCATGGCCAAGCTATGGCGGCATCAGGTGTGGGGCGGCGACAACGATGCCGAGGCAGTCGCCGTGGCGGAAGAGAACGCCGGCCTGAACGGCGTCGGCGATCTCTGCCGCTTCACCGTGGCATCAGGCCTCCAGGCGCCCGAACTTGCGGCACGTACACCCTACGATCTCATCGTCGCCAATATCCTCGCCGACCCGCTGGTCGATCTTTCGGAATCGTTCGCCGCCGCGGTGCGGCCAGGCGGCCGCGTACTGCTGAGCGGGCTGCTCGTCGAACAGGCCGCTCTCATCCTCGCGGCCTATGCTGATCGTGGATTCTCGTTCGAGCGGCGCCTCGATCTCGAGACCGGCGGCGCCTGGTGGCGCAGCCTGATCCTGCGGCGGAACTGACAAGGGAAAAGAGCAACGAAAAAGGGCCGGCTTTCGCCGGCCCTTTGTACGCTTACGCTACGCTACTTCGAATCGGGTGATCTCGATCAGGCGGCGCGGTGCAGGTTCTGGTTGGCCGCGATCACGCTGCCGGTGACAGCGTCGATCTGCGGCGCCAGGCCTTCTGCAGCCTCGCGGACAGCGAACTGAATATCGCCCCGGGCAAGCCCGAGGTCGGCCAGTTCGCGGTCACTCATCCGGAACAGCTGGGCTTCGGCGGCACGCAGCTTGAGGTCGGCCTTGATCCCTCCCACGAGACGGCCGTACTGGCGGCCGATCCAGAGGAGGGCGTCGCCGAGCGAATTGGCGACGAATTCGGCGCGGGCATAACGCGCGCGCAATTCGATCATGTGGCGGTCGGCGAGGGTAAAGCCGGCCTTCACGTCGTCTTTCCTCCCCGCCGGCGCAGTTTCGCTGGTCAGATTTTCAAACATCTGAATCGGCTGGGTCATCATCGTCATCTCCTTCAATTGTGCGACGCGGTACGCGATGCTGCATCGCACTAAGCAAATATAGAGCCTTGAGTTACAACGATAAGTCTGGAGGCTGAACTCCTGCTATGCGCTTAACGCATGACGCACAACAATTTAGCATTTCGCACTCGCGAAAGAACAATTATTGCTCAATTTGCCTCCGTGGGACGCCCCGCGTAGGGTCCGGCGCAGCATGAGTTCAGCTCCCGACGACGTTCTTCAGCTCCTGCGCCGGCGTGGCCGTGCGACAGACCCGTCCGCCCTGGATGCCCTGATGCGCGGCGTTGCCGCCGCCCCCGAGGGGCTGGCCGGCCCGGAATGGGTCGAACTCATCGCCCCAGAATCCGATGCCGAATTGACCAAGGCGCTGACTGCCTGGAGGGCGGAACTCGCCACGGCCGACGACGGCCTCGACCTGGCACCGGCCCCGGCCGAGCGCCTGGCGCTGTTGCGGGCCGAGCTCGCGCGCCGCGGCATCGATGGCTTCGTGGTGCCGCGCGCCGACGAACATCAAGGCGAGTACGTCCCGCGCCGCTCGCAGCGCCTGGGCTGGCTCACCGGCTTCACCGGTTCGGCCGGCCTCGCCATCGTGCTGGCCGATCGCGCCGCGATCTTCATCGACGGCCGCTACACCCTCGCGGTCCGTGGCCAGGTCGATGTCTCGGCGTTCGTGCCCCATCAGATCCCGGAGGAATCGCCCGAAGCCTGGATCGCCAAGAACCTGCCCAAGGGCGGCCGCCTGGGATTCGATCCCTGGCTGCAGACCGTCGATGGCTACGACCGCTTTGCCCGCGCCTGCGAGCGCGCCGGCGGCACGTTCGTCGCGATGGACGCCAATCCCATCGACACGGTATGGCACGGCCGGCCACCGGCGCCGCTGGCACCCGTGCTGCCGCACCCCGTCGAGTTCGCAGGCGAGACAAGCGACGCCAAGCGCGATCGCATCGGCAAGATCGTCGCCTCGAAAGGCGCCGACGTGGCGCTGATCACCGCCCCCGACTCCATTGCCTGGTTGCTGAACGTGCGCGGCGGCGACGTGCCCCGCACGCCGTTCGCGCTGGGCTTCGCCCTGCTGCACGGCGACGGTCACGTCGACCTCTACATGGACCGCCGCAAGGTGCCCGATCGCACGCTGGCCTGGCTCGGCAACGCCGTCACGCTGGCGCCGCCCGACGAACTGGGCAGCGCGCTCGACACGCTGGGCAAGATGGAAAAGCGCGTGCTGATCGAAAGCTCGACGGCGCCGCATTGGGCCGCGACCCGCCTGCAGCAGGCCGGCGCCACGCTCGTGCGCGACGCCGATCCAATCGCCTTGCCCAAGGCCTGCAAGAATACCGTCGAACTGGCCGGCATCCGGGCCGCACATCATCGCGACGGCGGTGCGGTCAGCCGGTTCCTGGGCTGGCTGGCACGCGAGTCGAAGAGCGGCAAATTGCGCGAGATCGAGGTGTCGGACCAGCTGCAGGCGCTCCGCCAGCAGACCGGCAAGCTGCGCGATCTCAGCTTCGACACCATTTCCGGCGCCGGCCCCAACGGCGCGATCGTGCATTACCGCGCCTCCGAGGCGACCGAGCGGCCACTGCAGCCGGGCAGCCTTTATCTCGTCGACTCCGGCGGGCAATACCGCGACGGCACCACCGACATCACCCGCACCGTCGCCATCGGCACGCCCTCACCCGAGATGCGCGACCGCTTCACGCGGGTGCTCAAGGGCCATATCGCGCTGGCCATGGCGCGCTTTCCGGCCGGCACCACCGGCTCCCAGATCGACGCGCTGGCGCGCTACCACCTGTGGCAGGCCGGCCTCGACTACGACCACGGCACCGGCCACGGCGTCGGCGCCTATCTCTCGGTCCACGAGGGCCCGCACCGCATCTCCAAGATGGCCAACAACGTGGCCCTGCTGC
>JAUXWB010000330.1 GCA_030684475.1 Reyranella sp. | reverse complement strand
TGCGCACGACGACGGTGTGGGGATTCGCCCGGCTGCGGTTTCTGGCGTCGTTGCGCTGGTGGCGGCCGCGCACCTTCCGCTTTGTCGAGGAGCAGGCCGAGATCGACCGCTGGCTCGCTTCGATCCGTGCCGCCGCGCCCTCGAGTGTCGATCTCGCGCGCGAGATCGCGGAATCAGCACGCCTGATCAAGGGCTACGGCGACACTTATAAGCGCGGGCTGCAGAACTACCATCGCATCGCTCGTGAGGTGATTGCGCCCGCGCTCGCCGGCCGCATGGCGCCGCGTGCCGCCGCCGACGCCGTGGCCAACGCCCGCGTGGCGGCCCTGGCCGATCCCGAAGGCGAGTCGCTGTCGAAAACTCTGGCATCCATTGCGTCGGTGTCCTTGCCGCTGCGGAACGCGGCAGAATGACCAGGTTCGACGCCTTTGCCCTCGCCGGGCGGGACACCTTCACGCGCGACCTCGGCATCGAAGTGGTCGAGGCGGGACTCGGCCGGGCCGTCACCCGCGTTCGTGTCGAGGCGCGTCACGTCAACTTCAACGGGGTCTGCCACGGCGGGCTCACCTTCACTCTGGCCGATGCCGCCTTCGGTTACGCCTGCAATTCGCACGGCGTGATGTCGGCCGGCATCGACGTTCACATCATGTACAACACCGCGGCGCGGGTGGGCGACATCCTCACCGCCACCGCCGTCGAGATTGCACGTTCGGCGAAACTCTCCAACTACCGCATCGACGTCGTCCGTGCCGACGGCACCCTGATCGCCGGCATGTCTGGGACGGCCTTCATCACCGGCAAGCCGGCGGCGGCGTAGGAGCATGGCCCTCAAGAGCAGCCACACCGTCACCGTCGAGTGGGGCGACTGCGATCCGGCCGGCATCGTCTACTACCCCGCCTACTTCCGCTGGTTCGACCAGGCGACCTATCGCCTGTTCCTGGCGGCAGGCCTCAGGCGCGACGACATCACGAGCGGACAGTGGAAGGAGGGCACACCGCTGGTTCATGCCGAATGCTCCTTCCGGCGGGCCTCGCAGACCGGCGAGGCGCTCGTCATCGAAAGCCAGGTCGCGAAGTTCGGGCGCAGCTCCTTCACGATCAGCCACGTCTTCCGCGACGCCACCGGCGAGATCGCCGCCGAAGGCACGGAAACGCGCATCTGGGCGCGCAAGGACGGCGATGCCCGTTCGCTGAAGGCAATCACCATTCCCGAGGACGTGCGCAGGCGGCTCGGCGGTCCGTAGCGGCAAACCATGCAGTCACTGCCAGCATTCGCTCACGCAGATGTGAACGGAGGAAAGTTGCAGGTTCAGCAGGAAATGGACCATGTTTCTGGCAGGCTGACGGTTGGACCGCCCCAGTCTTTCTGCTTCGAACATGACCCTCCCGCGCACGCCGCGGGCAGACGCTCGAGGGCGAGGGTGTAGTTCACACGGATGGTACGTCACGCCAGGCCGTAACGAGTCCGCATTTCAGCCCGTCCCC
>JAUXWB010000127.1 GCA_030684475.1 Reyranella sp. | reverse complement strand
GTCACCAAGGCCGCGGTCGAGCCGGTGTGGTGGCTGCCCGGCATCGCCGAGCGCTTCGGCGTGCCCGAGGTCGATCTGCGCCGGACCCTCTTCGAGCAGACCGGCGGCATGTACACCGAACTGGTGACACGGTCGGACCTCGAACTGTTCCTGCCGCCGATCGGTGGCGCCACCATCTATTTCTTCGGCGACATGGAGAAGATCGGCAAGCCCGAGACAAGGATAGCCTGCCGCCTCCACGACGAATGCAACGGCTCCGACGTGTTCAGCTCCGACATCTGCACCTGCCGTCCCTATCTCGCGCACGGCATCGAGATCTGCATCGAGATGGCGCAGCAGGGCGGGCTGGGCGTGGTGATCTACAATCGCAAGGAAGGCCGGGCGCTGGGCGAGGTCACCAAGTTCCTGGTCTACAACGCGCGCAAGCGCCAGGTCGGCGGCGATTCGGCGGCGCAGTATTTCGCCCGCACCGAATGCGTGGCGGGCGTGCAGGACATGCGCTTCCAGGAGCTGATGCCCGACCTCTTTCATTGGCTCGGTATCTCGCGCATCGACCGCTTCGCCTCGATGAGCAATCTCAAATCCGACGCGTTGCGCGAGCAGGGCATCGAGATCGTCGAGCAGGTGGCGATCCCCGACGAGCTGATCCCCGCCGACGCCCAGGTCGAGATGGATGCCAAGAAGGCGGCAGGCTATTTCAGCGCTACCAAGCCCGGATCGAACGAACTGGCCCGCGCGAAGGGACGCAAGCTCGATGAGTAATGCTGGGGGCGCGCGACTCCAGTCGCGCGATCATCGCTTCAATCGACAAAGACGCGCCACTGGAGTGGCGCGCCCCCAGCCATGACCGACACCGTCGCCTGGCTCCGCACGCCGGCCGCGATCCGCGAGCGGGCGGGGCTCGTGTTGCGGCATGTCGAGAACGGGCAGTCGCCGTGGTTCGCGCTGGATTCAGCGGGGCTCGAGGCGGCGGTGCAGGCAACGCTTGCCGTCACGCGCAAGCGCTTCCGCGATCCTTCGAAGATCCCCTTCCATTCGCGTTGGCGGCACTTCGAGGCCGGCGGCCGCGACCGCTGGGCGGCGTTGGCGGAGCGGATGAAGGATCTGCCCAGGGAGGAAGTCGCCCGGCGGCGCATCGATCTCGCCGTCGTCTCGGTGCTGCTCGACGCCGGCGCCGGCGGGCTGTGGTCGTACCGCGAGGCCGCGACCGGCAAATCCTTCATGCGCTCCGAGGGGCTGGCGGTCGCCAGCTTCAACATGTTCGTCAATGGCGCCTTCAGTCGCGATTCGAAGAACGATCCACTGCGCGTCGACGCCGAGCGCCTGGCGCGGCTGACACCGAACGAGCTCGCCATGGGTTTCCAGGTGCGCGGCCACAATTCGCTGCTGGGGCTGGAAGGCCGCGCCGGGCTGTTGCGCAAGCTGGGCGGCGTCGGGTTGGAGCGGCCGGGCGCGTTGTTCGATTTTCTGGCGCGGGGAACGGGTGGCGGACCTGACGTGAAAGCCGAGTCGATCCTGGCGGTGCTGCTCGACAAGCTGCAGGCGATCTGGCCGTCGCGCCTCGAACTGGACGGCGTGCCTCTGGGCGACGTGTGGCGGCATCCGGCGGTGGGGCTGGTGCCGTTCCACAAGCTCTCGCAATGGATGAGCTATTCCCTGGTCGAGCCGCTGCAAGGCGCGGGGCTGAAAGTCGTCGAGCTCGATGCGCTGACCGGCCTGCCGGAATATCGCAACGGCGGGCTGCTGGTCGATTCCGGCGCGCTCAGGCCCAAGCAGAAACTGCTGCTGGAGAAAGTCTTCGCCCCGGGCGACGAGGCGATCGTCGAATGGCGGGCGCTCACCGTGGCGCTGCTCGACCGGGTGGCCGAGCATGTCCGCGTCCATCTCAAGATGGATGCGGCGAGCCTGCCGCTGGTCAAGGTGCTGGAGGCCGGCACCTGGTTCGCCGGCCGCGCCCTCGCCGCCGAGCGCCGCAAGGACGGCGGCCCACCGATCGCCGTGGAGAGCGACGGGACGGTATTTTAGGGAAGTTGAAGACCCCCTCCGCCCTACGGGCACCTCTCCCGCAAGCGGGGGAGGAGGAGAATGAATCAGACTCCTCCCCCGTCATCGGGGGAGGTGGCCGAAGGCCGGAGGGGGTCATGAAGAAGGGGAGATGAAGATGTCGTTGCCGCACTCGATCCATGTCGTGTCGCACCCGCTGGTGCAGCACAAGCTCTCCAAGATGCGCGACAAGGAAACCTCCAGCGCCAATTTCCGCCGCCTCCTGCGCGAGATCGGATTGCTGCTGGGCTACGACGCCACCAAGGACCTGGCGCTGGTCGACAAGACCATCGAGACTCCCATCGCCTCGATGGATGCGCCGCTGCTCGACGGCAAGAAGCTGGTGATCGTGCCGATCCTGCGCGCCGGCCTCGGGCTCGCCGAAGGGTTGCTCGAGCTGATGCCGTTGGCACGCCAGGGCCATGTCGGGCTCTACCGCGATCCGCGTACGCTGCAGGCGGTCGAGTACTACTTCAAGATCCCCGCCGACATCTCCGACCGCGACGTGCTGGTGTGCGATCCCATGCTGGCGACGGCCCATTCGGCGATCGCCGCTGTGGATCGTTTGAAGGAGCAGGGCGCCAGGCGAATCAAGTTCATCTGCATCCTGGGCTCGGAACAGGGCGCCCGGGCCTTCGCCGAGGTCCATCCCGACGTGCCGGTGTTCGCGGCAGCGATCGATGCAAAACTCAACGATCACGGGTATATTGTTCCCGGGCTCGGCGACGCGGGCGACCGCCTCTTCGGGACCAAATAGCCGGTCAGAGAACAACAAGGGAGCAACGAAAAGGTCCCCCGACCTGAAGTACCTCCTCCTCTCCACGATTCTCTGCTTCGTCCAGATGCTGGTGGCGGCCACGGGCGCCAACCAGGCGGTCGGATTGCCGACACTCGCCGGCAACCGCGAAGGCCTGCCGGAGATCAAGGGCTGGGCCGGACGCGCCAAGCGCGCCCATC
>JAUXWB010000114.1 GCA_030684475.1 Reyranella sp. | reverse complement strand
TCCGGATGACGGCAACCGAAGAACAGCAAAGCCGGGCCGAGCGCACGGCCCTGCTCTTTGAGCGCGGCGCGCTCGCGCAGAAAACCACGGAACGGCGCCAGGCCCGTACCGGGGCCGATCATGATGATCGGAGCGGCAGGGTCGACGGGTAAACGGAAGCCGACCTTGGTCTCCTTCACGAAAGCCTGGACCGTGCCGCCGGCGGCCTGCCGCGCGAGATGGCTCGAGCAGACGCCGTGATAGACGCCGGCACCGGTCCGCGCCGGACCCTCGACCACGGCCACCGTGATCGAGCAGCGCGCGCCATCGGCGATCGGCGAAGAGGAGATCGAGTAGTAGCGCGGTGTCATCAGCGGCAGCATTTCGAGGAAAGCCGCGAAGGACAGCTCGCACGCCGGGAATTCCTCGAGCAGGTCGAGCACCGACTTGCGCTTGGCCAGAATCTCGCCGCGGAACCGCTCCTCCTCGAGGAGGGCCTCAAGCTTTGGTCGTGTGAAGGGGCAACGGGTGTGTTGCGCCATCGTCTGGATCTGCTTGCGGGTCGCCGGAAGCTGCAGCTCGAGATAGTCGGAAAGCAGCCGATGGACGGAGATCGCCTCGCCGACCGGCAGGGCTGCACGCCGGCCTTCGGCGGCTGTCAGCAGGACATGGGCGCCCGGGGCGAAGCCGAAGCGGCGGACGGCGCGCTCGACCAGCGCCGCGCCGTTCTGCGGCACGATGCTGAGATGATCGCCGGCGCGGTAGCTGACGCCATCGGGCAACAGCACCTCGATGTGACGCGTGCTGCGATCCGATTTCTCCGGATTCTGCAGTTCGCGATTGGCCAGGATCTGCATCGGCAGCGCGCCATGGCCACCAATGATCGGATTCGCCAGTGGCTTGTCGATGGCCTCGACCCGATAAAGCGGCTCGTGCGCCGCCGCGGCTTCGGCGTCGAGCTTGATCCCCAGCTTCTCGGCAACGGCCGGCAGCATCGGCTCGTACCAGGTCTGAAAATGTCCATCGAGGTCTTCCTTGGCGTCACCTTCGCCGCGCGCGTAGAGACGCTCGGCCCCCCGGGCCGCCAGCAATTCATCGATCTGGCGCGGGATCGACTGGTAGGTCGAGGCCCAATCGCGGTTGCCGCAGCCGAAGACCGTGTAGCGCACGTCCTTCAAGGTGCCGTCCGGCATCTCCTGCAACGCCCTGATGAACTGGCCC
>JAUXWB010000102.1 GCA_030684475.1 Reyranella sp. | reverse complement strand
TTCACGCCGGACCGCAACGACGTCCTGGCCGGCTTCCGGACCTGCGCGCCCTTCTGAGCCTGCCTGATAGATTTGACATTTCAGCAGGTTTTGAGCTATTTTTCAGGTAGGCTGGCGCCAGGTGTGCCGGCCTTTTTCATTCCGGCAAGACCTGCCCGTGGCCGTCCACGGGTTCGCGCATTGCGCTCGGTGCAGCCGCCGCGACGTCCTTACTCGTGGGCCCATCAACCTCTGACCCCTCCGCCCCCTCCCGGGGGCACCTCCCCCGGTGACGGGGGAGGAGATGATTGCGACCTCCTCCTCCCCCGTCTCGGGGGAGGTGCCCCGTCTTACGGGGCGGAGGGGGCGAGGGCGGGCCTCTACCCCAGCGCCGCGTCCAAACTGGCGTGAAACCGCCGCAGGTTCTGCTCCAGCCGGCCAACGATCAGCCGCTCGTTGGCGCCGCTGCCCATCCCGCGCTGGATCTGCTCGCAGGTCGGCAAGTCCTCGCTGTTGAAGACGCCGCCGTCGATCAGCTCGAACGAGCGGGCCCAGTGCGCCGCCGTCTTGTCGTCCTCGGGAATGTCCGGCGTCAGCATTGAATGCACGAACAGCGTCTCGTCCGGCGCGCTCGGGAACAGGCCGAGATGGCTGATGTAGTCGGGATGGTAGATGAAGAGGCTGCTGGGCATCACGAAGTGCACCAGCGTGCCGTGATGCTGCGGGCTCCAGCGCTCGGGCGGCAGTTCGCGGATCTCGGCCGTGCGCTCGCGCGCCGCGAGGAAGCGGATGTGCGGGCCCACCGCGTCGCTCACGGAGACTGCGTCGGCGAAGAACGGGCCGATCGTGCCGGCGTGCAAGCGCGTCAGATGATAGATTTCCAGGAAAGCCTCGACGATCAGCTTCCAATTGGCGGCGCGCTTGATGGCGTGCTGGCGATAGAAGCGATGGCCGCCGAGATCGATCGCCGCGAGGTCGCGGTCGAGTGGGCCCAGGAACGCCGCGATGTCGGGCGCGGGTGCGGAGGGATCGAGCACCGCCCAGATCATGCCGTGCCGCACGGCCGACGGCAGCTCGCGTAAGCCCAGCATGTGCTTGTCGATGGTCGGGAAGGCTTCTGCGCGCGGCAGGCCCGCCAGCGAGCCGTCGAGGCGGTAGGTCCAGCCGTGATAGGGACAGACCAGGCTCTGGCGCCTGCAGGGTTCTCCCTCATCAATGACCAGCCGCGCGCCGCGATGACGGCAGACATTCAGGAACACTTTGGCGTTTCCCTCGCGCGTGCGCGTGATCAGCACCGGCACGCCGCAGATCTCGCGTGCCATGACGCTGCCGGGCTCGCGGAGCTGGTCGACGGGGCCGAGGCAGAGCGGCAGCCGGCGGAACAGACGCTCGCGCTCGTGCTCGAAGCGCGTCGGGTCGATGTAGAGGGTGGGATCGAGGCCCGCCTCGTCGGCCTGCCAATCGGGGCTGGCGCGCTCGTCCATCTCGGCGAGCAGGCGCTGGAACAGAGTCTGCCAGTGGGGGGCTACGGGGGAGGGAGAGGCCGCGGCGTCGGTCATGGTCATGATCGGGACTCCTCATAGGGCCGGGCGGAGACGGCTTGCAGACAGAAGGCGGTGATCTCGCGTGACAGGGACAGGGCGTTGGGCGCTTCCGCATCCTGCGCCAGCGGACCGACCAGTCCCTCGGTCAGGGCGCCGATCAGGCCGGCGGCGGCGATGCGGGCGTTCTGCGGCGGGAACTCGGCACCGGCGATGCCGTCCTCGATCAGGCCCTGGAGCACGTCGGCGAAGGCGCGTCGGGATTTCAGGCGGGCGGCGTCGACTTCGGGATCGACGGGTTCGGCGATCATCGCCCAAGCCAGCCGCCGCGCCCGCACGGCGCGTAGCGCGAACACGCGCACCGCGTCGGCCAGTCGTGCCGTGGCTGTTCCCTCGCTGTCGGCCACGGCCCGCATGACGCTGACTTCGTGGCCCGCATTCAATGCCAGCGCCTCGGCGAACAGTTCGCCCTTGGACGGGAAATGCCGGTAGACCGTGCCGGTCGCCACGCCGGCCGCTTCGGCCACGATCGCGACCTGGGCGCCGCGAAAGCCGACGTCGGCCACGACCGCACGCACCGCCTGCAGGATGCGGTCGCGCTTGTCCTGAAGCTGCTCCTGGACCCGTTCGGTGCGCCGGTAGGCCATGCGTAAAGAAATGAATTCAAATTCATTTCTTGTCAAGACATATGGGGATGTGGGCTTCGTTCGCTAATGCCGGGGTTTGCCTGTATAGGCTCCGCCATGACAACAGCAGCAATCGGCAAACACATGGTCTGGGTCGAAAAGCCCAAGGGTGGCCGCCGTATCGGCATCGCCTACTCGACCCTCAAGGAAGCACAACTCCAGGCAGTCTCGCTCGAGCGGGACGGCTACTCGGTGATCGAGATCCTCCCCACCAGCCTGCCGAAGCCCAACCTCGTCTAGGGTCGCCTAAAGGCGGGTGCTTGCATTGCAAGCATTTGTTCACGCAGATGTGAACAGATTGAAGTTGCAGGTTCAGCAGGAAATGGACTATGTTTCTGGCAGGCTGGCGGTTGGACCGCGCCAGTTCTCCTACATAAGCATGACCCGCCCGCGCACGCCGCGGGTTGACGCGTACGCGAGGGTGGAGCTTGCCACG
>JAUXWB010000095.1 GCA_030684475.1 Reyranella sp. | reverse complement strand
ACCGGCACGCCGAGCCGGACCTCGACATGCAGCCGCTCCAGCGCCGAACGTGCCGCCGCGCTCAACACCGGCGGGAAGGCCGCCAGGACGGTCGAACCCGCCTCGACCAGGATGACGCGCGCCTCACGCGGATCGATGGTGCGGAAATCGTGCCGCAGGGCCACGTGCGCCAGTTCGGCGATGGCACCGGCCATCTCCACGCCGGTCGGCCCGGCGCCGATCACCACGAAGGCGAGGAAGCGACGCCGCGCTTCGGGCGATTCGGTGGATTCGGCATGCTCGAAGGCGGTGAGGATGCGACGACGGATGTTGGTGGCGTCGTCGATCTTCTTGAGGCCGGGCGCCACGCGCTCCCACTCGTCATGGCCGAAATAGGCATGGCACGAGCCGGTCGCCAGCACGAGCTGATCGTAGGGGATTTCACGCTCATCGAGCCGGACCACACGGCGCTCCTTGTCGACGCCTTTCACCTTGCCCAGCACCACACGCACGTTGGCGTCGTGGCGCAGGATCGCGCGGATGGGGGAGGCGATCTGCGCCGGCGACAGGCCGGCGGTCGCCACCTGGTAGAGCAGCGGCTGGAAGAGATGGTAGTTGCGGCGGTCGATGACGGTGACGTCGGCATCGGCGCCGGCGAGCGAATGTGCCGCGCTGAGACCGCCGAAGCCCGCGCCGACGATGACGATGCGCGGCCGGGCCATGGCGGAGCTCCCTTGCTTAGCCGCGTCCGAACAGGTTGAACGCGATGAGACGATCGACCGACAGTCTGCCGGGTCCGCGCGTCAGCACATAGGCCAGAATCGAGGCCCACATCAGGTGCTCGGGCCAGTTGCCGGGATAGACCAGGAACTGGATCGTGAGGGTCATCACGAGCAGCGCCGCGGCGCCCAGTCGCGCCAAGAGGCCGAACACGAGCAGCACCGGCGCCGAGAGTTCCACCGCCGTGCCCATATAAGCCGCGATCTCCGGCGGCAGCAATGGCAGGCGGTATTCCTCGCGGAACAACTCGATCGCCGTGTCGAAGCTCTCGAATTTGTTCATGCCCGACCTGAAGAAGGTGGCGCCCACGGCCACGCGCATGCCGAGCTCGAGCAGGGACAACGGAAACCGGCCGGCGGTCGCGCGCAACGCGGCAAGACGGGCGACGAGGCGACTCTCGTGGACGTCGCAGGCAAACGTATCGGTCGTCATGGTGAATTCCTCCGGAATGGGTCGGCCGCCGGCCCCGGCATCGCCCGGAATCCTCCGGGCGAGCCGACGTTTGAATGGGGCGGGGAGCGCCGGCCCTACCGAAGAAGGGGGGTGCCGGGGCGCGGCGTCCGATGGCTTGCGACGGTTGAGGCGATCAGCCCTTGGTCAAGGTGAGCTTGCCGCCGACGATCTTCTCGCAGGTGCCCTTGGGCACGCTGAGCCAGGCGCTTGCTTCGGCGTCCTTCTTGGCCGTGCCGGCGCACGACGACGTCGCGGTCTGGCAGTCGTTCTTGCCAGCCTTCGACACGCCGTAGCACTTCTCGATGTTGCCCTGGGCCTGGACCTGGGCGGCGGCGCCGAGCAGCAGCGCGGTGCTGAGCGCGGCGGCGATGGTGAGCGTGGTCTTCATGGTGAACTCCTTCGGTATGGTGTCCCTTTCGGGTGGCCGCACCATGCCGGGAGTCCCGCCCCGCCTGAAATATCGAGTCCCTATGGGATTAATGCGCTGCCGCTATGGCGGCTAAAGTACCATCTGCGTCTGGGTCACCACCGCCACCAGCTTGCCCTCGGCGGTGGTGATGCGCGTCGTCCAGACCATGGTGCGCCGGCCGCGATGGATCGGCGTGGTCTCCCCGATCACCGTCGTGCCGACCGGCGCCGGCCCGACGAAGTTCGTTTTGCTCTCGATCGTGGTCGTGCCCTTGCCCTCGGGCAGGTTGAGCACGGTGGCGGCGGCGCCCAGCGTGTCGGCGAAGGCCATGACCGCGCCCCCGTGCAGGATGTCGGGCCGCGTGCAGAGCTCGGGCCGGACGACCATCTCGGCCGTCACCCGCGTCTCGCTCGCGGCGGTGAACTTCAGCCCCAGAACCTCGGCGAAGGGCAGCTTGACGTTGTTCAGGAGCTGAAGCTTGTCCATTTTCATATCCTCAGTTGGCGGCGCTCATCCTGCGCAGGCCGAGATACTCCAGGATGGCGAGATCGGCCACGATCAGCGCCAGCACGACGATGCCCGCGATGCCGGCCGTGGTCCACGAGGCCGGCAACGCCAGCACCAGCACGCTGCCGGCCACCCAGGCGAGGTCGGCGGCGAAGATCGCCCGTGCCCAGGCCTGCGGCAGCTCAGGACGCGAGGCAATCCAGGCGCAGAGCGCGCCGAAGACGACGACGCCCACACCCAGCAGCTCGAACAGGAGGGCAAGGTCGAGGCCGAGGACCGACACCGGGGCATCGGTGGCGGCCCTGGCGAACGGCCCGGCGAAGATCGCCAGAACCCCGCCGGAAACGACGGAGAAGGCGGCGTTGCCCCACAGGGTGCGGCGGAGCAGGCGGTCGGCTGAAGCGTTCATGATGTCCTCCTTGTGCGTTGCGGACGCGACAGAGATCGCATCGGCCCGCCGCTGCCTCAATTACGCTGGAGGTAATCGGCGGAGCCGCGGGCCGGTGCTAGGTTCAGGCCCATGATGAGCAATCCCTCCGTTTCCACCGCCCCGTCCCCCGACCTGTTCGGCCCCATGCTGCGGACCTGGCGCCGCCGCCGCGGCGCCAGCCAGCTTGCGCTGGCGCTGCAGTCCGGCGTGTCGCAGCGCCACGTCAGCTTCCTCGAATCGGGCCGCGCCAAGCCCAGCCGCGAGATGGTGGTCCAGCTCACCACCGCGCTCGACGTGCCGCTGCGCCAGCGCAACACCATGCTGCTGGCGGCGGGCTTCGCGCCGGTCTATCGCGAGAGCAACCTCGCCGCGCCCGAACTGGCGCCGGTGCGCCAGGCGATCGACCGCATGCTGAAGCAGCAGGAGCCCTACCCTGCCGTGGTCATCGACCGGCTGTGGAACCTGCTGCAGGCCAACGACGCGGCTCAGGCCTTCACGCTGTTCCTGTTCGAGGGCCCGCCCCCGGCGCCGCCGCCCGGCAAGGGCCCCAACATCCTGCAATGGCTGCTCGATCCCAAGGCGCTGCGGTCCAAGATCTCCAACTGGGAGGAAGTCGCGCGCTACCTGGTG
>JAUXWB010000323.1 GCA_030684475.1 Reyranella sp. | reverse complement strand
ATTGCCGGCAGGCTCTTTACCCGAACAACCATCCAGCGGATCGACAAGCCTGCTCTCAGCAATCCCGCAAAGCCACGACCTCGGCACTGCCCAAACCAGATGGCCTTCCAATATGCCTAAACTTCCCCGGACAGCCCTGCCGTCTTACGGGGAGGTGGCCGAGGGCCGGAGGGGGTCGGAAACCATGAGCGCGCCTCATCGCTGCGATCACAATTCTTAATACACGGGCTGCGCGGGAATCGCGTAAACCGGCGCCCCAACCACCCACGGTCGGCCATGACAACCTTGACCCTTGCCGGCGCTGCCGCACGCCTGCGCGTTCGGCTGCGCGAGGAAGAGCAGAACGGATCGCTGTTCGCCTTCCGCGCCCGCCTCGTGGCGCTGGGCGCGATCAGCCTGTGGCTGCTGATGGCGGCGGGTCCGATGCGCGTCACCGTCAGCCTCTCGGCCTGCGCGGCGCTGGCGCTCACGGCGTGGCTGGTCTACCGCACGCGCGCCGCGCGCTGGGCCACGGTCCTCCAGGCCGCCGTGATCGTGCTCGAAGTGTCGGTGATCGTCGTGGCCACGATGGAGGTGAGCCCGGGCTCGCCGACGTCGGGCCTGTGGGTCGAGCAGGTGTTCGGGCGCCGCTCGATCTTCCTCTATCTCAGCGTCTATCTCGCCGCGAGCGCGCTCAGCTACTCCGCCCGCACCGTGCTCCTGACCGGCATCGTGTGCCTGGCGGCGCTGGTGCTGAGCGTCGTGTGGACCGTCGTGGCGCTGGCGCGGGCCGCCAACCTCGACCTGCTGGCGGCCGACCATCCGGTGGCGCTGGCCGTCGCGCTGCTGGCGCGGGTGATCGGCCCGGGCTTCGTCACGCCGCAGGCCTTCGTGGTGCAGCAGCTCGTCTTCATGACGATCAGCACCGCCTTCATCGCCGCCGCGGTGTGGCGCGCCCGCGCCCATCTCGGCCGCACCCTGCTGGCCGAGGGCGAGCGCAACAACCTCGCGCGCTTCTTCTCGCCCAACCTGGTCGACCGCCTGGCCGGCGCCGAGCGCGATTTCGAGGCGGGGCGGGAGGAGAAGGCGACGGTGCTGTTCGTCGATGTCGTGGGCTTCACCCGCCTGATGGAAGGCCAGCCGCCGCGGCAGACCATCGATTTCCTGCGCGCCTTCCACGAGCACATGGCGGCCTGCATCTTTCGCCACGGCGGCACGCTCGACAAGTTCATCGGCGACGGCGCGATGGCGACCTTCGGCACGCCGGACTCGCAAGCCCATGACGAGGCGCGGGCGCTGCACTGCGCCCTCGACATGGTGCGGACGGTGGCGGACTGGAACTGCGTCCGCCACATGCGCGGCCTGCCGCAGGTCCGGATCTCGGTCGGCGTCCATGTCGGGCCGGTGCTGATGGGCGCCATCGGCAGCCGCAACCGCCTCGAATACTCAGCCGTCGGCGACACGGTGAACGTGGCGAGCCGCCTCGAGCATCTGTCGCGGGCGCACGATGCGACGATCGTGACCAGCGCCGAAACCCTGGCCGCCGCCCGCGAGTCGGCCGGCTTCGAGGCCGCCGACGCCGCACGCTTCCGGGCCGTGGGCCCGGTCCAGGTGCCCGGCCGCGCCCAACCGATCGAGGTCTTCATCGTGCCGGCCGGCGCATGATCCCGGATGGGCCTGCTTGCAGCAGGAAGGAGAAGAAAGAATTCAGACTCCTCCCCCGTCTCGGGGGAGGTGGCGCGCCGGAGGGGGCGAGCCCCGGAAGAGATGTTTGAAATTCTCCAATCTGAAATCGGCGAGCCGCAATACTGAAGCTTTCCCCCTCCGCCCCCTTCGGGGGCACCTCCCCCGAAACGGGGGAGGAGAAGAATTCCAGAGTCCTTGATTTGGACTTGGATGGTTCAATCCGTGTCGAAAAGGCCCTAGCCGATGATGAGCAACAGGCGGCGGACCTCGCGCCGCCCCTCGCTCGGCGGCAGCGCGTCCACCGGCCGGGCCGGGGGCGGTGGCTGGCCGCTCATGAGAAGGTCATGCAGCTGTTGCCGCGCGCTTTGCGAAAGCTGCTGGACGACCTCGTCTTCCGTGCGACCGCTCGCTGTCGCACCCGGAAGATCGGGAATCCATCCGAGGAAGCGGCCGTCCTCGGCCCGTTCGATCAGCGAATAGTAGCAGGCATCCAGCATGCATCTTCCCCCTGCTGCAATAGTGCGGACGGCGGGGAAAGGCTTCGTTGACCTGGATCAATTTTGCCCGGGAAGCCGGTGCCTACCAGGTCATCCTGAGGCCGGCGTGACCGCAAGTAGTCCAGCGGGCCTGTCGGGACATGCGGATGTCCGCGCTCGGCACGTGGGTTATCGGATCTGCCGCACCTCGTCGCGCGCCCTGCCTCGCTACGGGCAGGTCGTGCCGTTGGTGAAGCCGATCGAGCCGCTGGTCGCGACGCCGTTGCAGGCGCCGCTGCCGCGCACGTTGCCGGTCGATCCGGTGACGATGGTGGCACTGTTCAGAGTCACCATGTTGTTGGTGGTGCCGCCCGAGGCACTCAGCGTGTTGCCGACAACGGTGAAGGCCGACCCGCCGGCACCGTTCAGGCTCAGGGCGGTCATGGTCGCAGCGCCACTGCCGGTCACCGTGATGGTGTTGCCGCTGATCAGGGTATTCGTTTGGCCGGTGCTGCCGCTCAGGCCGACTGCGCCGTTGGCGCCGCTCTGGGTGACGATGAGGGTATTGTTGCGGATCGTGAGGTTGCCGGCGGTGTCGGCCATTCTGACGGCGGCGCCGCCGGTGCCACCGCTGAAGGCGTTGGTGACCGTCATGCCGATGAGCGAAGAGCCTGCCTGGAGCGTAACCGCGCCCCCGTTGGTCGAGGCATTCGTGGCGGCAATGGTGGCGCCGGGCAGCGAGGCGGTGACGGTGCGGCCCGAGGCGGTGCGCACGGCGAGCTGGCCCGCACCCATCAGCGTCTGGCCGACCCGCGTTTGGACGTTGCTGGCGCCGGTATTGAACGTGCCCTCAAGGACGACGAACGAATCGACCCCGGCGGCGGTCACCGCGCCGGGCAGGGCAGCGCCCGTGGTGGTGGCGCTGCTGATGGCGGTGATGGCCTGGCCGCTGGCGGTCTCGGTCGCGGCCTCGGTGACGCTGGGCGTGATGATCTTCTGGACCTGGCTCACGATGTCGACGTCGCGCACGATCGGATCAGTCATGCGCCGTTCCTGGTAGGTGAGCGTGCCGCGCCGCGGCTCGGCCTGCAGCGGCACGCGCAGCCTGAGGCTGGCAAAGGCCTGGCTGCCGCGCACGTCGTCGTACTGCCACTCGACGCCGGTCATCAGGCGCGTGCCGCCCCACAACTCGGGAATGCGGTAGTTGGTGAACTCGAGCCTGAGGCGGGGCCCCGCGATCACCGGCGTCACGCCGTCGGAGAAGCGATAGCCGCCGGCATAGAAGCGGAGATCGTAGGGGCCCTTGGTGTCGAAGATCGGCACGCGCACGCCGGCCTCGGCGTCGAAGCCGGTCAGGGCATATTCCGTGCTCGTCGTGCTGCCGGGAATGGTCACGCTCAATGCCGTGCCCGACACGACCGCGGTGGCCGGGCCGCCGCCGGTGGTGCCCATCGAGGCCCAGGTCTGCCCGACCGGCCAGTAGGTGTTGGCGCGGAAGTCGAAATTGGTGCCCAGCATCTCGGCGCCGAAGGTGAGCTGGTTGAAGGTGTTGTAGTTGGGGCTGCGGCGGCGGTCGAAGTAGCCGTAGCCGCCGGCGTTCCAGCCGCCCGGCAGCATGTGGCGCGCGCCGAGGCCGAGGTTGCCCTCGAGCGAATTCTGGTCGTCGGCCTTGAAGCGGAAGTCGGAGAACAGCAGCGTCCGTTCGTTCTGCGCCAGCGGCACGAACAGGTCGAGTTCGCCGATGCGGCGCTTGGTGCCGACCATGCCCTCGACGTCGAGGAAGGGACCCCATTTGGGCGCGGCGGTGAGCGGACCCTGCCACGCGTCCTGCTGGGCAACCGCCGGTACCGACGTGAGAAGGAGTGCCAACCCTGAAAGGAGCAACGCGAAATTGGCGCGCCGCCGCACGATGTTCCCGTTCAGCATTGCAACCAAACTCCCCCGAATGCTGACCTCCCGCCCCGCATCGCCGCTATTCACAGTGGCAATGCAAGAAAACATCAATGATCATAAGCACTTGCGCGTGTTGCCACGTGCTGGCAGAGGTCAAAAAAAGGTCAATGCAAGGTCAAAGCGGGAAGGCTCGGGGTGGCGGTCTACGGCTTCGGTCCCTTCGTTCTCGACATGCGCGAGCGCAGGCTCTTGCGCGACGGCCAGCCCCTGCCGGTGGCCGGCAAGAGCCTCGAGGTGCTGGGACTTCTGGCCGAGGCAGGCGGCCGCCTGGTCGAGCGCGAGACGTTCACTGCCCAATTGTGGCCCGACGTCACCGTCGAGGACCGCAACCTCACCGTCCATATCTCCACCCTGCGCAAGGCGCTGAACGGCCACCATCCGTCGGTCGACTGCATCGAGACGGTCGCCAAGGCGGGCTACCGCATGGCCCTGCCGGTGCAGCTTCTGGGGCCGGCCGACCCGCCGGCCAGCCTTCCGCCGCCATCGGGCCTGCACTTCATCAAGGCCGAGGCGCGCGCCAACCTCAACAAGGTCGAGCGCGTGCCGGCGCTCAGGGCGCTCGGCCTGTTTGAACGCGCGCTCGCGCTCGATCCCAACGATGCGGACTGCCATGCCGGCATGGCCTCGACCTACCTGTTGATGACCTCGACCACGATCCGCCGGCCGCTGCCGATCGACGAGGCGATGCCACTGGCGCGCGACGCGGCGCACCGCGCCCTCGTCCTCGATGAGACGAACGGCGAGGCGCGCGGCGTGCTGGGCCGGCTGCGGATGATCTATGAGCGGGACTGGGCGGGCGCCGAGGCGGAACTCGCGCGCGCCGTGGCGCTGGCGCCGCAATCGCCCGACGCGGCGTTCGCGTTGGCCCTTTTCCTGTTGGCCACGAGCCGCCCCGACGAGGCCGTCGCCAACCTGGCGCGAGCCCGCCGGCTCGATCCGCTGCGCCGCGACATCATCGAGCATCTCGGCCTCGCCCACTGGATGGCGGCCGAGAGCGAGCCCGCCCTCGCCGCGCTGGCCGAGGCGGTGTCGATCGACCCCGAGGCCCGCCGCCCGCATTTCCGACGCATGCTGGTCCTCGACCAGCTCGGCCGGCACGACGAGGCGATGGCCGAGCGCCGGATCTGGCTGGAACTCTTCGACCATGCGCCGTTCGCGGCCCGCCTCGACGGGTTGATGCAGACCGACGGCCATCGCGCGGCGATGCTCGAATGGATCGCCATGCTGGAGCGGCTCAACCAGTGGTACGAGGTCGCGATCCAGCGCATGGTGATCGACGACATCACCGGGGCGCTCGACGCGCTGGAGCGCGCCCTCTCCGCACATGCCGACTCCGTCGTCTACATGGGCGCCTATCCGTCGTTCCATCCGCTGCGGGGCGAGCCGCGCTATCAGCGGCTGGTGCAGCAGCTCGGACTTGCGAAAGGCCAGCAGCCGGGGGCGGCCTCACGACGGGGATAGTCGACCGCCATCGGCGACGAGCCGACCAGTGCCTTGTGTTCTCTTTGGCGACATGGGACTTTTGGCTGTTGCCGCCTTGGAACCGATCTCTCTGGCTTCCATTGTCTAACGGGTTGCCGCCGAGTTTGCAGAGGAGGAACGGATGACCTCGGAAGGACTGACGGAAGCTCTCGGTCGCGCGGTCACCGCAGTTTGGGGAGACCTGCCGCCCAAGGTGCAGCATGAGCTGTTCGAATCGGCCGTACGACTGTCAGGCTCGGGCGCCCGCGAGCAGCTGGCCGTCTTCCTGCATCACCGGCATCCCCGAACGTCCGACGGCGAAAAGCCGGCCCGGGCGGCCTCCGAACCGGATAGCCTGGGCGGGTAGGGGAGTCGCTGTTTGGAGAGACGCTCTCTGAAGGCCGGCAACCGCGTGCGGGTGGGACGGCGCACGATCAGCACGCCGAGCGTGCCCTCGATGACGGATCCGGACCAGCCCCCACAGGCGAGGAGGCCGGCCGGCCACGCCGATCGACAGCCGGCGATCGACCGCCACATGGTCCAGCATCTCGACCGCGTGCGGGCCATCTTCCGCCCGACGAGTACCGACAAGCTGGCGCCGGGCCTCGAGCGCTTCATCGGCCGGGAGGACTTCTTTCGACACGTGGGCGAAGCCGATATGCCCTCCGCCGGACCGCAGGCAATGATGCAATGCCCGCCGAACTGGCCCAACGGCGTCACCTGGGTGCCGATCCGCGATCTGGAAATTCTGGAAATACTGGACGACCAGGACATTCGGGCGGGCTGACGCCGGGGATTGCGCATGATCAGAAAGAAGCGGCTTCCAAGAGCGGGCGATCGGGTGAAAGTTGGCAGGCGGCTGATCGCGGTGCCCGGCGTGACGTCGATGACCGACCCCAGTCCCGTCGCGCCACCGACGAAGCCTGGTGACGGCGAGTTGGAGAGGCAAGCCGATGAGTTGATCGAAGAGCTCACCCGGACGACAAAGGCGGCGTACCAGTAGCCGGGTTAAGCGACAAGCGCTTGAACCAGGGCTTTTTTGCCAGATGTTCGGGGCGACGGTGTTCGAGGTCCTGTGCAACGAGCGGCTGGCCCACGTCCATCTCAGGCACGTGCCTTCTGCGAGCACTGCTAGCAGCCCGGCGAAAAATGCGTGGCAGGAATGCAATAGGATATTTGCAGGTTTCGCCGGATTCGTCCTATATTTTTGATATCGTCGCACGAGGCCTGACTTCAAGGGCCGAGCCGCCCGGTCACTTTGCACGGGACGGCTCCTTGTCGTGACTGGTGCCGTCCCGCTCTCCACAGGCGGGTGATGCAAGG
>JAUXWB010000067.1 GCA_030684475.1 Reyranella sp. | reverse complement strand
CGAGCGCCATGACGTTGGGGAAATAGGCGAAGTCGACGTCGCTGCGCTTGTTGCGGTTGCAGTAGCCGATCTCGAGGTCGAAGCCCTTGGCGCGCTTGGCCAGTTCCATGCCGATCGCGCCCAGCCCGAGGATGCCGAGCTTGCCGCCGGTCATGCCGGCGATGGCGCCGAAGCGGTTGGGGATGCGCTTGGTCCAGTCGCCGCGGCGGATCATCTTGTCGGCGCGTACGATGCGCCGCGTCGAGGCCAGCAGCACGCCGAAGGCCATCTCCGCCACGTCGGGCGCGTTGGCGTCGGCGCCGTGGGTGACCATGATGTTGCGCTTGCGGGCGGCGGCGAGATCGACCCGTTCGTAGCCGGTGCCGTAGCAGCAGAATAGCGAGAGGCGGGGCAGCGCCGCCATCAAGGCATCGGACAGGCCGACGCTGCCGGTGCTGACGATGGCCTGCACGTCGGCGGCTGCGGCACGCGGCACCAGGGCCGGGTCGGGTTTGTCCATGTGTCCCGCGATCTCGTAGTTTTCGGAGAACGCAGCCAGGGTGGTCTTGGTGAAGTGGAAACCGGTGAGAATGACGGGACGCTGGGCCATGCCTTGCAGTATCACGCGGTTGCCGTAGCGGTAAATCGTGCTTTACCACGCGGCGAAAAACCGGCTTGGCAAAGAACGGAACGCTGTGCATGGTGCGGCGCACTAACGACCCATCCGCGTCTCCAACCGACTCAAAAAGCGCTCCATGAAAATCGCCATTCTCAAAGAACGCCGTCCGCATGAGACCCGTGTGGCCGCGACTCCCGAGACCGTCAAGAAGCTGAAGGCGCTGGGTGCGGAGGAGATCGTGATCGAGGCCGGTGCGGGCCTCGCTGCCGCCTACACCGACGAGGCCTATGCCGAGGCCGGTGCAAGCATCGTGCCGGACGCCGCCGCCGCCGTGGCCGCCGCCGATATCGTCTTCAAGATCCAGCGCCCGATGTCGGCCGCCGAGGGCATCGACGAGATGGCGCTGCTGCGCAGCGGCCAGACCCTGATGTCGCCGCTGGGCGCGCTCACCAACAAGGAGCTGGTCCAGGCGCTGGCGTCGAAGGGCGTGACGTCGTTCGCGCTCGAACTGATCCCGCGCATCACGCGCGCCCAGTCGATGGACATCCTGTCCTCGCAGGCCAACCTCGCGGGCTACAAGGCCGTCCTGCTGGCGGCCAACAACTTCGGCCGCATCTTCCCGCAGATGATGACGCCGGGCGGCACCTTGGCGCCGGCCCGCGCCTTCATCATGGGCGTGGGTGTGGCGGGCCTGCAGGCGATCGCCACGGCGCGGCGACTGGGCGCCATCGTGACGGCGACCGACGTGCGGCCCGCGACCAAGGAGCAGGTCCAGTCGCTGGGGGCCAAGTTCGTGGCCGTCGAGGACGAGGAATTCAAGGCGGCCGAGACGTCGGGCGGCTACGCCAAGGAGATGAGCGCGGAATATCGCGCCAAGCAGGCAGCCCTGGTGGCCGAGCACATCGCCAAGCAGGACATCGTGGTCACCACCGCGCTGATCCCCGGCCGCAAGGCACCGGTGCTGGTCACCGAGGACATGGTGAAGACCATGAAGCCCGGTTCGGTGATCGTCGACATGGCGGTCGAGCAGGGCGGCAACTGTCCGCTCTCGGAGTTCGGCAGGATCGTCGAGAGGAACGGCGTCAAGATCGTGGGCCCCGCCAATCTCCCGGGCGAACTCGCAACCGACTCCTCGGCGCTGTTCGCGCGCAACCTGCTGAACTTCATCTCGCCGATGGTCGACAAGGAGACCAAGGCGCTGAAAATCGATCTCAACGACGAAGTGGTGAAGGGCACCCTGGTGACCCAGGGCGGCCAGATCGTGCACCCCTCGCTCAGCCAGACCTAGGAGCGGCCCGATGAACGACAAATTAGCAGGCGAGGCGGCCAAACTCGCGACCCAGGCACAGGAACTGGCCACCAACCTCAAGGCCGTGGCGCAGCAGGTCACCGACGTCGCCGCCCAGAGCACGCTGGCACTGCCCGACGGCCACATGCCGTTCGTGGCGCTGCTCACCATCTTCGCGCTGGCCTGCTTCATCGGCTACTACGTGGTGTGGCGGGTGACGCCG
>JAUXWB010000061.1 GCA_030684475.1 Reyranella sp. | reverse complement strand
AGGCGTCCAGCGTGTCGGGCAGCCGGCCCTCCGCCTTCATCATCTGCGCGCGCGTTTCGTTGCCGATGTCGCATTGGAAGTCGCGCACCATCGCCGGATAGGGATGCGGGCCGGCCACCGTGCCGATGCAGTAGAAGGTCGTCTCGCAGGTCGCCCCCCAGACGCGCAGCGCCGCGTTCCTCGCGTCCTTGAGCGTCGAGGAACCCGCCGTCACCGGCCGGACCTCGGCGCCCAGCATCTTCATGCGAAACACATTGGGCGCCTGGCGCTCGACGTCGACCGAACCCATGAACACGACGCAGGGAATATCGAACAGCGCGCAGGCCGTCGCCGTCGCCACGCCGTGCTGGCCGGCGCCGGTCTCGGCGATGACGCGCGTCTTGCCCATGCGCTTGGCCATCAGGACCTGGCCCAGCACGTTGTTGATCTTGTGGCTGCCGGTGTGGTTCAGCTCGTCGCGCTTGAGATAGACCTTGGCGCCGCCTAGATGCTCGGTCAGCCGCTTGGCGTAATAGAGCGGGCTCGGTCGGCCCGCGTAATGCTCCAGCAGGTAATCGAGCTCGTCCTGGAACGCCGGGTCGGCCTTGGCGGCGTTATAGGCCTGCTCCAGCTCGAGGATCAGCGGCATCAGCGTTTCGGCGACGTAGCGGCCGCCGAAAATGCCGAAATGACCGCGCTCGTCCGGGCCGGTGCGGAAGCTGTTGGGTGTCGTTGTCATCGCTGTTCCTGTTGGGCCGGGCGGACTTAGCAGTCCCGGCCCCGGTCGGTCAAAGCGCCGGCCGGACGCGCAGTTAGAGCTTTTTCTTCTTCGCCGCCTTCTTCTTGGCAGCCTTCTTGGGCTTGGGCGCGGCCTTGCGCGTGGCCGCCGGCTTGGCGGCAGCGGCGCGGGCCGCCGGAGCGTCCTCTACCTCGACGATCACTTCGATCTCGACCGGAATACCGCGCGGCAGCGAGCCCATGCCGACGGCGGAGCGCGCGTGGCGGCCACGCTCGCCGAACACCTCGACGAAGAGATCGGAGCAGCCGTTGATCACTTCCGGCTGGCTGCCGTATTCCGACGTCGCATTGACCATGCCCAGCACCTTGACGATGCGCTTCACGCGGTCAAGGTCGCCCAGCTCTTCCTTGAGGGCGGCGAGAATGCTGAGGCCGGTGTCGCGCGCGAAGGCGTAGCCCTG
>JAUXWB010000049.1 GCA_030684475.1 Reyranella sp. | reverse complement strand
CATGTACGAGCGCCGCTTCGAGTGCGATTCGCCGGAAGGGCGGCTGATCTGCGACGAGGTCGTGGAACCGGATGCGATCGATCGCACCATCGACCATGTCGTCGAGCGGCTGACCGGCTCGGGTGTCGTGGGCGCGATCGGCAATCGCCGCGCGCTGCGCCTTGCCGCTGAGCCGCTCGACCTGTTCCGCCGCTACGCCGCGCTCTATGCCCGTGAGCAGGCTTATTGCCATTTCAGCCCGGCCCTGATCGCCAACCTCGAGCACTACTGGAACGCGGCCAACCGGCGAGCCTGAGTTCACGCAGCAGATCAGCCGCCCGCCATCAGGTCGGCGAGCACCGGATCGGCCGCGAGGTCGGCGGCGGATCCCGCTCGAACAATCCGCCCACGACTCAGCACCACACCCCGGCTCGCTGCGCCCAGCGCCAGTCCGGCGCGCTGCTCGGCCAGCAGGATCGCCATGCCGCCGGCCGCCATCTCCGGCAGCCGCCGCAGGAGATCGGCGACGACCCCTGGTGCCAATCCCAGGGTGGGCTCGTCCATCAGCAACAAGCGCGGTCTGTTCATCAAAGCCCGCGCCAGGGCCAGCATCTGCTGCTGGCCGCCCGACAACAGCCAGGCCCGCGCCTCGGGGCGTTCACCCAGCATCGGAAACAGCGCCAGCATCTCATCGACCCGACGGCGTCGCTCGGCGGCCGAGGCCGTCGAGGATGCCTCGAGATTTTCGCGCACCGTAAGGCCGGCGAACACCCGACGGCCTTCGGGTACGTAGCCCACACCCAGGGCCACGCGCTCCTCGACCGCCATCGCGGAAACATCCCGACCGAACAGCGCCACCGGCCCCGGCGCAGACCTGAAGCCCAGGATTGTCTCAAGCAGGGACGTCTTGCCGGCGCCGTTGCCGCCCAGCAAGGCCACGACCTCACCCGCGTAGACGGAGAGGCCGCCGATCTCCAGCACGGGCGCGCTCACGCAGCGGCCTCCGCGAGCCCGAGAAAGCTCGCGCGCACCCTGGGATCGGCGCGCACCTCGCCCGGTCCGCCGACGGCGATCACCTTGCCACGGTCGAGGCAGACCAACCGATCACAGACAGCCGTCAGCAGGTCGATGTCATGATCCACGATCACCACACCCCGCCCTGCATCGCGCAAGCGGCGCAACAGCGACACGAGCTGCTCACGTTCGCGATCGGTGGCGCCCGCCGCCGGCTCGTCGAGCAGCAGGAAGGCCGCGCCTGTGGAGACGGCACGCGCCAGATCGGCAGAGCGCGTGTCGCCCTCCAGCATCAAGATTTGAAACGTGCGGCCAAGACCCTTCCGGGCGATGGCATGTGCCGGCAGCCGTTCGAGGGGCGCATCGTCCAGCGCTATTGTTCCGCCGTCCGCGCGATCGAGGCCGCCGATTACGTTGAGCAACGTCGTCTTGCCCGATCCGTTGGGGCCGATCAGTCCGACGATCTCGCCGCGCCCGACCGAGAACGACACGCCGGCCACGGCCTCGACGCCGCCGAAACGTTTGACGACCATGTCGAGCACGAGCCGCCGCGGTCCTGTCGTGGGTAGCAGCCGCTCAGGTATCTTCGACTCCCGTGACACAATCGGCGGCGCGCCACGCCAGCGATCGATCAGCTCGGCGAGGCCTCCAGGCGCCCAGCGCACGATCGCGAGCGTCGCCACGGCATAGACAAGCAGCCAGGCATCTTGAAATTCACGCAACATTTCCGGCAGGCAGACAGCCAGTATCGCGCCCACGACGGCGCCCATCGGATGTCGTGAACCGCCAACGACGACGGACGTAAGACAAAGCACCATGACGGAAAAGCCCGTCACGTCGGGCGAGACGACGCCGCTGATCGCGGCCGAGAAGGCCCCCGCCAACCCGGCCAGGGACCCGCCCACGACAAACCACGCCAAGCGCCACCGCCCGCCATCGATGCCGAGCGTTGCCGCGACAAGCGGTGCCTCGCGCAACAGGCGCGCCTCGTCACCCAACCGGCCTCGAAAGAAATGGACGTAGGTCAGTATGCCGGCAATCAGACAGATCCAGACAACCGCCAACAGCACAGGCCCCCGCGGCAACGAAGAGACGAACCCCGAGATCCCGTTGGCGCCGCCCGTCAGGCCCTCGGCGTGAACCGCGACGAGGTTGACGAGCGACGCGAGCGCCAGCGTGGCGAGGGCAAAATAATGCGACCGCAGGCGCAGGATCGGTCCAGCGGCAATCGCCGCGGGAAGAGCCGCCGCGAGAATCGCCACAGGCAGTGCCAGCACGCCCAGCACTGGTGCGGCAAGTGCTGCAGCGTAGGCGCCGACGCCAAACAACGCGCCCTGCCCCAGGTTCAGCGCTCCGAGTTGGCCGAAGACGAGCTGATAACCCAGCCCCATCAACGCGTAGATACCGACGAGCGTGACCATGCGCTGACCGAAGGGCGGCAGGAGAGCCAGCGCAAGAATCGGGAGCGCAAGAAGAACAGCAAGCCAGAAAGCACCGAGGGGGCGCATGTCAGGCTCGCCTGCCCGCGGGTTCGCCGAACAAGCCCTGCGGCCGGAAGGCCAAAACCACGAGCACGAGCACGTAGAGAGCGGCCGACGCCCAGGCATCACCGAACCCTGCCGACACCAAGGTCTCGAAGAAACCGATGGCCAGCGCACCCAGGAGCGCGCCCGGCACACTGCCCCAACCTCCCAGCGCCACGGCGATATAGGCCTTCAGCATGTGGCCAGCGCCCTGCGTCGGCGCCACCAGGAACTGGTGCCCGAGCAGGAAACCCGCGATTCCCGCCAAGGCGCCGGCGAGCGCCAGCGAAAGCATGATGTAGCTTCCGACCGGAATGCCGACCGCGCGTGCCATGTGGCGGTCGGACGAAACGGCCCGCATGCGCCGCCCCGTCTGCGTACGCTCGAGTAGAAACCAGACACCCGCTACCAAGACACTGCCGACCGCGACGATGGCGACCGGCTGACGACCGACCGCGAGGCCGTCGATGTCGAACGAACCACTGCCCGCCAGCGCCGGCACGGTCTGCGGTGCTGCCCCCAGTGTGACGTTGAGGCCGTGCTCGATGATGGCGGCGAGCGCAATGGTGGCGACGAAGGTGGCCTCGGGCGGCCGCGCAGCAAGCGGCAGGATAGCGACCCGCGCCGCGACGATGCCAGCGGCGCCGAGCGTCAATGCCACCAGCGGCAGAAGCAGCGGAGCGGTAAGGCCGGTCAACTGTCCGGCGACCACGGCGACGGCGCCGCCCAATACGACCAGATCGCCGTGCGCGAAGTTGACGGCGCCAGCCGCATTCAGGGCGAGAACGAAGCCCAGCGCCACCAGCGCATAGGCCATGCCCAGCGCCGTGGCGTTGAGCAGGAGCTGAACGGTGATCAGTGCTCGCGCATCAGTGTTCGCGGGGGGCGTGCTTGCCCAGGATCCGCTGCAAGGTGCGCCGATGCATGTTGAGACGGCGTGCCGTTTCCGAGACGTTGCGGTCGCACTGCTCGAAGACGCGCTGGATGTGCTCCCAACGCACGCGGTCGGCGGACATCGGATTGCTGGGCGGCGGCGGCAGCTTGCGGCCGTGGGCCATCAGCGCCTGTTCGATGGCGTCGGCGTCGGCCGGCTTGGCGAGGTAGTCAACGGCGCCTTCCTTCACGGCGGCCACCGCGGTGGCGATGTTGCCGTAGCCGGTCAGCACCACGATACGGATGTCGGGCCGCGCCTGGCGCAGCGGACCCACGAGTTCGAGACCGTTGCCGTCGCCCAAGCGCAGGTCGAGAACGGCAAAGGCCGGCGGACGCGCCGTCTGCGTCAACGCTTCGGCCACCGAGCCGACCGCCGTCACGATGAAGCCGCGCAGCTCGAGGGCGCGCGCTATACGGTTGCGGAACGCGGCGTCGTCATCCGCGATCAGCAGCGTCCGATCCTTGTTCGAGGTCGCACCCGCAATCACGGGCGACACGGGGCGGCCGGCACCTCCGTCCTGGCTCATAGCGACTCCTTCGACATCGGCCGCTATGTAGCCTTGAAGACGGGGTTTGGCCAGCGCACGGAGACGGCGGCACCTCCCCCTGCAACGGTCCGATTTCCGAAGGTTACCGAGGCTCCGGTGCGTTCCAGTAACGTCTTGGCGATGAAGACGCCGAGGCCCATGTGGCCTTCCTCGCCCTGCCGGGTCGAAATGAAGGGCGTGCCGAGTTCATCGAGCATGGCCTCGGAAAACCCCGGCCCGTCGTCGACAACCTCGACCTCGGACCACTCGGTCGTCCAGCGCGTGGCGATGCGGACTTCGTGCCGTGCGAAGGAAACGGCATTCTGCACTATATTGCCGATACCCTGCATGATCTCCGGGCTGCGCACCTGGATCGGTGCCATCGTCGGCACACCCTCGCCGACCGGCCCTGACTCGTAGGCGATGTCGACGGTGCCGCGATCGTAGTTCTGCGCCGCCGCCGCGATCAGCGCCGGCAGAGGGACGAACGTATAGGCATCGGACACGTCACCCGCCGGATCGACCGAGAGGCGCGCGCGACTCGACCGGCAGCGCTCGGACGCGGCCGACAACAGTTCGACATCCTCGCGCACCGGGTCGTCCAGCTCGAGGTCTCGCGACATCTGCGTGGCGGTGTCGGCGCGGGG
>JAUXWB010000047.1 GCA_030684475.1 Reyranella sp. | reverse complement strand
CAGCGCGGTCGTGTCGGCCACGGCGCCGGCAAGGCCCGTGAGGTTCCCGAGGCCATCCGCAAGGCGACGGAAGCCGCCAAGCGCGCGCTGATCCGCGTGCCGCTGCGCGACGGCCGCACGCTGCATCACGACGTCAAGGGCCGTTTCGGCGCCGGCAAGGTGACGCTGCGCTCGGCGCCGGCCGGTACCGGCATCATCGCCGGCGGCCCAATGCGCGCGGTGTTCGAGACGCTCGGTCTCAAGGACATCGTCGCCAAGTCGGTCGGCACATCCAACCCGCACAACATGATCAAGGCGACGTTCAAGGCGCTTGAGCAGCTCAACTCGCCGCGCATGGTCGCCACCCGCCGCGGCAAGAAGGTCGGTGACCTGCTCGGCCGTCGCGACGAGACCGTCGTCGAGGCGGCGTAAGGAAACCGACCATGGCCGACAGCAAGAAGATCAAGATCACCCAGACCGGTAGCCACATCGGCCGTACGGACGATCAGCGGGCAACGCTGATCGGACTGGGGCTGAACAAGCGTCATCGCAGCCGCGAACTCGTGGATACGCCCGAGGTGCGCGGCATGATCAACAAAGTGCGCCATTTGCTGCGCATAGACGAGGAAGCGCGCTAGGCAGCCGGTTGGCGGCCATGGTGCGGAGGACCGAACGATGAGACTGAACGAAATCGCTGACAATCCCGGGTCCCGCAAGGGGCGCATGCGTGTCGGCCGCGGCATCGGCTCCGGCAAGGGCAAGACCGCGGGGCGGGGCGTCAAGGGTCAGAAATCGCGCACCGGTGTTGCCATCAAGGGCTTCGAAGGCGGCCAGATGCCGCTCTACCGGCGCATTCCCAAGCGTGGCTTCCGTCCGCCGCACCAGAAGAGCTGGCAGGTGGTGAATCTCGGCACGCTGCAGAAGGCGATTGACGACAAGAAGCTCGATGCTGGCAAGCCGATCGACGCCGCTGCGATGGTGGCTGCCGGCCTGTTCAAAAATGCGTCAGATGGTGTGCGCCTTCTTGGCAAGGGCGAGCTCACGACCAAGATCGAAGTGAAGGTCGCAGGCGCCTCGGCATCGGCGATCGCCGCAGTCGAGAAGGCCGGCGGCAAGATCGAACTGCCGCCCAAGCCCGTCGCCGAGGCGGCCTGAGCCAGACGGCGTCAATGGGGGCGTCGTCTCCCCCTTGTGTTGTTCACGCGTGAGGTTCCATGGCATCCGCCGCCGAGCAACTTGCATCCAACCTGAACTGGGGCGCGATCGGTAAGGCGACCGAGCTGAAGAAGCGCCTGTGGTTTACCCTGGGTGCGCTCGTCGTCTTCCGCTTCGGCGCCTACATT
>JAUXWB010000045.1 GCA_030684475.1 Reyranella sp. | reverse complement strand
TCGGGCGAGAGATCCTTGCGCCACACCATGGGCGACTCGGGGATCGGCGCCGATTCCCACACGACCTGGATCTGGTCGGCCTTGATGTGGCCCTTGGCGATGGCGGCATCGAGAATGCGGTCGGCGATAGTAGCGGCATCGACCTTGCCGTTGGCAACGGCCAGCGCGTTGGCGTCGTGGGCGCCGGTGAAGATCACCGTCTTGAAGTCGCGCTTGGGCTCGATGCCGGCCGTGAGCAGGCCGGCCAGCGGGAAGGCGTAGCCCGAGGTCGAGGCCGGATCGACGAAGGCGAAGTTCTTGCCCTTGAGGTCGGCCAGGGTTTTGATGCCGCTCGACTTCAGGGCGATGATCTTGCTGTGATAGAAGGTGCGGCCGGCCTTGGCGGTCTCGGCGATGGCGAAGGCCTCGACCGGCGTCACCGTGGTGGCGAGCACGTAGGAGAACGGCCCGAGATAGGCGATGTCGAGGTGCTTTGAGCGCAGCGCCTCGATGACGCCGTTGTAGTCGGTGGCGACGAAGCCCTGGACCTTGTAGCCGGAGTTCTTCTCGACCGCGTCGAGGATGTCCTTGCTCTGCGCCAGCATGGCCCGCGAATCTTCGGACGGGATCAGCCCGACCCGCAGGGTCGTGGGAGTCTGGGCGTGGACGGTGCTGGCACCAGTCAGCAGCGAGCCCATGGTGAGAAATCCGAAATCGCGACGCGTTACCTTTGTCATTGTTTCCTCCGTTGTTCGTCTCTTCTTGGTTAAGCAGCCATTTCGGCCAACAGCGTCTCCCGTCGTCCGATGAAATTACGCCCGCGCTCACCCGCCAGCGCGCCGTCGACCAGTGCCGCCCAGTCCTTGGCGGCGATGCCGTGATCGGTGGCGTCGGGCGAGATGCCGAGTTTCTTCAGGAAGATTTCCAGCCGAGCGGCACCCGCGGCGAGGTCGGCTCCGAAGATGCGGCGCAAAGCGGCATCGCAGGCCGGATCGCAACCGGCGACGGCGCGCATCACCAGGGGCAGGCTGAACGAGCAGGCGACGCCGTGCGGCACGCCGTGATGGAGCGTGAGGTGGTAGGACAGCGCATGGGCGAGCGCCGTGCGGGTGTTGGAGAAGGCGAGCCCGGCGAACAGGCTGGCGCGGGCAAGACGTGTGCGCAGGGCTTCGTTCCTGAGATCGTCGGCCAGCAATGGCAGGGCGTCGAGCACCTCGCGGGCGGCGACCTCGGCCAGCGCGCCGGAGACCGGGTTGGCGTTGATGTTCCAGAGGCTTTCCAGCGCGTGGCTCAGTGCATCGAGGCCGGTGCTGATCGTGACGGCGCGGGGCAGGCCTGTGGTCAGCAGCGGATCGACCAGCGCCGTTTCGGGATGGAGGCCGTCGTGGGTCAGCGAATATTTCTTCATCGCCTCGGTGTCCCACACCGTGGCCCAGGAGGTGACTTCGCTGCCGGTGCCGGCGGTGGTCGGCACGGCGATGATCGGGGTGCGGCCGAGCTCTTCGCCGCCGGTCCCCGTCTCGAGATGGTGGCGAACGCGCTCGAAGTCGCCTGATGCCGCCGCCAGCACCTTGGCCGCGTCCATCACCGAACCGCCGCCCAGCGCCACGATCGCCTCGACCGGGCGCGTCGCCGCGGCGTAGGTGCGGCAGGATTGGGCGAGGCTGATGAAATCGGGGTTGGGGCCGACGTTGCGCACTATGACGGCGGGTGCGCCGGCCATTGCCCCGACGCGGCGCGCCAGATCGGCGAAGACGCCGCCGCCGTTGGCGTCGTCGTAGGTGACGAGGCAATAGGCCCGGCCGGCCACGACCTTGCCCAGCGTCTCGAAGACGCCGGCGCCGAACTTCACGTCGACCGGATTACGGTAGCGCCACATCCGCGCCTCTCTCCCGAAACTCTGTTGCTCTTTTGTGGACAAGTCTCCGGCCGGG
>JAUXWB010000040.1 GCA_030684475.1 Reyranella sp. | reverse complement strand
TCCGGCCTGTAGTCGAGCGCCACCTCAGCGCCCAGCTCATGGGTAAGTCCGCGCTCGATCGCATTCGAGCCGAAGCCCTTGTGTGACGGCGGCGTCACCAGAGGGCCCCCTGTCTCCTGCCATTGCAGGACGAGGTGGCTGCCGCCGGGCCCGTCGCGTGTGGTCCACTCGATCCGGACCTTTCCTGTCGCATTCGACCATGCGCCATACTTGAGGGCGTTGGTCCCGAGTTCATTGAAGACAACGGACAGCGGCAAGGCTGTCCTGGGCGGGAACCGCACGTCTTCGCCGATGAGCCCGATACGATCGGGGTCGGCGCCCGTGAAGGGCTCCAGCGCATCGCTGATCAACTGCCGCAGCCCGGCGCCTTTCCAGTCTTCCCGTGTGAGGAGATCGTGCGACCGCGAGAGCGCGAAGAGCCGGGCCTCGATCGCCTCGCGCGCAACCTTGGGGTCCGGGGTCGACCGCAGTGCCTGCCAGACGATCGATTGCACGACCGCGAGTGTGTTTTTCACGCGGTGATTCAGCTCGTCGATGAGCGTCCGGGATTGCGCCTGCTGGGCCTTCCGAACGGAAAGGTCGACGAAGGACATAAAGTACTGGACGATCTTGCCCTGCTCGTCGCGGACAGGGCTGACGAACAGCCCGACCCAGAAGGTGCTGTCATCCTTTCTCCGGTACTGCAGTTCGCAACCGCTTTCCGACTTGCCCGAGAACTCCGCGTCGAGGGCGGCCTGCCCCTCGGCATCGGCCGCATGGGCCAAAAGGAAATCGAGGTTCTTGCCGAGGACCTCCGGGCGTTGGTATCCCGTCAAGGCGAGGAAGGCATCGTTGGCAAAAATGATCGGATTGTCGGGCGCCGTGGCATCCGTGAACACCATGGCCATGCGAGTCGTCTCGGCGGCCACGACGAACGGGCCAAGGTTATTCCGGAATTCCTTGACCTCGGCTTCGGCCGCCTTCTGGCCGGCAGATTTCTTGGTCAAATCGGTCAAGCTGGCGACCCCTCCGGTTGTTCGACGTCGCAGGAACCGGGAGACGCCGGCCGCGATCGGGAAGGCTCAGACATGGAACCTGCCGTACCGGTTCAACGTGTGCAATTTCACTGTGTCCATTATCCGACATTGTCCAAGCAGGTCAATGCGACGTGACGATCGGCTCCCGCGAGGGGCAGGCCGGCGCGGCGTTTGTCTCAGATCAAATCCGACTCGAGACCAGTTGAGTAGGATTCTATGTGGTTTCGCCACGCAAGTGGTTGTTGGATCCAGAAAGCGGTTTGGCTGTCCGAGGCCGCAACGAATGCGTGAAGGAGACCAGGCGGGTGTCAATGGACCGAACCGGTCGACCAGCAACGGAGCAGACGGCCAGACGGCAACCGAAGACGGATCTCGCCTCGACCTTTCCTCCCCTGGCCGCACATCCTCCGCCTCTGGAGAATCCGGGGCTGTTGCAGACGGCGCCCGATCCGTCGATCGCGGCGGCCAAGCCCGCCCCTGCGGGCGATCACTTCGACGCGGA
>JAUXWB010000008.1 GCA_030684475.1 Reyranella sp. | reverse complement strand
GCCGAGGTCGGAAATCCCGGCAGGATCACCACCGGCTTGCCGTCGCAAACCGCCAGGCACAGCGGTTTTCCGGGCTTCAGCGCGACGCCATGGGCGATGATGCCGGGTTTTCCGAGCCGCGCGATGATGCGATGCGACAGGTCGCCGGCGCCCTTCGAGGTGCCGCCCGACAGCACCAGCATGTCGCTGGAGTCGAGCGCCGCGCGCATCGCGGCTTCGAGTTTTGCCTCGTCATCGGCAATGGCGCCGAGAAACACCGCTTCACCGCCGTTCTCGGAGATCGCCGCGGTGACGATGGCGCCGTTGGTATCGTAGATCTCGGCCGGCCGCAGCGCCTTGCCCGGCTGCACCAATTCGTCACCGGTGGACATGACCGCGACGCGCGGCCGACGCGCAACCGGCACCTGCGCGACGCCGCAAGCCGCCAGCATGCCGATTTCGCGCGAGCCGATCACGGTGCCGGCGCGCAACAGATTCTCGCCGCGGGCGATGTCGGAGCCGGCATAGGACACGAACTGCCCGGGCGAGGCGGCTCGGCGAATCTCGATCGCGCGCGCGCCTGCGGGCTGGGTATGCTCGACCATGACGATGGCGTCGGCGCCGCGCGGCACCGGGCCGCCGGTCGCGATCGAGGTGGCGGTTCCCGAAAGCACCGGCCGCGCCGGTGCAATGCCGCAGGCGATCACTTCGTCGTTGAGCATCAGCCGCGTCGGCGTCGCTTCACCTGATGAAGCCAGATCGGCGGAGCGCACCGCAAAGCCGTCGACATTGGAACGGTCGAACGGCGGCACATCGATCGGCGCCACGATATCCCCAGCCAGCGCGCAACCGAGCGCATCGGCGAGCAGCCGTTGTTCGGCGGGGACAGGACGCGGGAACAACGCGGCTTCGAAGCGCGCCAGGGCCTCTTCGCGCGACAGGATGGTCAGGAACTGGTCCTGCTCCAGGTTGTCGCGGGTTTTTGGCTGCTGCGGATGGGTCATGCCAAAGCTCTTATCATTCCCGCAGCATATAGCCATCGACCGGCGCGCCCGCAGCAAAACCTTCGGCGCCACCTGGCACCGCCAGCCATGCCTCGGCGCGGGCGATGGCGTCGAGCGAGAGCTCGCCGACGGCCAGCGTGACCCATGTGCCCTGCTTTCGCTGCAGCAGCACGATCTCGGCGATGCCGACGCCGGAGGCGATCTTGCGTTGCAGCGGGAGTTCAAGCGATTTGCGCAGCCGACGGCCCGACAGAAGGTCGAGCGTCGGAAGCGCCAGTGTCCACCACGCCGCGAAGGCCTGATCCGGCGCGCCCTGCAGCGCAATGACCGGCGTTCTGTCAATTCGGCCGACCGCGGTGGTGCGGCCGGGTTGCAGCGCGATGCCATGCGCGATCACCTCGCCACGCTGCGCCAGCGCCGTCACCGTCGCGTCGGTGCGGCCGACGCCGCTGCCGCCGATTGTGAGCAGCAGGTCGAAACCGCCGGTATCCAGGGCTTTCGCAATGGCGCGCGCATCGCGTGCTGCAGCCCCGACACAGGTGACATCGGCGCCGGCCTTGCGGGCGCTCTCCGCGATCAGCTGCATTGTCACCGCTTCGCCTGCGGCGGGAATGTTGACGATGCCGACACGCGGCCGGCGCACGCTCAGTTCCCTCAGTCCCGCAGCGCGTGCGATCAGGAGATCGCGCGGCAGCACGCGCCGCCCCGCCTCGATCACGGCAGTTCCACCAGCGATATCGCCCCCCGCCCGGCGAACGCCCTGCCCCGGGATCGCCTCCGCCAATATTTGTATCAGCGGTCCTGATTGATCGACCGAATCGGAATCCAGCACGCAGTCGCAGGTTTCCGGCATCGGGTCGCCGGCTTCGACCCATACCGGCGGTATCGTCAGCGGCAAAGGCGAGTAGGACGACGCGCCGACGAGATCGTTGGCGCGCAACGCCCAGCCATCAGTTGCCGCGATGTCAAGCAGGGGATGCGGCTTGAGCGGCGGCATCTCGGCCGCGACGCAGCCGAGGGCTTCGGCGAGCGGAAGTTTTGTCGGCGCGACCGGCGCAAGGTCGCGCAGCAACGCGGCCAACGCGACGTCGAGCGAGGTGAGTGAAGACGGCAAGCGCTGGGATGAAGTCATGGAAAGATGGTGGACCAGTCGTCGCCGGTTTGGCAACCATCTCTCGTCGTCCCTGCGCAGGCTATGCTTTCGCAGGGACGACGGGAGAGATGAGATCAACTCCCCTTCTTCTCCGCATTCGGGAAGAACAGTTGCTGGCCGTCGATCTTGTAGGCGGCGATCGCGGCCTGGCCTTCCGCCGAGACCAGCCAGTCGATGAAGGCCTGGCCGAACTCCTTCTTCACGCTCCGAAACTTTGCCGGGTTCACCAGCAAGACGCCATATTGGTTGAACAGCCGCCTGTCGCCTTCGACTGATATTTCGAGGTCGCCGCGGTTCCTGAAGGAGATCCAGGTGCCGCGGTCAGCCAGCACATAGCCGTTCATGGCGCCCGCGATGTTGAGCGCCGGGCCCATGCCCTGCCCGATTTCGCGGTACCATGGGCCTTTGGTGGCCGCGATATCGACGCCGGCCACTTTCCACAGCGCCAGTTCGGCCAAGTGGGTGCCGGACTTGTCGCCGCGCGAGACGAACGGTGCGGCCTTGGCCTGGATCGCCTTCAAGGCGGTCTCGACGTCCTTGCCCTTGACGCCGGCGGGATCGCCCTTCGGCCCGATGAGGACAAAATCGTTGTACATCACGTCAAATCGTTTCACGCCGAATCCGTCGGCGACGAATTTTTCCTCCTGCGCCCTGGCGTGGACGAACACCACATCGGCGTCGCCGCGCCGCGCGGTGTCGAGCGCCTGGCCGGTGCCCTGCGCGACCACCTTCACATCGATATTGGCTTTGGCCTTGAACAGCGGCAGCAGATAGCCGAACAGTCCGGAGTCCTGTGTCGAGGTGGTGGATGCCACCACGATCGAACGATCCTGCGCGCCCGCCGGCACGAGACCGGCGAGGACGCCGAACACGAGCGCTGATGCAAGTGACGTGAAGCGAGACGCCATCGGCTGCTCCTGTGGTCGAAATCAGATTACGAGATCGCCGCGCAGAAAGGCGGCGGCTTCCGGGGTGACCGGGTGGTCGAGAAAATCAGCGGCAGGGGCGCGCTCGCGCAAGCCACCGCGCACCATGAAGATCACTTCGCCCGCGAGCCTTCGCACCTGGCCGAGATCGTGCGAGGCCATCACGATCTTGATGCCGGATTGAGCCGCCATCATCACGATCTCCTCGACGCCGCGGGTCGCGGCGGGATCGAGGCTGGCGGTGGGCTCGTCGAGCAGCAGGATTTCCGGATCGCGCGCCAGCGCGCGGGCCAGCGCCAGCCGCTGCTGTTCGCCGCCCGAGAGTTTACGCGCCGGGCGCTGCGCCAGATCGGCCAGTCCGACACGTTCCAGCAAGACTGCGACACGCGCGGAGCGCTCGCCGCGCGGCGTGCCGGCCTGCGCCAGCGCATAGGCGACATTGGCGGCGGCGGTCCGGCGCAGCATCACCGGGCGCTGAA
>JAUXWB010000316.1 GCA_030684475.1 Reyranella sp. | reverse complement strand
GACGACGCCTTCCTCGATCCGCTGGCGATGCGGCCGGATTCCTTCCTGGGCGTCGCGGGCCTGCTGGGTGCGCTGCGCGCCGGCCGGGTCAATATCGTGAATGCGCTGGGCAACGGCGTGGCCGACGACAAGTCGACCTATACCTATGTGCCCGAGATGATCCGCTTCTATCTCGGCGAGGAGCCGATCCTGCAGAACGTGCCGACCTGGCGCTGCGACCGGCCGGACGACTACAAGTACGTGCTCGAACACCTGGCCGAGCTGGTCGTCAAGGAAGTGCATGGCTCCGGCGGCAAGGGCATGCTGGTCGGGCCGACTTCCAGCAAAGCCGAGGTCGAGGCCTTCGCCGCCTTCATCCGGGCGCGGCCGGACAACTACATCGCCCAGCCGACGCTCGCGCTCTCGACCTGTCCGACCTTCGTCGGCCAGGGCGTGGCGCCACGCCATGTCGATCTTCGTCCTTATGTCTTGTCGGGGCGCAAGGTCACCATCATCCCCGGCGGGTTGACGCGGGTGGCGCTGAAAGAGGGATCGCTGGTCGTCAATTCGAGCCAGGGCGGCGGCACCAAGGACACCTGGGTTCTCGCCCCGGAAGCCGGGTCAGGTGGTTAGACTCATGAGCTGCCCACGCGCCCTCTTCTCCTCCCCTCGTCGTACGAGGGGAGGTGCCCGCGTAGCGGGCGGAGGGGTCATGCGTCGTCGCGCTGTCGCCCATGACCCCCTCCGGCCTGCGGCCACCTCCCCACTTCGTGGGGAGGAGATGAGCTGCCGATGCTGAGCAGCACCGCCAAGAACCTCTACTGGATGGGCCGCTACCTGCAGCGCGCCAAGTCGACGGCGCGGCTGATCGAGGCGACGCAGCGCATGGCGTTGCAGTCGCGCGGCGAGGAGGCCGCGGGGGTCGCGGCGATGTTCGGCATGGAGGACGAGTTCCGCCAGACCCAGCAGCAGGGCGGGCGGCTGGCCAGCCTGATCGACTTCCTGGTGCTGGACGAGCGCAATCCCTCCTCGATCGTGAGTTCGATCGCGGCGGCGCGCAGCAATGCCCGCGAAGAACGCAACAACATCACCGTCGATGTCTGGGAAAGCCTGAACGGGCTGTGGCTGGAGCTCAGCAGCCGCCTGCGCAGCGACCGCGCCATGCTCGACCGCGGCGCCCTGATCGAGGCGGTGAAGAAGCAGGCGGTGATGATTTTTGGCGCGGCGCAGGTCACGCTGCTGCGCGACGAGGCCTACAATTTCCTCCAGCTCGGCGCCTTCCTCGAGCGCGGCGACAACACCGCGCGCATCCTCGACGTGAAGTTCCATCTGCTGCGGCCGGACGGCAATCCGCACGCCGACAAGCCCGACTATTTCGCCTGGTCGGAGGTGCTGGCCTGCATCGGCGCCGTCCGCACCTATCGCCGCATCTATCGCAGCGCGCTCGATCCGGTGAAAGTGGCCGAGCTGATGATGCTGCGCCGCGACGTGCCGCGCTCGGTGCACCATTGCCTGTGGATGGTCGATCTCAGCATGCGCGAGCTTGCCGACACCTATGGCACCAAGGGCGAGGCCGACCGGCTGGCCGGCGAACTGCACGCGAGGCTGCGCTACGCGCGCGTCGACCAGATCTTCGAGATGGGCCTGGCCAGGTTCCTGGGCGGGGTGCGCGACGACATCGCGACCCTGTCCGATGAAATCGGCCGCCAGTTCCTGCTGGATTGAAGAGCCATGCGGTACGCCATCGAGCACACGACACGCTTCCAGTTCGACCAGCCGTCCGGCCATTCGATCCACGACGTGCGGCTCACGCCCAAGCCGGCGGCCGGCCAGCGCATCGTCTCGTGGCGTATCGACGGGCCGGGCAAGCGCTCCGAATGGGTCGACGGGCACGGCAACCAGGTGACGACCTTCTCGGCGGCCTACCGGCACGACAGCGTCGAGATCACGGTGCACGGCCTCTACGAACACAGCGGCACCGAGCAGTGGCTGCGCTATGTCGAGACGCCGACGCTGCCCGCGCCGTTCTGGCTGCGCAACACCGGCCTCGCCCGCCACGATGCGAGCTTCGACCAGGTGATCGAGGGCCTGACTGAGCGGGCGGCCGATGCCGCCCAGCGCGTCGCGGTCCTGCACGAGGTCATGGAGCGCATCGGCAAACGCATCGCCTACAAGACCGGCGTCTCCACCGTCGACACCACCGCCGCCGAGGCGCTGGCCCGCGGCGCCGGCGTGGCGCAGGACCAGGCGCACGCCTTCATCGCCTGCTGCCGAAGGCTCGGCGTGCCGGCGCGCTACGTGAGCGGCTATCTGCGCAACGACGATCCCGAATTGCATGTCGGCCGCACCAGCCATTCCTGGGCCGAAGCCTGGGTCCCCGGCCTCGAATGGGTGGGCTTCGACCCGGCCAACAACATCAGCCCGCACGGCGACAGCCTCCGGGTGGCGGTCGGGCTCGATTACCACGACGCCGCCCCGGTCAGCGGCCGGCGCGTCGGATTCGGCGATGCCAGGATGAGCGTCGAGGCGTCGGTGCGCGTCGTCGACTGATCGCGACCAACTACGAGAACGGGAAAGGTCCCTCACTCCGTTCGGGATGACAATTTTGCCGTGGTTGACGCTATGCGCCAATTCAACAGAAGGTGTCATCCCGAACGGAGTGAGGGACCTTTGGGGCAGTCGACTGAGACTTAATGGCGGTACGGCGCGAACCTACGAGAAATAGCCCTCGCGACGGCCCCGGGACCTCTCGCAGCCTTGCGAAAACAGCCCGCCACACGTACGGTCGCGCGCTTTTTCAATGCCTGAAAGGAGGCATCGCGTTATGGCTTTCATCGCCGACCGTCTGAGCCGCATCAAGCCCTCTCCGACCAATGCCGCCCAAGGCAAATTCCTGGAGATGAAGGCGGCGGGCAAAGACGTCATCGGCCTGGCCGCCGGCGAGCCCGATTTCCCCACGCCCGACCACATCAAGGAAGCGGCCATCAAGGCCATTCACGACAACGACACCAAGTACACCGCGGTACCCGGCACGCCGGCGCTGCGCCAGGCGATCGTGGCCAAGATGAAGCGCGACCATGGCCTCGAGTACAAGCCGAGCCAGACCGTCGTCACCTCGGGCGGCAAGCAGATCATCTTCAACGCCATGCTGGCGACGCTGAACCCCGGCGACGAGGTCATCATCCCGGCGCCCTACTGGGTGTCCTACCCGGAGATGGTGCTGTTCGGCGACGGCACGCCGGTCATCGTCGACTGCCCCGAGTCGACCGGCTTCAAGCTGACGCCGGAGGCGCTCGACCGCGCGATCACGCCCAGGACCAAGTGGCTGATCCTGAACTCGCCCAGCAACCCGACGGGCGCCGCCTACACCCACGCCGATCTCCGCGGCCTCTGCGACGTGCTGCTGAAGCACCGCCAAGTCCACGTGCTCACCGACGACATGTACGAGAAGCTCGTCTACGACGACTTCAAGTTCGCGACGCCGGCCGAGGTCGAGCCCAGGCTCTACGACCGCACGCTGACCATGAACGGCGTGTCGAAGGCCTACAACATGACCGGCTGGCGCATCGGCTACGCGGCCGGTCCGCAGAAGCTGATCGACGCCATGATCACCGTGCAGTCGCAGAGCACGTCGAACGCCAGTTCGATCAGCCAGGCGGCGTCGGTAGCGGCGCTGAACGGCCCGACCGATTTCATTCCCAGGAACGTCGCCGTCTTCAAGCAGCGCCGCGACCTCATCGTGTCGATGCTGAACCAGTCCAAGGGCCTCAAGTGCCCGCGGCCGGAAGGCGCCTTCTACGTCTACCCGTCGTGCGCCGGCGCGATCGGCAAGAAGACGCCCGACGGCAAGACGATCGCCAACGACACCGACTTCGTGAACTATCTGCTCGAGGCCGAGGGGCTTTCGGTGGTGCAGGGCTCGGCCTTCGGCCAGGGCCCGGCGTTCCGCATCTCCTACGCCACCGCGACCGAGCTGCTCGAAGAAGCCGGCCGCCGCATCCAGCGCGCCTGCGGCGCGCTGAGCTAGGTTCGCCCCGCTAGACCGGCTCCGCTTTACGCACCCTGTCATCCCGAGCGAAGCGAGGGATCTTTTGGCCATCGATAAAGATCCCTCGCTTCGCTCGGGATGACAGTTTTTCCGTATCCAACATCGTGTGCCATTTCTGGCGGCGGCCCTAAAGTTGGGTCGGAGTCTTCCCCCGCCTGCGGATTGACTCCCCCAGGCGGGGGTGAAACGATTTCCATGACAAGGGGCTTCGCTCCGACGCGGTCGTATCGGCCGTGTGACTCGTAGCGACCGTCGTCCGGGGCTTCTACGCGCGGGTTTTCGCGCCGAAGGAGGACGTTGTCATGACCGACCTGAAAACCGAGACAATCACCGGCGGCAGGCCAGGTAGCGGCGCGCATCGCGTGGTGGCGCTGTGCGGGCCGTATCTTTCGGGCAAGACGAGCCTGCTCGAGAGCATTCTCTACGCCACGGGGGCCATCGGCCGGCGCGGATCGACGCGCGCCGGCACCTCGATCGGCGACGCCGCCGCCGAGTCGCGCAAGCGCGGCATGGGCACGGAGATCAATGTCGCCTCGGTCGACTATCTCGGCGATCAATGGACTTTCCTCGACGTCCCCGGCTCGATCGAGTTCCAGCACGATGCCTTCGCAGCGCTTGCGGTGTGTGACGTGGCGGTCGTGGTCTGCGAGCCCTCGCCCGAGCGCGTGGTGTCGTTGGCGCCGCTGCTGAAATACATCGAGGACCGCCACATCCCGCACATCGTCTTCGTCAACAAGATCGACTCCGCGGAAGCGCGCGTGCGCGACATGCTGTCGGCGCTGCAGTCGGTGTCGACCCGCAAGCTGGTGTTGCGCCAGGTGCCGATCCGCCGGCCAACCAACGACGGCGGCGAGGAGACCATCGGCTACGTCGACCTGGTGAGCGAGCGCGCCTATCGGTACAAGTCGAGCGGCGCCTCCGACCTGATCGAGATGCCGGCCGAGATCCTGCCGCGCGAGGCCGAGGCCCGTCGCGAACTTCTGGAGACCCTCTCCGAATTCGACGACACGCTGCTGGAACAGCTGATCGAAGACATCGCTCCGGAAAAATCCCTGATCTACCGCGATCTCCACGACGAATTCGGCGCCGACCAGATCGTGCCCGTGTTGTTGGGCGCCGGCGATCGCGAGAACGGCGTGCGCCGCCTCCTGAAGGCGCTGCGCCACGACACGCCGTTCGCGGCCGAGACCGCCAAACGCCGATCCCTCGTCAGCAATGGCGCCGCCAATGGAACAGGGGTCGCGGAATGCTTCAAAGTCCTGCACCAGTCGCATGCCGGCAAGCTCTCGCTGTGCCGGGTCTGGTCGGGAACACTCACCGAGGGCCAGTCCCTGGGCGGCCATCGCATCGGCGCGATGCTGCGGCCGTTCGGCCAACGCCTCGACAAGATCGCCGAAGCCCGCAGTGGCGAACTGGTGGCGCTCGCCAAGCTCGAGGCCCTGTCGGCGGGCCACCTGCTGAGTGCGGCCGGCATCGCTCCGTCGGTCGATTTTCCGGCGGCCGCGCCTCCGGTGTTCGTCCTGTCACTGGCCGCCAAGAACCGCAACGACGAGGTCAAGCTCTCGGGCGCCCTGCACAAGATCGTCGAGGAAGACCCGTCGCTGGCCTTCGAGGCGCGCGGCGAGACCCACGAGCTGCTGATCAAGGGCCAGGGCGAAATGCACCTCAAGGTGGCGGTCGACAAGCTGGCCGGCCGCTACAACGTCGCCGTCGAAACCGCAGCGCCGCGCGTCGCCTATCGCGAGACCATCCAGGCCGGGGCCCAGCAGCATGCGCGCTACAAGCGCCAGACCGGCGGCCATGGCCAGTTCGCCGACATCAAGGTCGAGATCAGGCCGCTGCCGCGCGGGTCGGGCTTCCGCTTCGTCGACAAGATCGTGGGCGGCGTGGTGCCGCGCAATTTCATCCCGGCGGTCGAGGAAGGCCTGATCGACTATCTGAAGGAAGGCCCGCTCGGCCAACCGGTCGTCGACATCGAGGTCACACTGGTCGACGGCCAATATCATGCGGTCGACAGTTCCGAGATGTCGTTCAAGATGGCGGCGCGCATCGCCATGAGCGAGGCCATGCCGAAATGCCGGCCGATCCTGCTGGAGCCGATCCTGAAGGTGACGGTCGCGGGCCCAAGCGAATCGACGCCACGCCTGCAGCGGCTGATCTCCGGCCGCCGCGGCCAGCTGCTGGGCTTCGATACCCGACCCGGCTGGAACGGCTGGGACGAGGTGTCGGCGCTGATGCCGGAGGCCGAGATCGCCGACATGATCGTCGAGATCCGCTCCGTGACGCAGGGCGTCGGTACCTTCCGGACCGAGTTCGACCATCTGCAGGAGCTGGCCGGCCGCACCGCCGAACGCATCGTCGAGGAGGCGAAGAAGCACGCCGCGGCCTGACGCCGAAGCCGTTTCCGGACAATTGCCCGATCACAAGGCGCCCGGTCACAAGGCGCCCGGTCACAAGGCAGTGAGACCGGGCGTGAGCGCCTTCTCCACCGGATGGGTTTCGATCACATTGGCCTCATGGAACGGTTCCATGAGGAGGATGTCGTCATGTTCAACAGACGGTCTCTGATGGTGGGTGGCCTGGCGATGGCCGCCGCTCCGTCACTGACCCGCGTCGCGCAAGCCCAGGCTGGGCGGCCGACGCTGGTGTTCGTCGGCCACGAACTCTGAGGCGGCTGCAAGATCTGGCGTGCCCAGTCCGAGCCTGGTTTCCTCAAGTCCGAGGCCTTCAAGAAACTCGACTACAGAGTCGTTTATCCCGCCAACGCCGATCTCGTGACCAAGGAAGAGAGCTGGCCGGCGGCGGCCCGTGCCGTCCGCACCGTCTTCCTGGCGAGCGACGACGGCAAGCAGCGCGGCTCGGCGACGCCGCGCTTCATCCTCTTCCAGGACGGCAAGATCGTGCTGACCGTAACCGGCAACGCCGGCTGGAAGGACAAGATGTGGCCGATGATCCAGGAAGTGACCGGCACCAAGGCCTAGGGTCAAAACCCATAAAATCTGCTCTCCGCCGCGATGTCCAAGTCGGCCCAACTGCGAAGTGCCGACCGAGTCCGGAGACGTCTGCTGTTGCGGCAAGACCAGACATACGTCGGACATCGGGAAACCGACGCGATTGACCCAAAGCGGACATAACGAAATCGCTTACTCGATCACTTCGTCGGCCAGGCGACCCCATGGACGGGCTGTGCTATCCAAGGTGGGGATCGTCTCGGGTGCGGCGATGGGAGGACGAGAGGGATGGAACTGCACCAGCTCCTGCGGGCTGCCTTCCATTATCCGGTCACGACCTTCGACGCGCGTCGTAAGCCATGACCACGGCATCGCCGCGCGGTATGGCGGTTTGCGTACTCGCCCTTTGCTTCGTGATGGGACTAGTCGGGCGCGGGCTACCTGACAGCTTCGCCGTTTACGTCGTGCCGCTCTCCAATGACTTTGGCTGGGATCGCGCCGAAGTCGTGTCGATTTACTCCTTTTACGCAGTGGCCAGTGCCCTCGCTGGACCGCTCATTGGCCGACTCTTCGACCGGTCGGGCCCGCGAACGGTCTATCTCATCGGCATCACTCTGCTCGGCGGCTCGTTTGCGTTGGCGGGGTTCGCCCAATCGCTGTGGCAGCTACAGGCAACGATCGGACTTGGTGTTGGTATCGCCGTCACCTGTCTCGGCAATATCACCAACACCGCCCTCCTGAGCCGCTGGTATGGGTCGCGCCTCGTGTTCGCGACGAGCATCGTCTTTTCCGGCTACGGGCTCGGTATCTTTACTCTGGTCCCGCTGTCGCAACTCCTCATCGACGCCTACGATTGGCGTGGTGCCTATCTACGGCTCGGTCTTGGCATTCTCCTGCTGTTGATCCCGCTTATTCTGCTGCCTTGGAGCCTCATCCGTGCCGGCGACCCACGGCTTATCCGCGCTACGGCTGCCTCAAGCGGCACCGACATGGGGCTTACGCTGCTATCGGCCATACGGGGGAGCGCCTTCTGGGGGCTCTTCTGGACCTTGTTCTTCACCAGTCTGGGCATGTTCGCCATCCTGGTTGAGGTCATCGCCTACCTACGGGATGTAGGCTTCGACCCTCTCTTCGCCGCCACCGCCTGGGGCTTCAGCGGCGCGCTCCTGCCGCTCGGCATGCTGGCGGTGAGCGGGCTCGACGCCGTCATCGGCCGACGCAGGGCGGTACTGCTGACCTACGTCATTACGCTCACAGGCCTAGGTTTTCTCTGGCTCCTCCGGATCGAGCCGAGCGTCTGGCTGCTTGGCGGCTTCGTCGTCTGTTGTGGAGCCACGCTCGGCTCGCGTAGCCCACTGATCTCGGCGACGGCGATGCATCTCTTCCGAGGTCGGTCGGCGGCGACGATCTTCGGCTGTATCAGCGTCGGCGCTGGCGCTGGCCAGGCGATTGGTGCCTGGATCGGTGGCCTGCTGCACGACTGGACCGGCGGTTATGACGCGGTGATCGGCTTCTCAGTCGTCAGCCTACTGCTTGCGATGGCACCGTTCCTCACGCTGCGGGCACTGCGCGGATAATCGGCGGGCTGATGACGGTTATTGGGGCGGAGCGAAAAGGTATGCTAGTTCTAGGGCGAACGTCCGCTATTGGCCCATCTCTGCCGAATCGCTCGACATCATCGATGTCCGGAATCGGGCCCGGATCAGACAGGAGCCAGCACACGATTTTATGGGTTTTGACCCTAGTTCCCGGCACCGTCGGGTTGCTTCATATTGGCCCCGTGGAAGCGGTTCACGGGGGTACGCGGATGTTCAAGAGACGGTCCTTGATGATCGGCAGTGTGTCGTCGGCCGCGGCGGCTTCGCTTGCCGGCGTCGCCATGGCCCAGGCCGGCCGTCCAATGCTGGTCTTCGTCGGCGACCAGACGTCGGAAGCCTGCAGGATCTGGCGGACCCAGTGGGAGCCCCTGCTCCTCGCTTCCGCCGCCTACAAGAAACTCGACTACCGGGTGATCAATCCCGCCAGGTCCTCGCTGCTCGCCAAGCAGCAAAGCTGGCCCGCCGACCTGCGCTGGCTTCTCGACACGTTCCTGATGAGCCAGGTCGGGGTCCAGGAAGGCTTCGAGGTTCCCCGCTTCTTCCTGGTGCAGAATCGGCAGGTCACGATGTCGACGTCGGGCAACAACGCCTGGCGGGAGGTGATGTGGCCCACCATCCTGGACGTGACCGGCACGAGCCCCTAGGAGCGACGCCGGCCCTACTGGAGGTACCCGATGGCCAACGACCTGTTTCGGCGTCAACTCGGCGCCTATGCCTCGGTCCATCGCGACTGGCGCAACAAGGCGACGCACTTCGTCGGCATCCCCGTCATCGTCTTTTCGCTGCTGCTGATCCTGTCGCTCTGGCGCTTCGAGGCGGGCGGCCACGACTGGACGATGTCGCTGGCCATGGCGCTCGTGGCGGTCCTGGGCTGGATGGCGCTCGACCTCGGCGTCGGCCTCGTCATGGCCCTGCTGATGGCGCCGGCGTGGTACGCAGCCGAGGCCCTTGCTGGCGCGCTGGGAGCGGATTCCGCCGTCTGGGTGGCGTTCGTCGTCCTTTTCGTCGGCGGCTGGGTGCTGCAATTCCTCGGTCACCATTACGAGGGCAAACGGCCGGCCCTCCTCGACAACATCTTCCAGGGCTTCATCGGCCCGATGTTCCTGGTGGCCGAGACCATGGTCGTGATGGGCCACCGCCGCGATCTCGCCGATGCCATGGGCGAGGGCAATGTCACGGCCCGGTGAGCAAGGTTGATTTGCGCCGCCCCCTCCACCGCGCCAAGACAGAACGGGGCGCAACAGGAGTTCGACGAATGCTGATCAAGCGCACGCAGGGCTGGGAACTGCCCGAACGTCTGGCGACGCCGGAGGATCACTACCTGCAGCGGCGGACGCTGGTGCGGGCGATGGGGCTGGGGGCTGCGTCGCTCGCCTTGCCGGCGGCGGCAATGGCGCAAGCCAAGGCGCCGGCCGACCCGTCGGCCGGCCTCTACCCGGCCAAGCGCAACGACAGCTACGGCACACCCACTCCCGTCACGGCCGAGCGGCTGGCCACCACCTACAACAACTTCTACGAATTCGGCCCCGACAAGAACATCTGGCGCGAGGCGCAGAAGCTCGAGGTCCGGCCGTGGACGATCAAGGTCGGCGGCATGGTCGAGAAGCCGTTCGAGATCGGCATCGACGACCTCCTGGCAAAGATGCCGCTCGAGGAGCGGGTCTACCGCCATCGCTGCGTCGAGACCTGGTCGATGATCGTGCCGTGGAGCGGCTTCCCGGTCCGTTCGCTGGTCGAGTTCTGCAAGCCGCTCGGCAGCGCGAAGTACATCGTCATGAAGACGCTGTCGAAGCCGTCGGTGATGCGCGAGCAGCGCGATCTTCTCTATCCCTGGCCCTATACCGAGGGCCTGGCGATCGACGAGGCGATGAACGACCTCACCTTCATGGCCACCGGGCTCTACGGCAAGCCGATCCCCAATCAGAACGGCGCGCCGCTGCGCCTCGTGGCGCCGTGGAAATATGGCTTCAAGAACGTGAAGTCGATCGTCAGCATCGACTTCACCGACAAGAAACCCGTCTCGTTCTGGGAGAAGCTGCAGTCCAGCGAGTACGGCTTCTGGGCCAACGTGAATCCGGCCGTGGCCCATCCGCGCTGGAGCCAGGCGACCGAAAAGCCGCTGGGCAGCAACGCCCGCATCCCGACCCTGCTCTACAACGGCTATGCCGAGTTCGTGGCCGGCCTCTACACCGACCGCAAAGCGGAAAAGCTGTTCATGTAACTTCGCCGCCTTTGCCTCGCCGTCCCGGCCCGCTACAACTGATGCGAGCCAGGAGGCAGCATGGGCAAGGTCATCATCGAGAAGAACGGCCCGGTCAGAACCGTCTGGATGAACCGGCCGGAGAAGAAGAACGCGCTCGACAGTGAGCTGTTGGGCAACATGATCGAGGCACTTCAGGCGCCGGTCGCGGCAGAGGACCGCGTATTGGTGATCCGCGGCAAGGGCGACGTGTTCTGCGCCGGCCTCGACATGGCCGAGCGCAGCAAGAGCGCCGGCGCCGGCCAGGCGAGCGGCATCGAGATCATGCTGCGCGCCATCGAACTCTGCCCGCTGCCGGTCGTGGCCGTGGTGCACGGCGACGCCATCGCCGGCGGCAACGAACTGGCGCTGCATTGCGATCTCGTGGTGGCGAGCCATAAGGCGCGCTTCGGCATGTCGCTTGCCCAGGTCGGGCTCGCACCCAACTGGTTCCTGGCCAAGAAGCTGATGGAAGTGCTGGGTCCGGTGACGACACGCGAGATGCTGCTGCTGGGCGACCCCCTGCCCTCGACCAAGCTTCATGCGCTGGGCCTGATCGCCCGCTGCGTGCCGGCCGCCGAGCTCGAAGCCGAGGCGACGAAGGTGATCGATCGATTGGCCGCCAACGCGCCGCTATCGCTCAAGGCCATGAAGGCGCTGACCGTGCGTCAACTCGAGTTCCGCGACGCCATCCCCCACGACGACGTGGATGCGGCTGTCCGCGCGGCGATGCAGAGCCAGGACGCGCAGGAAGGCATGAAGGCGCGGCTGGAAAAGCGCACCGCCAAGTTCAGCGGAAAGTAAGGAAGGCAAGTAGCCCATGCCGGTCCGGCTCCGCCTCGACAAGCCGTGGAAGCCGCTGACGCCGGCGGAAGCTGCGCGGCTGCCGGGCCAGCTCGGCGTCTACCAGATCGCCGATGCCGAAGGCGCCATCCTCTATATCGGTCAGGCCGGCGGCCGCTCGCCCTTCGGCCTGCGCAGCGAGCTCACACGCGAAGCCGAGGAGCGCGGCCCGGGCCGGCAGTTCCGCGTCGAAGTGAACATGCAGTATCGCTCGCGCTGGTTCGAGCTGCTGATGGTCCACAAGGCCGACCACGGCGAGTTGCCGCCCGACAACGCCAGAAACCCGCCACCGCTTGGACGATTGAGCCCGGCCTGAGAGAGAGAAATGGATTTCGAGCCCAGCGAAGAACAACAACTGCTGATCGACCAGGTCCGTCGCTTTGTGCGGGAAGAGATCATCCCACTCGAGGCCAAGCTCGATCCCGACGCCGCGGAACTCGACCCCGCCGATCACGCCCGACTGGTCGAGAAGACCAAGGCGATGGGCCTGTTCGGCATCGACATTCCGAAGGAATACGGCGGCCCCGACATCGACATCGTGACCCGCGTGCTGCTGGCCATCGAGATGGCGCAGCATCGCGCCGGTCTCTACGTGCCCTGCTACGGCACCTTCGGCGGCGCGGGCCTGGCGCAGATCTTCGAGGCCAACGAGGACCAGAAAGAACGCTACCTCTATCCAACACTGCGCGGCGAGAAGAAGGCCTTCTTCGGCCTCACCGAGCCGTCGGGCGGCAGCGATCCGGCGCGCGCCATCCAGACCCGGGCGGAGCGCAAGGACAATGGCTGGGTACTGAACGGCGCCAAGATCTTCATCTCCAATGCCGACCGCGCGCAGTACGGCATCGTGTTTGCCCGCACCGACGCCTCCAAGGGCCGCGCCGGCATCACCTGCTTCATCATCGATTCCGACACGCCGGGTTTTCATGTGCGCCGCGTCGTGCACACGCTGCGCTCCTCGCACTACGCGACCGAGCTCGAGTTCAAGGATTGCTGGGTCTCCGATCACCAGGTGCTGGGCGAGGTGAACAAGGGCTTCGCCGTCGCCAACGACCGCCTGACGCGCCAGCGCATCCCCTACGCCGCGGGCTGCATCGGCGTCGCCATCGCCGCCCACGAGATGGCGATCGAATGGGCCAAGATGCGCTCGACCTTCGGCGAGAAGCTCGCCAACCGTCAGGCCGTGCAGTGGATGCTGGTCGACAACGAGATCGACATCCGCACCGCCAAGCACTTCACCCTGGAAGCCGCCGAAAAG
>JAUXWB010000547.1 GCA_030684475.1 Reyranella sp. | reverse complement strand
AACCGCGTGACGCCGTTCGGCGAGATCGTCTCCTCCGAAGCGCGCGGGACCCTGATGGGCAACCGCGGCTGCCTGCACGACGCCCACCGCACCCTCAGCCGTCGCCGCTGGACGACGAGAGCGTGGTTGAGTTGCCGGCTGTCGTTCGGCGGGCGGCGCCGGCAACTCATGCGGCCCGGCTACTACACCGAGCTGTTCTTTCTCGACGAGGCGACGGCCCTGGCGGCCGGCCACCGCCCCTGCGCCGAGTGCCGCCGGGAGGCCTTCCGCCGCTTCGTCGAGGACTGGGCCAGCGGCGCGGGCCGCTCCGGCGAGCGCGTGCGGGCGGCCGACATGGATCGCGCCATTCATGCGGAGCGGATCGAGAGACGACGTGGCAAGATCACCTTCGACGCGCCGCTCGCCGGCCTGCCCGATGGGGTGATGGTCGCAGCGGGCGGCACGCCTTTCCTCAAGTGGGACGGCGCCGTGCAGCCGTGGTCCCTGGCGGGCTACGGTCCGCCCACCGACCTCGCGCCCGATGAAGCGGTCACGGTCCTGACGCCCCGGCCCATCGTCGAGGCCCTTCGCGCCGGCTATCGGCCGGACGTGCATCAAACGGCGATCCACTTCTGACTCAGTGGTCCTTCAGAACGGCCTCAGCTCGCCCACTCCGCCGAAAGTACTGTCAAACTTGCAAATTGGCGTTTGCAGGGCTGGGGCTCACATTTTGCTTGAAGGCGACAAATCGTCGAGGAACTCCGACACCGGATCGACGCCGGTCACCAGCAGATGATCCCGAGCTCGGGTGCAGGCGACGTAGAGAAGATGCCGCTCGGTGTCGTAGACCTCCTGCAGGTCGGCATCGTCGCCGACCGCCTCGATGCGGGCCTGCAGCGGGATCACCTCGTCGTCGCAGGCCATCACGACGACAGCGCGGAACTCGAGCCCCTTGGCGAGATGCATGGTGCTGATCGACACAAGGCCGCTCGCCGTTTCGACCCTGTCGTCCAGCACCTTGAACGGCAGGCCGGCTGCCCCCAGCGCCGCCCGGGCCCGATCGAGCTGGGCCTCGGAGCGCACGAACACCCCGAACTCATGCGGCAGAATCCCGGCCGTGATCTGCTCGCCGATCCAGGCGGCAACCGCCTGGCTTTCCGCCGCCTCGTCTTTCACTGCTCGCACGACCGGCGGCGGCCCGTTGAACACTGACACCGTGTGCTTGCGGTCCTCGTCATTGCCGTCCACGTCGGACACGACCGGCCCCAGCAGGCGATCGGCCTGCGTGCGGATCTGGTGCGACGTGCGGTAGTTGACCTTGAGCGTGCGCGAGCGGCCGCGGATATCGACCCCGAGCGCCTTCCACGAGAAGGGAAGCTGGAAGATGCGCTGGCCGAGGTCGCCGGCGAAGAACAACGCGTCCTTCCGACCGCTACCCATTGCGGCAAGGAAGCGGAGCTGCGCCACGGAAAGGTCCTGCGCCTCGTCGATCACGATGAACTCGAACGGCGTCTTGCCCGCCTTCCCAAGCGCCGCTGCCAGGGTAGTGAACATCTGCGCCCGCGTGGTCAGGCCGCTTGCGGCAAGCGCGGCACGTACTTTGTCGAAGATCGACCACAGCACCTTGCGCTGCGCTTCCGGCAACCGCGTCTTGCGCCCGAGCCGCGCCACGTCGCGATAGGCCTCCCAACCGTCGAGTTGCCAGGCATCGACCACCTGTTCCCATTCGGTCAGCAGGAAATGGGCGCCGAACTTGTGCCCGAGGACGGCGTCCGAGGCCGCCTTGAGCGCTGTACGAATGTCTTCGCGGCTCGCCAGCTTCGGATCGCCGAGGTGCGCCTTGTAGAGCCGCAAACCGATGGCATCGAGCGACCGCACATCCATCCGCTCGCCCAGCCTGGGCTCGTCGCCCAGCAACCGCCGCAGCCTTGTCTGAAGCGCGTTCGCGAGCGGATCGGAGAAGGTCGCCAGCAACACCCGCGCGTTGCGATTGCCGCGCGCCAGCCACGCCGCCCGGTGCAGCGCCACGATGGTCTTGCCGGTGCCAGCGGAGCCTGACACCCGCGCCGGACCGTTAAACGCCGTTCGCACGAGCTGTTCCTGGGCGGGATGCAGGAACACCGTCCACTTTTCCCACGGATAATCGAGCGCGCGCTGCAGCTCCTGCCCGTCGTGCATGGTGCGAAAGCGGCGCTGCGCGTCGGGATGATTGAAGGGGTCGATGCCGGCCGGTGGCGCCTTGAACTCAATCGGCGTTCCACCGGTCGCCAGCTCCAGCAGCGCCTCGGCCGCCTCGGCAGGGAGATGATCCGCCAGCTCGAGCAGCGAGTCTTCGGTCGCGCCCTTCACGTCGGCCAGCCACTCCGGCGGAACGCCGTAACCCAGCAGCCGGTCGTCGTCGAATTGGGCGAACAGCAGAGACATCGCCCTCGCCGCCGACGGCTGTTCGACCTCGACGTACTTCGGAACCGCGATCTCCTTCACGGTTTCGCGAACTTCCACGAGTTGGGCGGCGCCCGTCTTCGGATGCGTCTCGATCCGCCGCCGTTCCGCCCACCGGTAGGCCTCGTCGTGATGATCGACGTAGCACAGCAGCAAGCTGCCGCTCGTCCGGTGCACGATGATGCGGATGTCCTTGCTCACGCGTACCGACGCGAAGTTGGGATCCTTCGGCCGGTCGAGCTTGTGGAACTGCAAACTTGGATGGGCCGGATTGACCTGCAGATCGAACGCCGTCGTCTTGACCGCCTTCTGCTCGTCGACGGCCAGCCGGCCAAGGCTGTCGGTGAAGGTGTCGGCGATCCGGAATTCCATGGCACTTATGGCCAAAGCCAGGCGACGACTCGACCCCACAAGGACGATTTAGGGCGCTGGTTGCCGTCTTGCCCGAGTTTTCGGAGTAGAGCGGCAAACTCGGCTCTCGCAACGTCAGGAGGTGTCATTGGGGACGGGCGAGGCTCACTGGGGCTCGTGTAGGAGGCTGGATTTTCACCTGTGGCCGGACGTCGATCAGGACCCCGCCTGTGGCGGTATCGTGAGCCAAGCCAATCTGAAATGGGCGGAGCATCGGGCGTTGCGTTTGACCAGTGTTGACGGCCCTGTCCATCACTGGTCATGTTGTACAGGGAGCGGCCCGCTAAAAGTGCCCGCTTAATCCAAGCTTCTTCTTCGGTCGCCCTTTTGGCAGCCGCATCGGCAACAACAAGAGCGCGGGCAACGAAACCCTTGCCTTCTTGCGCCCTAAAATCGCTCTGAAAAAGTGCGTTATGGTGCGCTCCAATGGAAGCATCGGAAAAATGCTGCCTCACACGATGCCGCACCGAAGCGGACGAGCCGATATATCTTCGACCAGTTCGAGAGTTTTCAATTTCATAGACACCACCATCCGTGGGAAGCGCACCGATAACGAGCCTCAGCCCGGGCTGCAATTCCTCGACGACGCCGCCACTGGATTTGACTCCTGATCTGGTCATCCCAAGTCGAACGTAGATCAACAAATCGGCGGAGCCATGCTTTCCCTTACGGATCTTCGCGATCTGTGCACTGGCAATTGCACGCGCTCGTAGAGCGTCCTTGTACCTGGGAGCAATCTTTCTCGAAATGTAACCAAGCTTTTCGCCTGAGGAGGCTAGGAAGACAACAATGGCGTTTGGATCATGAATGTTTTGAGACTCCCACTTGACCCGAAGGCTCGCACCGGGCCGCAGTCGACCCGCACCGTAAGCCCTGCCAGCCTCGTAGTGCCGGGCACCGCGCAGAAGAAGGACAGTCATAGGTGGCTCTACACCCTGAAGACCTTCATCACCTCGTCTCCCAGGTGATTGATGACCTTCACGGCGATACGTCCGGTCTTCGGTTTCTCGAACGGCCGGGACGTGTCGCTGTTCAGCGTCGCCCAGGCCTCCGGATCGATCTCGGCTTTCAGCGTCGTCTTGAGGGCACCGTAGGGATCGTTCGCCCCCAGGAAGTAGGCGTGGCGGACGAAGAAGCTCTCTTCGTTGTAGTCGGTGTCGATGAACCAGCAGGCGATACCGTCGGCACCATGGCTCACCACCTCGCCGGTCTGCGGCTTGAAAACGTCCACGCCGTTCACCTTCACGCGCAGCTTGCCGTCCTTCTCCGGGATCAGATCGATGTCCGGTTCGCCGAAAATGACGAAGAGATTGCCCTTGCCGGTGTTCTTGAGGTCCTCGGCCATGTGCAGATCGGCGTTCATGCGCGCCTTGAGGACCGGGATGCGGCCGAGCTTGCTGAACTCCGTGGTGTGCGCCTCGTAGTTGAAGGCGCAGGCGATCAGCACGTCGAATGCCGCATCCCCCGCCTCGCGGGCGGCGGCCACGAGATCGGCGCGCTGCACGGTGCCGAATTCGGGGCCGATGAAGATGGCAGCGCGTTTCTCGGTGCCGCCCTCAAGGTAGCGCCCTTCGCCACAGACCAGATCACCGGGCCACGGGGTCAGCGCGGTGAAGATGATCTTGTCCTCCTTGTGCGCCTGCTGCACGCCGGCGGTCTTGAGGTTTTCCAGGATCATCTGGGGGAAGGACTGCTTCGCCTGGTACTCGGCGCCGTCCTCCTTGAGGCCGTCGATCAATTCATCGTTCTCGTCCACACCCAGCACGCGGTGAGGGCTGAGGCTTTCGACAGTGAAGGGGCCAGCAACACGGACCTTCTTCTTGTCGTCGTAGGGCTTGTCGTAGAGATACTCGGCCTCTGCCTTTGCGGCGATCGATTTGTCGATCTCCCGCTGGCGCGCAATTCGGGCCTGCCACCAATCGGCGTGCAGCTTCTTTGAAGCGTCCGGCCACGTGGCTTCTGCCTCGCGCGGAATCCCCCATTCCGGCCAAGTTTTCTTGAGCGTAGCATTAAGTTTCTCGCGCAAAGGCTCCAGCTTCGCTTGCCATTGATCCCAGATGACGTCGATCTCGGCGTTGTTGGCGATGGAACTGAGCATTATGTGCGGCACGCGCTCATATACGAAGCCGTGACGGATGTTCCCCTGCACGGGCTGCGAACTGGGAGTGGTCCGGCTGACTTCGGCTTCCCTAAGCTGGCCTTCTCGGGAATCGGCTAACAAGTAATAGGGATAACGCGCGCCCATAATTCTCGCGCGCGCCAACGCCAGTGCCACGCGTGAGGTATCAATCGTGATCCAACGACGGCCCCATTGCTCGGCGACCGTGGCAGTGGTGCCAGAGCCGCAGGTCGGATCAAGCACAAGGTCGCCGGGGTCAGTAGCCATGAGAACGCAGCGTTCGATAACCTTGATGCTTGTCTGAACGACATACGTGAGGCCCGTTCCAAGTTGAACTGACTCCCACCTGTCATTCACTGGTACTACCGGAAAATCATCTACGCGGCGCAGATAGCGGAGAGTGCGACCAGCAGGTCGAGCACGACCGGCTTCAGCAAGGCGCTGCAAGCCCTGTAAGTCACTCTTGAAGGTTCCCGAACCGGGAGAATAAGACACGCCATTGAAAGAGAATTCACGCAAGTCACCGTCGCCAGCAGGGCGTGCGCTCGTCAAAGAAGTAAGTTGAGAACGAACCCCTCCGACGATTTCATTAGCCGCGACTTCATCACGTGTAATTGGTCGAATGGATCCATTGTCTTCTAGAATTGTGTCGTACCGTTCCAACGCAAGCGTTCCACGAGCGCGGTCTAGGTAGAGTTGTCGATATTTCACTTTTCCAATGTTCTTCGCAAAAACGAGCAAGTAGTCGACTGTTTGCGGAACGAGAGACTGATCGGTTGATCCGGTCTTCTGAAAATTGATTGTCGCAACGTTGTTACTGTCCCCAAACACCTCATCCAGAACCGCTCGCACGCGATGAACATTCTCATCGCCAATCTGTACAAAAATTGAGCCGGACTCGGTGAGGAGATCGCGTGCGACGGTCAAGCGATCGCGCAGATAAGTAAGATAGCTGTGAATCCCGTCGCGCCAAGTATCGCGGAAGGCTTTGACCTGCTCGGGTTCACGCGTGATGTGGCCGGCATTGCCGTCCTTCACATCGCGGCTAGTGGTTGACCACTGGAAATTACTGTTGAACTTGATGCCGTAGGGCGGGTCGAAATAAATGCACTGTACCTTGCCGCGCAGCCCCTCGCGCTCAGCCAAGCTTGCCATCACCTGCAACGAGTCACCCAGGATCATGCGGTTCGACCAGTTCTGGTCGTGCTGATAGAACTCGGTCTTGTCGGCCCCCTTCGGAATGCCGTTGAAATCGGCAAACAGGTCGGGCGTCAGATCGCCCGCCTCATGTGCACGCTCCTTGGTGGAGCGCAGCAGATCATCGATCAGTACCTTGGGATGCACCTTCTCTTGGATGTAGAGAGGCGGCGCCTGGACGACGAGGTCGCTCCAGTCCTGCTCGTCCTTGCCGCGCCAGACGAGCTGCGGGTCGAGATCGGTGTTGCGTGGATAGCGAACCTTTATCGGGTTCTGCTGATGCTCTTCGAGGATAGATTGATGCTCCGCCGAAGGGATGTTCTTCCGCTTCGCCTCGTCGTGCTTCAGGGATTCGACGGATTTCGGGGTAGCGGTCTTCTTGGCCATAATTAGTTGGTCCCGGTCGCCGATGGCGCTGTGGTTGAGGCAATCATCTTGTCGAATTCACTTTCGACCTTGGCCTTGAAGTCGGCTTCGATCACGTAGAGGTCGGTGAATTCGGCGAAGGCCCAACGGCCGTGGCTGCCGAGATGGTTCACGCCCGGCACCCAGTAGGTGTCCATGGTGGACTTCTTCTCCTTGGCGTCCTCGCCGCGATAGCCCTTGATCTCGACCACGAGGTTCAAGAGATCGTCGTCGCCGCGTCCATCGTCGACGCGGACGATGAAGTCGGGGCGGTAGCGTCGCATCCCGGAGCCGAAGCGGTAGGGCACCTCGAAGCCGAGGCCATGATTCTTCACATAGGCGCGCACCTTCGGATGTCGTTCGGCCACGCGACAGAACTCGGCCTCCCAGTCGCTGTCCAGCACCACCCAGTTGACATGGCAGGATTTGGAACTGGTCTCCCAGCGGTCTAGCTTCGAAGTGTTGAAGCGCACATGCCGGGTCGAGCCGCCGGGATTGTAGGGATCAAGCAGGACCTTGATCGGCTTCTCGCCGAGGAAGCGCCGCGTGATGGCGGCGGTGATCCTGTTGCAGGCCATGTCGGCCAGCTCCTGGTACATGAGCTGCGCCGGGTAGGTGTCGCCCTTGCATTCGAGGTGGCCGTCGAGCCACTGGCGGGCGATGCGCTTGAGCTGGCCGAAGCGGTTGAGCTCCGGCTCGCCACCGGGATCGCGCCAGTGGAAATAGACCAGCCGGTGCGTGAGGTTGTAGAGCAGCGTCGAGGGTCGAATGTCGCCCAGATGCGCGAGGTTCATGTCGGCGCCTTCGCCGATGATGCCTGAATTGCGGGTGATGGACGGCCCGACAAGGTCGGGCGTCAGGACCAGGGTCGATTCGTCGTTGAAGGAGGCTTCCAGCCTCTCTTCAGGCTGCTCGACTCGATAGCCCTCGACGCGCGGGAAGCGGATTTCGAGCGCGTCGCGCTCGGGGCTGACCGCCCGCACCTGGACGGTCTCGCGCGGCGCCTGCGGCGGCGCCACGACGGGCCGGGCGGTGAAGTCGAAGGGGATGCCAAAAACGTCGGCATATTCGACGTCGAACAGATTCTCATCGTTCAACTCGTAGGATTGCCGCCGGAGCGCGCGGCCGATGACCTGTTCGCACAGGAGCTGGGTGCCGAAGGCGCGGACGCCCAGCACGTGCGTCACGGTGTTGGCATCCCAGCCCTCGGTCAGCATGGAAACGGAGACCACGCAGCGGATCGAGCCGCCGAGCTGGCCCGGCTTACCGACCGTGTTCATGACCTCGCGCAGCAACTCCTGGTCGGTGATGTTGTCGCCGGCCCGGGGGTCGCCGGTGCGCTCGACGATCTCGCGGCGAAAGCGCTCGATCTCGTCCGCCGCCATGCTGCGGAACCGGTCGTCGAGCGCATCGCCCGCTTCGAGCTGTTCGCTGTCGATCAGCAGCGTGTTGGGTCGCGGCAAGGGGTTGCCGGTCGTTTCGTCGAAGTTCTGAAACAGCTTCAGGCGACCGTGCTCGAGAACCGTCGTGTCGTCCGCCTGTTTGCGATGAAAGCCCGAGACGTAATCGTACACGAGTTTGGAGATGGCCGTGTTCTGGCAGACGATGATGAAGCAGGGCGGCGTCTTGATGCCCTTCGCAGTCCATAGGTCGAACGTCTTTTCGTAGTGGCCGTAGAGCGCGGACAGCGCCGTCTGCAGGCGCAGCGGCAGCTTGAGCGGGTCGAGATCGCCGCCGCCACTTACTTTACTGGCCCCGCGCCCCTTCTTTGGCATGTCCTTGCGGATGTTCTCCCACAGGTTCCGGAACATCGGCATTTCGTCGCCGGCGATGTTCTCGGCCACCGGCACGCGCGGCAGCTTGACGATGCCGCACTCGATGGCATCCATCAGCGAGAAGTCGCTCATCGTCCAGGGGAACAGCGTGCCCTCGGCATAGCCCGAGCCGCGCAGGAAGAACGGCGTGGCCGAAAGATCGAAGACGCGGTGGAGGCCGAGCTTGCGGTTCACGGCTTCGAGGCCGGAGATCCAGAGGCGCGCGGCTTCGTTGTTCTTCTCGGCTTCCTTCCGCTCGTCGCCTTTCAGGTCGTCGTCGTCTTCCTCCTTGGGCTTCTCGCGGTAGCAGTGATGCGCCTCGTCGTTCAGCGCGAGAATGTTCTTCAGGCCCATCAGATCGGGCATGACGCGCTGGAGCATCTGGCCTTCGGTCTCCAGTGTGTTCAGTTCGTCGCCAAGGCGACCTTTCAGAAGTTGCCGCCCGCCCTTGGACAGATCGATGCGCTCGCGCCGCATGAAGGCGTGATAGTTGGTGATGACGATCTTGGCCCGGTTCAGGTCGTCCAGCATATCGCCGGGCACGAGTTCACGGCTGGCATAGTAGCTGTCAGGGTCGTTGGGCTGCAGGACGCGCAGCCGGTCCTTGATGGTGAGGCCGGGGGTGCAGACCAGGAAGCCGCGCGTGAAATTCCTGCTGCCCGGATGCCGCACCGCATTGATGGTCTGCCAGGCGATCAGCATCGCCATTACGGTGGTCTTGCCCGCGCCAGTGGCCAGCTTCAGCGCAAGCCGCGTCAGCTCGGGATTGGAATCCTTGTTGGCCGACTCGAGATGGTCGAGGAGGCGCTTGCCGTTGCGGGATTGAGGGGCGACCTCGGTCAGCCAGATCGCCGTTTCTACGGCCTCGATCTGACAGAAGAAGGGGCGGACACCTGAGAATTCGTGATGCCGCCAGTGGGCGAGCAGCCGCGCGGTCTCGGGCGTGACCTGCCACTGGTTGGGATTGGGCAGGGCACGCCAGCTGTCCACCTGGCCGCGCACCTCGTTGATGATCACCGTGAGGTCGTATTGCTGCTTCTCGGTCGAGAGGCCCTTGCCCTCGTCGAACACGATCTCCTTCTGCTTGCCGGCGGCCTTGCGTTTCTTCGGCTTGGGGATCGGCGTGATGAAATCGGCGGCGCGCCGACGGTCGATGATCTTCTGGGTCGGCTGTCCCGACAGATCCAGCTCCCAGTGCTTCTGGGGGCATTGGTAAGGCGAATTCAGGATCGGATGGTCGAAGAAGGGATTCGTCACGATCGGCAGCCGATCCATCGTTGCGGAGTGGGACCCTAGCGTGGAATCAACGCCGAGTAGAAGAGCCGAAGTGCGATGCTCCCCCGATGCACGACTCAGCGCCTCACGCGGGTCCCCTTCCTCTCCTCCCACTTCGTGGGCGGAGAGGGCAGGCTACACAGCAAGACTGCCCACCGATTTCAGATCGGAGAATTTCAGAAATCTCCTTTGGGGCTTTCCCCCTCCGTCGCTTCGCGCCACCTCCCCCATGTGAATGGGGGAGGAGAAGCGTTCGCTCAGTCCTCGCGCGTCACCGTGTGGTAGGCCTTGGCGATGACCTGCCAGCGGCCGTCGACCTTCAGCAAGGTCAGGTAGTCCGTGAAATAGCGCGGCGGGATCTGGCATTCGACCTTGGCGAAGGCCGTGGCCGGGCCGGAAAAGTCGATCGACACGATGCGATCGGCGCGCGGGCTGCCCTTGGATTTGGCCGACGGACGGCTTTCCACCATCTTGAACCAGTCGGCACGCGGCATGTCGGCGGCCTTGCCCTTGTCGTCGGCAGCATAGAGATGCGAGGCGGGATGGAACGCCTCGCCGAGCTTCTTCGTGTCGCCCTCATGGAGGCCGTCGAAATAGACTTTCAGCACCTTCTCGATGTCCGCGACGTCGGAACTCATCTCTTCTCTCCTTCGTTCAAACCGCCCACTTGGAATCTTTCCAATTGAGATGGAATCGCTTTTTCATGTTCCTCTCCCCCTATCGGGGGAGAGGAGCAGAAGAATCTAGATGGCGCCGTTGGGCGCGACCAAAATCTTGCCGTTGCGCCCGCCCTTGTCGGCATGCGCCAGCGCCTCCTTGATCCTGTCGATCGGATAGACCGTGTCCACCGGCGCGCTGAGCTTGCCGGCCATGACCTGGCCCGCGAGATCGGCGTAGATCGCGCGGATCTTCTCGGGCGTGCGTTTGGCCAGCCCGCGGCCCAGCATGAAGCCGGTGAGTTTTACGCCGCGATAAATGAAGTTGCTGCGCGTGACTTTCGGATCATCGCCGCTCATCGAGCCGTAATGGACCACGGTGCCGTCGGTGGCGACGCAGTCGACGATGCGCCCCGTGGCGGCGCCGCCGATCGCCTCGACGCCGAGCCTGATCGCGGCATCGCCGGTGACCACCGCGACCCGGGCCGCGAGGTCGTCGCCGTCCGCGATCACGATGTCGGCGCCCAGCGTCTTCAGCTCGTCGGCGAGCCCGGCGCGACGCACGACGTTGACGGTGCGCAGGCCGCGTTGCCTGGCCAGCACGATCAGCAGCCGGCCGACCGCCGAATTGGCGACGTTCTGGATCACCCAGTCGCACGGCGCGAGGTCGACGAAATCGGACAGCATGAGCTGCGCGGTGGGCGGATTGATGCGGACCATGGCGGCCTGTCGCAGATCGATGCCCGGGGGCAGCGGGATGGCGTCGTCGCCCTTCACGCGGCGGCGCTGCGTCCAGTTCTCGCGCTGCAGGTTGATCACGAGGTCGCCCTTCGCGACGTGCTTCACGGCGGACCCGACGGACGTGACGCGGCCGACGCATTCGGCGCCGGGCGTGGCGGGCAGCGGCGGCTTGAGGCGATAGCTCCCCCTGCAGAACCACATGTCGGCGGGATTGATGGGAAAGGCCAGGACGTCGAAGACGACTTCATCGGGACCGGGATCGCCGACGTCCGGCACCTCGGCGCAGCGCGCGACGTCCCAGGGCGTTCCGTAGCTGTCGATCAGCACCTGCTTCACGCGTTCCTCCGCGAGGGGTCACTTTGTTGGCCCCTACTTGTTGGCCTGGGGATTGCTTATAAGGTGATTCGACAGGGGGTGAAACGCCGGATGGCCGCCAAGGCATTTGACGAAATGAACTCCGGGCAGACGGGTTCGGCAACCGGGGACTCGATCCGCGCGCCCTACCGCGGCGTCGCGGACTGGCTCGCGCGCACGTCGCCCGAGCGGGTGGCGGCGACGCGCCACGAGGTCGACCTGTTCTATCGCCGCCACGGCATCACCTTCGGCGCCTACGGCGCGGTCGACGGCCATGAGGCGACGATTCCCTTCGACATCATTCCGCGGGTCATCGCCTGGGACGAGTGGCAATACCTGCACAAGGGCCTGGTGCAGCGCGTAAAGGCGCTCAACGCCTTTCTGGTCGACGCCTACGGGCCGCGCGAAATCTGCCGCGCCGGCGTGATCCCCGAGACCCAGATCCTGATGAACGGCGAATTCGTGGCGATGGCGCAGGGCCTGGCGCTGCCCGGCGGCGTGCACGCGCACATCGCCGGCATCGATCTGGTGCGGGTCGGCGAAAAGGACTTCTACGTTCTCGAGGACAACGTCCGCACGCCGTCGGGCGTCTCCTACGTGCTGGAGAACCGCGAGGTCATGATGCGCCTCGCGCCCGAGCTGTTCTCGGCCATGCGCGTGCTGCCGGTCGCCGACTATTCGGAGGAGCTGCTGGCGACCTTGCGGTCGGTGTCGTTCAGCGACGACGCCGAGCCCACGGTGGTGCTGCTGACGCCGGGCCACTTCAACAGCGCCTATTTCGAGCATGCCTTCCTGGCCGACGAGATGGGCATCGACCTGTGCGAGGGCGCCGACCTGTTCGTCGACGAGGGCCGCGTCTACATGCGCACGCCGCGCGGGCCGCAGCGGGTCGACGTCATCTACCGCCGCGTCGACGACGCCTTCCTTGATCCGCTGGCGATGCGGCCGGATTCC
>JAUXWB010000544.1 GCA_030684475.1 Reyranella sp. | reverse complement strand
GACCGGAATGACCCAGCCAGGCGGTAGCTGTATGCGCAGCCGCCCGGCTTTCAGAAGCAAGACCTCTGTGCCCAGGCTCCTGGCTTTTCTCCCGGACCCGCGATGCCGCTCCGGCCGGCATGTAGATGCCGTGCATTCCAGCGGCCAGCGCGTGTTCGACCACGAATCGATCCCGCATGACGACGTGCCGCACTTCCCGGGTTTGAAACGGGCTGCATAGGTCTTCGAGCGGCGCTGTCGGGGCAGAGCCGCTGCTACGGGATCAGAGGTGTGCAGGAGGGACTCTGCTCCGACAGAACCCTGCGCGATCGTGTCCCCGGACGTGGTGTAGCTCCTCGGTCTGAGGGAGGGCTGGTCTGGTTGGGATTTCGCTGATCAGGCTGCCACAGCCGGCAGGCTGATGACAGGGGTGTCGACCATTTCGCTGATCGTCTCGCGGGTCATGTAGCGGGATCGCTGCACGCACCACTCGTCGTTTTGCTCGAGCAGGATCGCGCCGACGAGTCGCTGGATGGCGGCTTCGTTGGGGAAGATCCCCACCACCTCGGTGCGCCGTTTGATCTCGCCGTTGAGCCGCTCTAGCGGGTTGGTGCTGTGCAGCTTCACGCGATGCGCTGCAGGGAAGGTCATGTACGCCAGGACGTCGGGCTCGGCCTGGTCCATCAAGGCGGCAAGTTTGGGCACGTTGCTACGGAGCTGATCGGCGACGCTGCGCCATTGCTTGCGCGCGGCCTGAGCATCGTTCTGCGCGAAGGCGGTGGCGATGAAGGCGGACACGACTCGACGACCGCTCTTGCCGGCGTGCGCCAGGACGTTGCGCATGAAGTGCACGCGGCAGCGCTGCCATGTGGCTGTCAGCACCTTCGAGACCGCTGCCTTGATTCCCTCATGGCTGTCGGAGATCACGAGCTTGACGCCGCGCAGGCCGCGACGTGTGAGCTTGCGCAGGAAGTCCTTCCAGAAGATCTCGGCCTCCGAAGGGCCGATGTCCATGCCCAGGATCTCGCGGCGGCCGTCAGCGTTGACGCCGACGGCGACGATCACGGCGACCGAAACGATGCGACCGGCCTGGCGCACCTTCACGTAGGTCGCGTCGACCCACAGGTACGGCCAGTCGCCTTCGATGGGGCGGTCCAGAAACGCGTGAACGCGCTCGTCGATCTCTTCACAGAGCCGCGATACCTGACTGCGTGAGATCCCGCTGCCGCCCATGGCCTGCACCAGGTCATCCACCGAGCGCGTCGAGATGCCCTGGATGTAGGCCTCCTGGATCACCGCGGTGAGCGCCTTCTCGGCCATCCTGCGCGGCTCCAGAAACGTCGGGAAGTAGCTGCCCCTGCGAAGCTTGGGAATCTTCAGCTCGACGGTCCCCGCACGCGTCTCCCAGTCTCGCTCGCGGTAGCCATTGCGTTGCGCCAGGCGCTCGGCGTTCTTCTCGCCGTAGGGCGCGCCCGCCAGGGCGCCGACCTCCAGCTCCATCAGCCGCTGGCTGGCAAATCCAATCATCTCGCGCAGCAGGTCAGCGTCGGGGCTCTTTTCCAGCATCGCCCGCAAGCTCA